>JBBIVA010000001.1:0-46732 GCA_037439945.1 Marinilabiliaceae bacterium
ATTCACCCAAAGCTCCATTTGCAGGTTGCAAACGAAAAGCATCGTTTGGCTACTTTGATATAGCTAAGCCTGAAACTGCAAACAGTTATATCTTCAGCCAAACATCCAGAACCTCATCTGATTCATTCAGCCAAACATTTGAAAAAACAATTAAAGTAAAAGATAGGTACATTGTAATTGTGTCGGCCTCTTTATACCTGATAGGTTATACTATCGATAATTGGACAACAATCATCCATGCGCTTTTTCAATAGAACACTGCTTAATTTCTTGAAATACTCCGCTCAATTTCCTTTAAATTATCCAGCTTTTTGGTATATAGGAAACTTTGTATGTCGCCAAGATGTTCTTTAACTCTTTTATTACCAAATTCATAAACTTTCTCAACCAATCCATCCAAAAAATCTCGGTCATGGGAAACCAAAATAAGTGTACCATCAAAATCCTTTAGCGCACTTTTAAGGATATCCTTTGATTTAATATCAAGGTGGTTTGTGGGTTCATCCAGGATTAGCAGGTTAACCGGTTCAAGCAAAAGTTTAATCATTGCGAGCCTTGTTCGTTCACCTCCCGATAAAACCTTAACTTTTTTTGTAACATCATCACCGCTAAACATAAATGCTCCGAGAATATCTTTAATTTTAGTCCTTATTTCTCCCTTTGCTATATCATCAATAGTTTGAAATACCGTAAGTTCCTCGTCAAGTAAAGATGCCTGGTTTTGAGCAAAATACCCAATCTTCACATTATGGCTTAGGGTTAAATTGCCCTGGTAATTAATCTCATTCATTATACATTTCACGAGCGTTGATTTTCCTTCCCCATTACGGCCAACAAATGCCACCTTTTCACCTCTTTGAATTGTTAGTGAAACATCTGAAAACACAGTATGTTGGTCGTAATTTTTCTTAAGACCTTCAGTTACCACCGGAAAACTTCCTGAACGCGGTGAAGGGGGAAATTTAAGTTTTAATGCCGATGTATCTTCCTCGTCAACTTCAACCATCTCAAGCTTTTCAAGCATCCTAACCCTGCTTTGAACCTGGTTGGTTTTTGAATAGGTTCCTTTAAATCTCTCAATAAACTCCTGGTTGTCGGCAATCATTTTTTGCTGCTCTTCATACTGCCTTTGCTGTTGCTCACGTCGTTCTTTCCTTAATTCAAGGTATTTGGTATAATTAACCCTGTAATCATAAATACGGCCCATTGTTACTTCAATTGTTCGGGTAGTTATATTATCAACAAAAGCCCTGTCGTGCGATATTACCATTACAGCCTTTGCATTGTTAACCAGAAAATCTTCGAGCCATTGAACCGATTCAATATCCAAATGGTTGGTAGGCTCATCCAAAAGAATTAAATCGGGATTTTGAAGCAGAATTTTGGCAAGCTCAATGCGCATACGCCAGCCCCCGCTAAAATCACTTGTTAGCCTTGTAAAATCATTTCTTTTAAATCCAAGTCCCAATAAAACCTTTTCAACCTCAGCCTCATAATTAATTTCATCAATTCCGTAGAATTTTTCGCTTAATGCCGATACCTGTTCAATTAACTGGAAGTATGATTCCGACTCGTAATCTGTGCGCGAATTGAGTTGATTATTAAGCTCTTCTATTTGTGCCTGCATTTTATGTATATGGGCAAAAGCCTGCGCGGTTTCTTCAAAAACCGACCGCTTATCATCGGTCATTAAATGTTGGGGCAGATATGAAATAACAGTATCCTGCGGTGAAGAAACCCTTCCCGATGAAGGTTCTCTGGCACCGGCCAGGATTTTAAGCAGGGTTGACTTTCCTGCCCCGTTTTTTCCCATTAAAGCAATGCGGTCTTTATCGTTAATTGCAAAAGAAACATCTTTAAATAATGTGGTCCCCCCAAATTGAACCGTTAACCCATCAATCGAAATCATTCAATAAGGCATTAAATTTAGGGCACAAATATAAACAGATTATTAACCTGTTAAAGTTAAAATTAGCTAAACCAACTGAAATCATAATTTATGTTTGGGATTAACCGACTGCATGTGAAATTCACGAAGGGCTTGAAAAAGATTATATGCGTAAATCATCAGGTTTTTAGTTTCACCTAAAATTTCCATGAAAATAACATTTATCCTTGTTTTACCTTCGCCGGCGCGAATCCTTCGTATTTGGACCAGTCTTAAATCGTCAATTAATTCAATAGTATTGATTTGTTTCTGCTTTAATTCACTAAAACTGCTGAACCTTTTTTCTTTTTCAAGATGAATCATAAAATTGAAAAATGATGCTACTTCGTCCTGTAAAACATTTATGTCTTCAAATTGCGATGAAGTAAGGCCTTTGTGTTGGTTTTCGACATGATAAAAAACCATTGGCGCTATAATTCCAAGTGTATTTGATAATTCGGATAGATAATCGAGCGCCTGAACAAACAATTGACCCGAATCCTGCGATTCATCGGGTAGTTTACTATATGCAAAAAACATTTCCCCTTTAAATTTATTTGCTGATTGTTTTAAAGCAATTGATTTTTCATATCCTTCTTTTGTCTGGTTTATGTTTTCAGTCATTAATCCATGTAAAATCAGAAAATATATTTTTGATACTTCCAACAATTCTCTCCTTATTTTCTCACTTCCTGCATCATGCAACCATTCAATACTTTCAATTGCCTCGTTATAAAAAACATTTTTAGCCTTAATTTCCTTTTCACGCTTTCGCCTGTATGAAACTGTTGTTCTCCACAAAAAAACTATGGTAAGTAAAAACAATAACAAAATTGCAATTATCCCCCCCCACCAAATTAATATGGTGATAAAAAAAGAACCCCAAAACCCTAAAAAAGCAGTAATAAACCAACCTCCCAATATTGATAAAACACCTGAAATACGGTAAACTGCGCTTTCGCGCCCCCAGGCACGATCGGACAATGATGTACCCATTGAAACCATAAATACAATAAAGGTTGTTGAAAGTGGAAACCTGTAATAAGTCCCAATTGAAATTAATATGCTGGCAACAACTAAATTAACTGAAGCCCTGACAGTATCAAAAAAAACTTCATTATCAGCACTTATTACTCCCGTCCCAGGTTCAGGTTGTTCAAATCTTGCGGAACAAAAGTTCTTTACCCCTGTAGGAAGCATGACGTACATTTTATTGTAAAAAAACAAAAACTGGCGAACCAGCAACCTGGAAAGCGGCGAAGGTTCAAACCTTTCGTATCCGTGGGTTTGTCTTCCCAGATAGATTTCAGTATCAGTAACCGACTCCGATTTTTTTGAATAAAATATAGCCACAATCATTATTATCCCTGACAATAAAAAAACCCATAAGTAAACAATGTCATTAAATGGATTTGACTGAATCCAGTTTTTATTTAAAAATTCGAGTTTAAAAGTTTCCGGATTGTTCCCTGATTGTGTCAAAAATGCCTTTATGCTTTCAATACCTGTTAGTGGCAACCCAATAAAATTAACAAGGTCGTTTGCTGCAAAAGAAAGAGCCAGGGCAAAAGTTCCAAAAAACACCACCAATCGGGGAATATTAATATTGAAAATAAGCCCCAAACCCCAAAATAGTATAAATGTTGATGCAAACAACACACCCAAACTTTCAATTTTACCAAAAGGGAGCATATTAAAATAATCATCCATTGGTAAATAACCCCCTATATTCTTTTTAATTATTAAAAACAAAATAGATGTTATGGCTACTGCACCTGCCACTGAAAATAAAAATAAAAACCTGCCCTTAAACCTAAAAGTAAAAACAAGTCGGGTAATAAACTGGACCACTGCCCCGAAAATAAATGCCAGAAAAACAGAAACCAATATTCCGGCAAAAACGAGAAAAGCTTTGTTGGTATTAATAAATGATGTGTATCCCTGGTCATTTGAATCCTTAAACAGACTCATTGCAAGTGCCCCGCCAATAAGGCTGAATATTACCAATATTGTGGTAGAAGTAGGAAACCCAAGTGTATTAAAACTGTCAATTATAACAATATTTACTATTACAACTGCTAAAAAGATTATTAGTAATTCTGTAAGGGAAAAACTTTCCGGGTAAATTACCCCGTTTCTTGCAACATCCATCATCCCTCCAGCAAAAAAAGTTCCTGTTAACAGACCTATACCCGCTATAATCAAAATAACCTTTCGGGACGAAACCCTGGAGCCAATTGCCGAATTCAGAAAGTTTACGGCATCGTTGGATACACCAACTACCAGGTGTAAAATTGCCAGAACTGATAATAAAACAAAAGAA
Organism: Marinilabiliaceae bacterium; assembly: GCA_037439945.1. Taxonomy (GTDB): domain Bacteria; phylum Bacteroidota; class Bacteroidia; order Bacteroidales; family Marinilabiliaceae; genus CALEUX01. The sequence goes on from JBBIVA010000001.1 coordinate 4,251, forward strand.
ATCCAGATTAGTAACATTATATATTTAATTTGACACCAAAAGTAAATGCAGAAACGTACAGTTAAAAATTTTCAAACATTAATTTATTGTTAGATTTCATTATTTATAAACCTTAAAACTTTTGTAAATTAATTATTAATCAGGCCAAAACACTACTTAACATTTTCTTTACATTGATTATAACATTTTTTATTAATATCAACAAAAATAAATTAATCTAACTTTGTATCAATGAAACACCAAGTTTTGCAAACACTACTTGTCCAGATATATAGGGCAGGCTATCCGGACTTATTTTAAAAATACTCCCGGATGGAAAAATGATGTTATTTTTAATATATCGTTGAAATACAAAAACATTTTAGCATCAATAAGGATTTATATTCAATCGTGCAATTTAAAAATCTATTGCAACGCGGGTAAAAATCCGTCTCATTTTGTTAATATTATTTCAAATGAAACGGGCCCCGAATGTTCGGGGCGAGTTCTCTTGATGTATAGGGACAAGCCATCATACCTTCAAAAATCAATTTTATTATGATGAAAATGAAATTCATCGTTCACCAAAGAGCCGCATTATTAATAACTCTTACAACTCTCATTTCCGGAGTACTGTTTTACTTTACCAATAAACTGTTTGCATACAGCCTGTTATCATTGAGTATAACAATTCCCGTTTTTGTTATCTTAATCTTTTTTATAGTTAATTATTTCATTAACTCGTTTATTTACGCCAAAATTAAACCCATTTACAAGGCAATTCATAACTTTAAACCAACTAAAAATGAAATTCTGGGATCAGAAAAAGATGCGTTTTTACAGGTTGATAATGATGTTACGGCCTGGATGAAGGTAAAAACCCAGGAAATTCAGCAACTTCGTAAGCTTGAACAATACAGAAAAGAATTTTTGGGCAATGTTTCACACGAACTGAAAACTCCCACTTTTAATATACAGGGTTATATACTTACCCTGCTTGAAGGAGGTTTGGATGACCCAAATATTAACATTCTATATCTTAAAAGAACCGAAAAAAGTATTGATAGAATGATTTCTATTATTAACGACCTTGAAGCCATTGCAAAATTGGAGTCAGGCGAACTTGAACTCAATTACGAGAAGTTTAATCTTTACAGTCTTATTGAAGATGTTTTTGAGTTACATGAAATCAGGGCGGAAACTAGGGAAATTAGCCTGCGTTTTGGAAAATCGTCAGACAGGAACACAATGGTTTTTGCAGATAAACAAAGAATTTTTCAATTAATAAGCAATCTTGTATTAAACTCAATAAACTACGGAAAGAATAACGGACAAACCTCAATAAGTTTTTATGACATGGATAAGGTAATTCTTATCCAGGTAAAAGACAATGGGGTTGGAATAGCAGAAAATGAATTACATAGAATATTCGAAAGGTTTTACAGAGTTGATAAAAGCCGCTCGCGTGACCAGGGGGGAACAGGTTTGGGACTGGCAATAGTTAAACACATTATAGAAGCTCACAATCAAACAATTAATGTTAACAGCACATCAGGTAAAGGAACCTCCTTTACATTTACTTTACAAAAAGCCCCTTAATTATTTAATTATGAATAACGCAGAAAAGTTTAAAATTCTTTTGGTCGATGATGAACCCGATATAGTGGAATTTATTGGGTACAACCTTAAAAAAGATGGGTTTACGGTATTTACTGCTCAAAATGGCCACGAAGCAATAAATAAAGCTCTAAGCTCAATACCCCACCTTATAATACTTGATGTTATGATGCCGGGCATGGATGGAATTGAAACTTGTGAAGAAATTAAAAAGCATCCTTCGTTGAAAAACACAATTGTTGCTTTTTTAACTGCCCGGGGCGAAGATTATTCACAAATAGCAGGATTTGATGCCGGGGCTGATGATTATATTACCAAACCCATAAAGCCTAAGGTTCTTATTTCAAGGATTAAAGCGTTACTTAAACGCTATAATACAATTTTACCAACCCCTGAACCTGCCGAAAATACAATTTTAAATTTCGGATCACTTAAAATTGATAAGGAAAGGTACGTAGTTACGGTTATTGATGAAGAGCTCATACTTCCTAAAAAGGAATTTGAGCTGCTACTGCTACTTGCTTCAAAACCCGATATTGTTTTCTCAAGGGATGATATCTATAATGCTGTTTGGGGAGATAACATAATTGTGGGTGACAGAACTATTGACGTCCATATTAGAAAATTAAGAGAGAAAATTGGGCCGGAGCACATAAGGACCATTAAGGGAGTAGGCTATAAATTTATTGAATAAATTTAAAACAGTTGATAATTAAGTTTTTTTCCTTAGGATACTATTTAATACTAATTAAATGGTTCAAATGATAAAAATTGCAGGCTTTTAAAAACGGGCGCGACACACCTGTGCGTGAAGATGTTTTGTTACTGGTTAAGAACTAAGACCAGAATGTGTTATTTTTTGTTTTAATTCGGGCAATTAACGCCACCTGTTTCAAAAATTACTATTTGCAGTTAAAATTTTTGAAACGTCAGATTTGCCGGTAATGTGAAGGGTTTTAAAACCTAAAGTATTTGCGGCATCAATATTAGCCTGCAAATCATCAACAAACAATGTAGTATGCGGGTTAAGTTTGCTTCCGTCAATAACCGCTTTAAATGCCTCAACGTTTGGTTTGCGAAAACCTATTATATGAGAATAATAAGCATTTTCAAACAATTCAGCTAAGGAGTGGTAGCCCGTGGCCATTTTCTCAAACCTTTCAACATGAATTGAATTGGTATTGCTCAATATAAAAAGCCGGTACTTTTTCTTTAATATTTCAAGCATTTTAATCCTTTCCTGCGGTATTTCAACCAGCATGCTATTCCATGCATTAATAATCTGATCAGGCGAACTTTCGTTTAACGATTTTTGTATTAACCCATCAATAAATCCCTTTTCTGAAATTTTACCCACTTCAAACTCGGAAAACAAGGGGGCATACTCGTTAGAGTAATATAGGTTGGGCTGTGAAAACCCAAGAACCTTGCATAGTTCTGCTTTTGTTTTTTCAATATCCAAATCAATAATAACCCCGCCTAAATCAAAAATTATTGATGATATACCTTCCAGATAATTCATTTTATTAAAATAAAATATGCCACAAACAAAGTAAAAAAATTTACTATTTCAAAGTACAACTCTCATTCTGTCAAAAATTTAATCTTCATTACTTTAAACTTTATATTATTTAACCTCGTTAATTGCATAAATGTTGTTTGATAATTGCAATTTCTTTGTATTTTTGCACTCACAAAAAATAACTCTTCACGAGTTGTTTTTGGGGCCCATAGCTCAGTTGGTTAGTAGCACCTGACTCATAATCAGGGGGTCGCTGGTTCAAGCCCAGCTGGGCCCACTTTAAAATCAAAAGGTTGCAAAAAAATGCAGCCTTTTTTTGTTTTTTGTTGTAATTGATGTAAATGGTTTGATTAATTATAAATTCACTTCAGCATGTTTTAATGCCATATTCTATTTAGAAAAAAAGCTCAACAGGTTTTTTACCGGTTCAACTGAACTTAATGTTGCCATTATATCAGATCTGCATCTAAAAAAAGCTCACAGAATATTACAAAAATCTGAATAATTCCTAATTTAATAATCTCTTAAAGGCTTTAAGTACAATTCACGCTCATTGCCTGCAATACCTCATGTTTTCCCTGTTTTTCTGGAAACTGTAATGTAAAACAAACTGAATCTCTACTCAATTTTTAATTATTAAACCTAAATTTGAAGTGAAAAGAATTAATTAATGGATAATAAATCATTTACAGCCATTGATTTTGAAACCGCACAGGGAGCTTGCTGGAGAGTATTTGCCAGGTGGGATTGGTACGGGTTGAAAATGGTAAAATAGTTAAGGAAATAAACCTTTTGGTTCAACCTCCAAAAAACTTTTACTTATATAAAATGATTCAGGTTCATGGCATTACCCCAATGCAAACAGCCCAATCACCTTTTTTCGATGAAATTTGGCACCTTATTGAACCCTATGTTAAATACCAGACTGTTGTCGCTCACAATGGGATTTCGTTTGACTTTCCGGTATTAAAAAACACCTTGCAATATTACGATCTTCCTGAACCTGAATATGAGAAAAAATGTACTTACCGGATATACAAATCCAATCTTGCTGATTTATGCATAAAAAATAATATTGCGTTAAAACATCATGATGCATTAAGTGATGCAAAAGCCTGTGCCTGCCTTTATCAAATGAACCTGGATAAATCTGTTATCCTTTGAGCATTAAGTTGGTTTGTTATTCATAAAAAAACATAATATCAGGGCTTATAAAGAAAAAGTGGACCAATAATCATTTACTTTAAAAAATGATTATTTTTGTCACACATTTGTGTGTTAAAATATGTTAACACGCCTGGTGGATACATACTTTAACAGTAATAATGCAAATTAATTTTAAAATCCATTTTTTATGAGAAAATTAATCGTTGTTGCTCTGGTGTTTATTTCATTTGCTTCAACACAGGGGCAGGTAAAAAACTTAGTAAAGGCAAATCTGTTCAGTCCTTTATTACGAACAGGTTCTTTTTTTTATGAGCGCACACTCTCTGAAAGTTCTTCTCTGACCCTGGGTTTCCTATTTACTTCATGGGGATTTGGTGATTCTGATATCACCGGTTGGGCCGTTACCCCTGAATATCGCTTTTATTTAAGTGATAAACCTGCGCCTGAAGGTTTTTACATTGCACCTTATTTAAGGTATACAAGTTTATCTCTCACTGCCGAAAACGCTGACGGAAAAGCTGAATTAACAGGTGTAGGAGGAGGGCTATTAATAGGCCGCCAATGGATTTTTAAAGAGCGTATAAGCCTTGATTTGTTTATTGGCCCTTCATATACAAAAGGTGATTTAAAAATTAAATCAGGTGCAGAAGAAGATTTTGATGTTGGTGTTTGGGATGGTTTTGGTGTTAGACCGGGCGTAACCCTAGGTATTGCATTTTAAAAAGTCTTTTGGGTAAAGGGTATGATGTTGTTGTAAAATATCCTCTTTCAAAGATTAGTAGAAATATTTTACCCTAAAACTATTTTAAGAGGCTGTCTCAAAAGTTTTTTAAAGACTATTAGAATTGAATATTTGAAAAACTTTTCGGATAGGAGTACGAATAAAAAGAGGGCGTCTCGGACTTTTGAGACACCCTCTTAAAAATTCTTTTCCTTAACTGGTTTAAATTGTATACCGGCTTTAGAAAATCTTAATTTGTAAGCATTTCTGATTACAAATATTTAGTGTTTCTTTAGCGATTTGTCAAAATAGAATTAGCATAATCAACAACTTAAGACTCTAAATTTCAAATAACGGTCAATACAAAAACCGGGTACAGACAAATCTGGGTCAAATATGATTCTGTTCCAAAGGTTTTTGTTTAAAAAGCCTGTTTCTGGCCCTTACTGCCAGGCTATACATAACCGGAGCCATTAACAAAGTTAAAACTGTTGAAGTTGTTAAACCAAATATAACAGTCCATGCCATTGGTCCCCAAAAATCAGCATTTTCGCCACCAAAATAAATATGAGGGTCCAGCTCTTTAAACAAACCAAAAAAATCGAAGTTTAAGCCTATGGCGAGCGGTATTAACCCTAGAATTGTAGTAATGGCAGTTAGCAAAACAGGGCGCAAACGTGTTTTTCCTGCTTTTACAATACAATCAACATCATCTTCACGTGATAATCTTTCGTTTATGTGTAAACCTTTTTCTTCTTTTAAGCCTTTGCGTTTCAAATCTATATAATCAATCAGAACAATTCCATTATTTACCACAATTCCAGCCAATGAAACAATTCCAACTCCGGTCATTAAAATTACAAACTCCATCCCAAAAGTTCCCAGTCCCATAAAAACTCCAATTGTACTTAAAACTACAGTTGCCATAATTATTAACGGTTTTGCTCCTGAGTTAAACTGGGTTATCAGAATCATTGCAATAAATGACACGGCCATTAGCAAAGCTTTAATTAAAAACTCCATTGTTTCCTTTTGTTCTTCCTGCTCGCCGGTCATTTCCCATCTAAATCCTGCCGGCATTTCGTAATTTTTCAAAACACCCCGGATACTCTCGTTAACCCTGTTTTCATTATAACCCTCAACTATATTTGAAAAGAGGGTAATCATTCTTGAATTGTTTTTACGTTTAATGTTTTCATAAGTTGACCCGTATTGATAACTTGCCACTGATGAAATAGGAATATGGTAACTTATTCCCTCCTTCTCAACCTTAAGCTTAAGGTTCATCAATGAAGAGACATCATACCGGTATTTATCCTTTAACCTTACCATAATATCATACTCATCCTCCCCATCCTTAAATTTATCGACCCGTGAGCCGTATAATGCCGTCCGTAAGGTTCCGGCCACCATTTGGGTTGATAATCCCAGCCTTCGTACTTTATCCCTGTCTATAAAAATCTGCATCTCCGGCTTGTTAATATTAATATCAAGCTCCAGGTTTTCAATTCCGGGGATTTGCTGTTCATCAATTGTTTTCTTCATATCCTCCGAAAGTTGTACAAGCTTATCAAAGTCATCACCCGACACTTCAATATTAATTGGTTTACCAACCGGTGGCCCGTTTTCCTCCTTTTCAACAAAAAACTTGGCCCCAACAAATCCCTTCAGGGACTCAGATAATTTACCCATAATCATAGAAGTACTGATACCTTCCCTGTCAATCATTTCAACAAAGGTTATGGTTACCAAAGCTTTATTGGGCGACCTGCTTGACTCAAAAAATCCTCCTTTACCGTTTCCTACATTAACACCAACCGATTTAACAATTTTTTCGTAAGGTTCGAGAACCCCAAAAATTATTTTTTCGGCTTTCTTTGTAATTTCATCAGTTTTATCAATATCTGTCCCTAATGGCAACTCCATAGTAATGTAAACTGTTTTAGGGTCGCTGTCGGGGAAAAATATTATATTGGGATTTGATGAGAAAAAGAACATTATTGAAAGAATAAGTAAACCGAACATCCAAACTAACAACCATTTTGAAGTTTGCCTTTTCAATGCAAACCGCAATATTGCTTCATACTTATTCTCGAGCCAGGGCAGCAACTTATGTTGAAACCAAACAGCCAGAGGCTTAAGAAGATAAACACTTATCAGGCTTAATAAAAATGGTAAAACTAAAATGTTTCCCCAAAGAATACTTCCCGAAAAATATGATACAACCCCTAATCCGGCCAGAGACCCTGTTATAATAAATAAAAGTTTGTAATTTGCTTTAGCTGAGGGGTCTTCAACTTTCATATACCTTGCTGCAAAAACCGGATTTAAAACCAGGGCTACAAATAAAGATGATGCTAAAACCACAATTAGTGTAATGGGCAAATATTTCATAAACTCCCCCATAATCCCGGGCCACAATAGAAGCGGGAAAAATGCTGCCAACGTGGTTGCTGTTGACGAAATAATTGGGATAGCAATTTCGCTGGTTCCCTTTTTAACCGCATCAATTCTTGAATAACCTGATTCGAATAACCTGAATGAATTTTCAATTACCACAATGGCATTATCCACAAGCATTCCCAAGGCAAGCAACAGGCCAAACAAAACCATGGTGTTTATTGTATATCCCATTTCACCCAAAACAAGGAATGAAATAAACATTGAAAGAGGGATTGCCACTCCTGAGAAAATAGCATTCCTAATTCCCAAAAAGAGGTACAAAACCAGCATTACCAGTATCATCCCAAGAATGATGGAATTTTCCAGGTTGCTAATCTGATCTCGTATATAAACCGATTGATCGTCGGTTAGGGTTACAGTAAGGTCGGCCGGGAGGGTATTGTTTTTCTGACGCTCAGTTATTGAAGCAAAGATTTTATCTGTGGCATCAAGCAGGTTTTCCCCACTCTTTTTTATTATACTAAGGGTAACAACAGGTTGATCGTTTAGTCTCGATATTGAACTTTTCTCTTCAAAACCATCAATAATTTCGGCAACATCACGAAGGTAGACTATTTTATTATTTTCGAACTTAATAATTGTACCTCCAATGTCGCTCATATCGCTGTAATTGGCATCAGTACGTAGAGACCTGCGTGTTCCGTCAACTGTAATTTCACCGGCACCAATTGTAACATTCTCGCTTGGTATTGCATATTCAATATCGGCAAACGTTAAATTATAGGCTTCCAATTTTAGCGGATCAATATGAATTTTTATTTCACGTTCATCCACACCTTTAATATCAGCCTCCCTTACCTCCCTCATTGATTCAAATTCATCTTTTAGGCTTTCGGCAAATCTTTTTAATTCGTAAACACTGTAATCGCCCGACAGGTTAATGTTTAACACCGGAAATTCGGAAAAGTCAATATCTTCAACAATTGGATCATATTCAAGGTCTTCGGGCAAATCACTTTTTGCTTTATCAACCTGGTCCTTAACATCCTGAAGGGCCGTTTTAACTTCAATATCTGCTTCAAACTCAACCAAAATCAAACTCATATCCTGATAAGAGGATGATGACAATCGTTTAACTCCGTTTAAACCTTTCAATTCTTTTTCTATTGGCCTGGTTATCAAATTTTCAATATCCGGAGGACTATTACCCGGATAAGGGGTTTGTATCATAATATATGGTACTACAATTTCAGGAAATAACTCCCTTTGCATCCCCCTGTAAGTTAAAAAACCTCCCAAAAGCAGGAAAAAGGTAAGGATGTAAATTGTATTTTTATTGCTCAAAGCCCAAAAGGTAGCTTTAAACTCCCGGTGACTAATATCGCCGTCTTTTATACGTTCCATAATTTTTTTATTATTGATCTGATAAATAAATTACCCATTTTATTTGAAAAGCAGGATAATTCAGCTATCATATTATAAATCAAATAAACAAAGGGTACTATAACCTTAAATTAATTATTATAAACTTATTTCAGGCGCACATCCATTGCCTTGGTAAAAGCCTTATAAAATACTTTCTGTAAATTTGGCATATTAATAATTAATCCGAAGTAATTGCCAAACCTTATTCATGTAAAATTTATTAAAATATAATCACTATTTAACCTGAAGTTGAGTTCCATCAACTACCTGTGCAAAACCTTCAGTAATTATCTGCATACCAGGTTCAAGGCCTTTATTAACTAAAATAACACTGTTATCCTTAAGCCCTGTTTCGATATATTTTTTTCGTGCCAGCAATTTGCCCTCCTCCTCAACTGCAATAAATAAAAATTCACCGGTAAAATCCTTTTTAATTATTAGCGAAGGAACAACAATTGCCTCTTTATTTTGATAGGTACACAATTTCAGAACCGCCATAAGGTTAGGTCGAATTAGTCTGTCGGTATTTTTAAGATCTACACGGATTCTGAAAGTTCGTGAATCAGCATCAATTACTGAAGAAGTCCGGTCGATGCTGGCGGTAATAGTCTTTTCAATAATGGGAAATTCAATTTCAACCTGATCTCCTTTCTTAATGTTTGTAAGAAATGATTCTGACACATCGGCTGTTACATAAATATTATCCAGGTTAACCACTCTTGCAAATGGGATAGAAGGCCCTGCAATTTCACCTCTTTTTTGTAATAGTTCATCAACAACCCCATTAACAGGTGATTTTACAGCCCCCATACCTTTTTGAGCTTTTAATCCTTCAAGCCTTTTTTCGAGAGATTCTTTATTTGACTTGGCCTCTAAAAACTGAACTTCACTGCCAATATTCTGTTTCCAAAGAATTTCCTGCCTTTGAAACAAGGTTCGTGCCAATTCGAGATTAACCTCAACCTCCTGAATTGACCTGTCCAAAGCTTCGGTATTTAATTGAGCAAGAACCTGCCCTTTTGAAACATGGTCGCCTTCTTTAATTAAGATACTAACTATATTTCCGGGTGATTCGGGGCTTACTAAAATATTTTGATCAGATTTTACCTTGCCCATTACATTTACAAAATGTCTGAAATTCTCTCTTTCAATAACCTTTAACCCTACAGCAACCACGTTCCGGGAAGTTTCCACATTCAGTTCAGATTCAAGATTTGCAATTTTCTTTCTTAATTCAACCAGTTCTCCCTTATACTTGTCCAACCGGGCCTGTTTCTCTTTTTTTTGATCTTCAACCGTTGCCGAACATCCTGATTGTAATACTGTTACTGACAATAAAAAGACGAAAGGAATAGCTAAAGAGATTAGTTTTATGGCATAACACCAATGAACATTTATATCTTTAAATTTCATCCGGTTAAAATTTATTTTAAAAGGTAGGATTGCCTGCCCCGAAATTTTGTGGGAACACCCATGATATAAATTTTGTTCATTGGTGTTTCCCGAAAAGTCGGAACAAGTTGTGTTTACAAAACCTGGGTATTTCATAATTTGATTATTTAAATGCGATATCATTTTTTTAATTTCAAGGTTTATTTTCGAATTTTAAGGTTAACCCATTTGTATTTAATAATAAGTTTGTTTGCGCTTTTATAACATAATATAAACTTTACAAGGGTAAACAATTTATAATTTTCCGGTTGCCTTTAAAAGGGCAATATGTGCATTCATTAAATTAACTGCTGATTGCACAAAACCCATTTGTGTCTCAATATATTGTCCTTGCTGTTGCGACAATTCAGAACTGCTAGCAATTCCATGACCGAATTTAATCCTGGTTTTTTCAAATATATCTTTAGCAAGGTTTCTGTTTGCAGTACTATAAACAAATTGATCATAACTACTTTTCATATTGGTAAGGGCCACCAGGTATTCATTTTGCAAATTGTGAATTAGCATTTCCTTTTCACTTTTGCTTTTCAACAGGTTTAACTTTTGCTGCTGAATTTTTGAATTCCTCATCCCCGACGAGAATATGGGTAAACTTAGTTGCAAACCAACAAACTGGGACTTATACCACTCCTGGTTAAACAGGTTCCATTCATCAGAGTATCCTGTTTTCTGAAAATTGTAGAAAGCGCTTATTTTAGGCAGATACTGAACCTTTTCATTTTTAAGGAGCAACCTTTGAGTTTCTACATTTGTATTTGCGAGTTGATAGTCCACAATATCCTCCACCACCAAAACGGTGTCAGAAATTCCACCTGCCATAATACGGCTTGTAAGAAACTCCAATGAGTCTGATAATTCCAACAATAATTCGGGTGCCAAACCCATAGAAAATTTTAAAACAGCCAAAGCCACCTCTTCACTACGTTGTGCTTCCTTTAAACGTTTCCGGGCATCATTAACCATTAGTTCAACTTGTGAAACATCCAATGACTCAATAAAACCCCCACTAAACATAGCCTTTGTTTCGGCAAGCAATTTCTCATTAACCTTAAGGTTATCACCAAAAGCCTTGCTGTTTTCCTTTGCACTCAATACCAGGAAGTAAGCCTGGGCCACTGTATTACGTACATCAACAACTGCCTTTGTTTGTTGCTGCCTGGTATAATCAAGAAAAACTCTGGTGGCCTGAATTCCTACAAAATAGGACCCATCAAAAATTAACTGGGAAACTCCTACATCATAATTGGCATCGTAAGCTGTACCAAAAGAAACCGGTATTTTATCGCCGGCTTTGCTACCCGCCGGCCAGTTTTCTTCAGGAAAAAATTCAATTGGTAATAAACTCTTTGTTAAATCCAGGGAGTGGTTGTAACGCGCATTTAAATTTACCTGTGGTAACCCTGATGCTATGGTTTCCCAAATTTTTTTGCGTGCCGAGATAACATCATAATCAGTAATTACTTTTTGATATGCATTTTCCGAAGCGTATTCCAGGGCCTGCTGAAGTGAAAATGAAGAAACATTTTGTTGTGATTTTACATATAAAGTAACACCAACAAATAAAAACAAAACTATTGTCCTTTTTAAAAAACTTTGCATAAAAAATATATCATTAAATTTTTTGAAGCTAATATAAATTACAAACTGTTTGGGCTTTACAAATTTTTTGCCTCTTTTTGCAATGTTCTCTATTTCTACATATTATAAAATTTTTAATATAATCAAATTATGTTTTTCCTGTTCAATATTGAACACATTATACCCATTAACGAACACAATAAAAAATGAACTCTTCAATAAATAAAATCAGGTTGAGCATAATTTCTTATCCTGTTTAACACTTCAAGTCCCAATGGTGTGCAAATTCCATTTAAATGATATGTAATAAATTGTTCCAGCAAATCATTTTTGAAATAATCTTCCATGGTAAAAACCCCGTTAACCGGATCGAAAGTGTAAATTTGATGAGCTGTAACCATTTTAGCCAGTAATTCAGCATTTATTTCTTTACGGTATAAACCTTCAACAACTCCTTGCTTTAGGTTGGCTAAATGCGCTTCATATATTCTGCTACGTTTGAAATCTCTTAAATCATTGTAAATTGAAGGATAATACTTTTTTAAATCGAACACTATTGAATTATTAGAGCGAGCCATCTTTTCCAAAAGCAACCTTCGGTGATATAAAAACTTTTCAATTGCATTCCGTGTATCGCTTTCAAATTCGTAAAAATGATCAAGTATACCTGCTATACTATAATGCATAGTTTCTCTAACGAGGTCTTGTTTATCGTTGAAAAACTGGTATAGTGTTTTTTTTGAAATCCCAAGTTCTCCGGAGATATTATCCATAGAAACACTCCGTATCCCATACTGAAAAAACAATTCAACCGCCTTTTCAAGAATTATTTTCTTCTTTTCTTCCATGATGCAAATTTATTAAACAAAAACACCCTGGAAACTTATTTGGTGTTAAAAGTTTCTTAATTTTTTCTATTTTTCATTAAAATTTGTTTAAGCCAAATATTAATCAAACATTTGCTATTATTAATAAAATAAATGCGTGGTTATAAACGTTTTAATTGTTAATTAGTAAAATCTTTATGAACCAACTGAGCGGTAATAGGGGTAAACAATCAAGATTTTAAAATATTACTTTCCTTTATGAAGATGGCAATCAGGTTATATTTTTAAAATAATAATTTTTGGATGAAAATTGCGAAAGGAAGGTTACCCACGGCAAGTAAAGGGTATATACAAGAAACAGTATTTAATTACCCAAGCATTTGCCGAAACAAATGATATAACTAAATTAATTACTAGTGAAACTATCTGGTTTAACATTTTTGGTTATTGTACTCCTGCAAATACAGCCCTTGCCAGCCAATGCCCAGGTTTGGCCCATTAAAAAACACAATTCGGTTGAAAAAGCAACCAAAGATTTGGAAACCCGTCAGAAAAAAGTTAACCAGGGAAACGCGTTTAACGAATTACAGCCTATGGGAACAAGAAAATCGTTGGACCGCGATGATTTTATATGGTCGTCGGAAACAGCTTTTACTGTTTCTGAAAAAACAGGTAACCTTAGCCTGGTTTCCCCGTCACGTTATGGATTAAAAAACGGTTATGAAATTTCTTCAATAGTGCCAATAAATTATTGGGTTCCCAACATAATGGTAAAAAAAACCCACTACAACAAAAAAATTTTAGTAGCAACAAGGCATGGATTATATTCAGCATCTCCTGGCTTAAAGTGGGCCCAAACAAATAATCTTCAGACAATTGCTGACACATTGACTTATATTCCCTTTATTCTGACATTAAGAAATGAGGTTATAGTAAGCAAATACTTTGGTGGAGATGAGGGATGTTCAAAAACCCACCCGTACCTTATAATTACAGCTGCGGCATCAGTAGATGCAGGGTTTACCTTTGAAAAAAACCAATTAAAACATATTGATGAACATATTTTAGGTAGCAGGAGTACAGCCCTAACAGGACAGGGATTGCTTTATTCGGCAAGGTTAAGGGCAGATTATCAATTACCAAATGAAATGCTTATTGAGGGAGGGTTTAAATTTTTCTTCGGAAACTTCCCTGGTCAGTTTGCAATGGAACATCATGCGGGCCTTCAGAATTTTGTGTCAAAAAACATCTCAGTTACTCTTGGTTACATTTTATCGATGGGAAGTTTTTCGGATACAAAAATTAAAATCTATCCATCATTTGAATGCACCTGGTATTTTGGCTTAAAACCTACTCATTCAAGGGGCTTATTTAAGAAAAAAATGTTTTAACCCGAAAAATTAAAAAATGTTGAAATTTTTTCGGAAATACCAAATAACTTTTCTATTGTTATATTCTATTCTTTTTAAGGCTGTTTTACTTATAGTTTATTACAATAATTTTCATTTCAAATCTATTTAAAAAGTTGTTTGAATTCTGCAGGGTTTTATTCATCTTTGCAAAACATCCAATTTGGAATGAAAAAACTCCAACAGAAAAATGTTAAGGCAATGATAAAGAATTTCTTTTTTAATATTTATTCCCTTAATATAGCTGTTTTCATGAATACAATAATTCACCGAATGCATATGGGCATGTAATTGCCTGGTGCATTCCGCCTGACTATAAATTTTTCTCGTTTTTGCAGTTCAGAGTACGGTGCTCCGGGCAAATATCCAAGAATCTGATTTTCCTGATAATTATATAGTAATTTAACTCTTAGCACTAAAAATATGTCTAATTTTCATTTTGAAACCCTTCAACTACATGCAGGCCATGATGTTGATCCAAACACGCTATCACGGGCTGTACCTATTTATCAAACCTCATCCTACCTTTTTAAAGATGCTGACCATGCAGCTAACCTATTTGGCTTAAAGGAGTTCGGAAACATTTACACTCGTATTCAAAATCCAACAACTGATGTTTTTGAAAAAAGAATGGCCGCCCTTGAAGGAGGTATTGCCGCATTAGCCACAGCATCGGGGCAGGCCGCCCAGTTTATTGCACTTACAAATATCCTTGAAAGTGGTGATAACATTGTTTCGACATCATACCTATACGGGGGTACATACAATCAATTTAAAGTGCAGTTTAAACGCCTTGGCATAAATGTAAAATTTGTTCAGGGAGATTATCCTAATGATTTTGCTTCGGCCATTGATGAAAAAACCAAAGCTATTTATGTTGAAACAATAGGTAATCCAAGATTTAACATTCCTGATTTTGAAGCATTGGCAAAAATTGCCATGGATAACGGGATCCCATTAATTGTTGACAATACCTTTGGAGCGGGAGGCTATCTTTTCAGACCGATTGATTATGGGGCCAATATTGTTGTTGAATCGGCAACAAAATGGATTGGAGGGCACGGCACCAGCATTGGCGGAGTTATTATTGATGCCGGAAACTTTAACTGGGGAAATGGGAAATTCCCATTATTTACAGAGCCATCGGAGGGTTACCATGGGCTTAAATTTTGGGAAACATTTGGTGATGGTAGCCCGTTTGGTAATATTGCTTTTATAATTAAAGCACGTGTTGAGGGTTTACGGGATTATGGTCCGGCGTTAAGCCCGTTTAATTCCTTTCTGTTGTTACAGGGGATTGAAACATTATCACTAAGAGCTGAGCGGCATGTATCAAATGCGCTGACTTTAGCCGAATGGCTTGAAAAACTTCCCCAGGTTGATTATGTAAATTACCCGGGTCTTAAAAGCAGTTCTTATCATAATACTGCAAAAAAATATCTTAAAAAGGGTTATGGCGGAGTTTTAACTTTTAAGTTAAAAGGTCCCGGTAGCCTGGCCGACAGATTTATAAATAACCTTGATTTGGTAAGCCATTTGGCAAATATCGGAGATGCAAAAACCTTAATTATTCATCCAAGCTCAACCACTCATGAGCAACTTACGGAAGATGAACAAAAAGCTTCAGGAATTGAACCCGGTTTGTTGAGAGTTTCGGTTGGTTTGGAACATATTGACGACATCAAATCGGACTTTATAAATGCTTTTACAAAAATTGGTGTTTAATTTTTATTGTATTATATGAGACAAAAGATAAATATTGGGCTCTTTGGGTTTGGAGTAGTTGGACAGGGCCTTTACGATGTTCTACAAAAAAGTCCGGCGCCAGAAATAAACATTTCCAGGATTTGTGTAAAAACAAAAAAACAACGGGCTTTACCTGAAAACTTATTCTGCTATAACCCTGAAGATTTAATTAATGATACTTCTATAAATACAATTGTTGAGCTTATAAATGATTCAGAAGAGGCTTATTCCATTGTAAAGATGGCCCTTCAAAACGGGAAAAATGTTGTTTCGGCAAATAAAAAAATGCTTGCAGAACATCTTTCAGAAATGGTTTTTTTGCAGAAAAAACACAATGTTTCACTCTTATATGAAGCATCGGCATGTGGCAGTATTCCGGTTATCCGTAATCTTGAGGAATATTATGATAATGACCTGTTGCTTTCGGTTACAGGGATTTTAAACGGATCTTCAAATTACATTTTATCTAAGGTGTTTGATTGTAATCAGCCATACTCCGAAGCACTTAAAGAAGCGCAGGACCTTGGGTTTGCAGAAACTGACCCTTCGTTTGACGTGGAGGGATTTGACTCGCTTTACAAACTGATAATATTAACAATGCACAGTTTTGGTATAGCTGTAAATCCGTCTGATGTCCTTAAACTGGGGATCTCAAAAATTTCAGAGTTTGACATAAATTATGCCCGAGAAAAGGGCTGGAAAATAAAATTAGTTGGACAGGTTGAGAGATTACGCGAAAAAAATATTACACTGTTTGTTTTGCCAAGGTTTGTAGGACGGGATAAATATATTTATAGTGTTGAGGAGGAGTTTAACGGGGTGGTAATAAAAGGTGTTGCTTACGACAAACAGTTTATGTTTGGTAAGGGTGCAGGTGGTTATCCTACCGGGTCGGCAGTTTTATCGGATATTACGGCATTGGCACATAATTACAGGTATGAATATAAAAAGGCTGTCCTATTTGGGGGTTTTCAATACTTTAAAGACGCGGCCATTGAAATTTATCTGAGATATTCAAATCCTGATGATTTAAAATATTTTGATTTTAAATCAGTATCCGAAGAATATAAAGGGCCTTCATATTCGTATAAAATTGGTTTTATTCAGCTTAGCACCTTAATATCAATTAATGATACCCTTCGTAATCTGAATATATTTGTTGCTGCAACTGGTAAATCACTTAATTATTAAAATCTGCAGCATTAAAAAACGAAATTAAAAACGGCACCCTGATTAATGGTTACTAATGTAATCATCAATCTCCTGATGCCAAAGATCGGGATCGGTAGTTTTTTCAATTGTAGTTTCATTGAATAATAAATCAACTAAATAATGGGGGGTTTTCCCTCCATTATAAACTGATTTAATACACGAAACACAGTAAACAACAACATCATTGGCGGGTAATTCATCAGCCCTTTTTTTCATCTGTTCTAAAACCTTATTTACCGGTAAGGTTCCATAAAAACTGTCGCCACAGCATACGCTTTTCTCCCTGTTATTTAAGGGTTCAACTATATTAATATTCATTCTTTTTAATAAAACCCTAATAGCATTATGTATATCCGGCTCTGAACGAACCGGGCATGCATCCATTATTGTCATGGTTTTTCCTTTATAATCAGGAAATGGAAATATTTTGCTTTTGGCTATAAATTCCCAAAGTGATAATGTTGAAGTTTTTGTGTAATTATCTTTAACCCGTTTATTGCATCCGGGACAAATATTAATTATTTGAGTGTTTTTAATAAACCCGGGCTCGTGTTTACAACATGTTAAGTGGTATTCAATTCTGTTTGTTGTGTTTTTTAAATAGTCAAATACTTTTTGTGATAACCCGGGCTTATATAACATTAATGCACATCCTGGCGCAAACTTTATTTCTGTTATCTCCATAATTTATAACTGTTCAGATATTGTGTTTTTCTTTTCATTACCTATAAGGAAAATTTTTCTCTCTTCGCCCCATTTATACCCACCTAAATAACCACTGCATTGAATAACCCTGTGACATGGAATTAAAACTGCAATATTGTTTTTCCCTATTGCACATCCAACGGCCCTGCAAGCTTTGGGTTTATCAATAATGTCAGCAATTTCCGAATAGGTTGTTAAATTTCCATAAGGAATTTTAAGCAGTGCTTCCCAAACTTTTACCTGGAATGGTGTGCCGTTTAACAATGCTTTTATTGATCCGCCTTTATTCCCAAACAACTTGTCAATAACAGGTTTAGTTTCATCATGGCTCTCTAATATGGAGGCATTTTTCCATTTATTTTTAAAAATCCCCAAAGTTGTTTCAATTTCATTATTTATAAATTCAACGGCACAAATTCCCCTTTTTGTATTTGCAATTAAACATTTACCCAAAGGGGTTTCATGAATACCAAAAACAATATTAATTCCGTTGCCTTTGGTCCTGTATTCTTCAGGAGTAACCGATTCAATTTTTACAAACAAATCGTATATTCTTGATTGCGATGATAGCCCCATCTCTCCCGATAACTGTAAAAGGCTGTTTGCGTTGTGAATACTTTTTTTAAGCTCTTTTAAAGTTATATACTGTAAAAATTTCTTAGGAGAAATTCCTGCCCACTCCTTAAATATTCTTTGGAAATGAAATTCACTCAGGTTAACATGGCTGGCAATTTCTTCAATTCTGGGTTGCTTCTTAAAATTTGCAACAATAAACTCCAGGGAAGATTTTATCCTGTTATAATTAACATCTTTATCCATAAAGCGAAATTACCGGTTAATTATTTTCCGGCCAACCCGGTTCCTGCTGTTTTTTAACTGGCTGTATTAAGTAAAAATGTGCACAATTCAGCAAACCACCTTTAAGTGTAATGCATGATAAAATAAATTGTTAATTTGGAATGATTTTTATCCGTTTTTTAAAGCTTCTGCCCCACCGGTTATTTCCATAATCTCATTGGTAATAGCAGATTGCCGTGCTTTATTGTAGCTCAACTGAAGTTCCCTGATTAATTCAGTAGCATTATCGGTAGCTTTATGCATTGATGTCATCCGGGCCCCATGTTCAGAAGCCAGTGATTCTAATAACAACTGAAACATCATTGACCGCAACATCTTGGGTATTAATGTTTGAATAATGCTCACGGCATCAGGTTCAAGAATATAATCGGTAATTGATTTATTATCGTTAACAACATCGGGTATTGAAAAGGGTAAATACTGATATAGTTTAATATCCTGAACGGCAGCATTAACAAACTCATTATAAACCATTATAACTTGTTTGAATTCTCCTTTGCCGAAATCTTCCATTAACCTGTTGGCCAGATTTGATGATTTTAAAAAAGTTGGGTCGTGAATTAAATCATTATACTCAAAATTTACATGAACCCCTCTCATGCGAAACATTTTCTGGGCCTGTTTCCCTATTACACCTATTAAAATATTCCCACTTTTGTAATCATTGAGAAACTCTCCATAAATAATTTGCTGAACAGCCTTTACAATATTAATATTAAAGCCTCCACACAATCCACGATTTGAAGCAACGGCAAGAATTAAAGTCTTATTGCTCTCTTTGGGAATGGAAAAGCTAAATTCCTGCTTCTCGCCCAAAGAGTTTTTTAAATCTAAAATTATTGATGCCAATCTGCTTGTGTACGGGCGAATATGCGATATGTCGTCCTGGGCTTTTTTTAATCTGGAGGCAGATACCATTTTCATGGCACTAGTAACCTGCCTTGTGGTTTTAACCGAATTTATTCGGGTACGTATATCTTTTAAACTGGCCATTAAACAAAATACAATATTTTAAGCATTTTCTTTACCTCTATATTTAATTGCCAAATCCTCAGCAACTTCCTGAAGTAATGCTGTTATTTCGTCATTTATTTCCCCTCCTGATATCTGTTCCAGCACAACTCCGTGCCTAAGCTCAAGGTGTTCGAGATAGTCGTGTTCAAACTCACGCACTTTTTCCAATGGAACATCTCTTAATAAACCTTTGGTTCCACAAAATATTAGGGCTACCTGTTTCGCTACACTCATGGGCTTATACTGGGGCTGTTTTAGCAAATCAACATTTTTTCTTCCTTTATCAAGAATTGCCATTGTTGCCGGATCCAAATCTGATCCAAACTTTGAGAAGGCCTCCAACTCCCTGTATTGAGCCTGGTCAAGTTTTAAGGTTCCGGCAATTTTTTTCATTGGTTTAATCTGGGCGTTACCACCCACCCGTGATACTGATATACCTACGTTTATAGCAGGTCGAATACCAGCATTAAACAAGTTAGATTCAAGAAATATTTGTCCGTCAGTAATAGATATTACATTGGTAGGAATATAAGCTGATACGTCACCTGCCTGAGTCTCAATAATTGGTAATGCGGTTAAGGAGCCTCCGCCTTTAACTTTTGTTTCCAAAGATTTTGGCAGGTCATTCATTTTTGATGCAATATCATTAGATTCAATAATTTTGGCAGCCCTTTCAAGTAAACGGGAATGCAAATAAAAAATATCGCCGGGGAAAGCTTCCCTTCCGGGGGGCCTTCTCAATAATAATGAAACTTCGCGGTATGAAACTGCCTGTTTTGAAAGGTCGTCATATATAATCAATGCATGCCTTCCTGTATCCCTAAAATACTCACCAATTGCTGTTCCGGCAAATGGTGCATAAAACTGCATTGCTGCCGGGTCAGATGCCGAGGCTAATACAATTACGGTATAATCCAAAGCATTATGTTCTTCCAACATTCTTACAATTTGGGCAACGGTACTTCCTTTTTGCCCAATTGCCACATATATACAATAAACCGGCTCTCCTTTTTCATAAAAGGACCGCTGGTTAATAATAGTATCGATTGCTATTGCTGTTTTGCCTGTCTGGCGGTCGCCAATAATAAGTTCTCTCTGGCCTCTTCCAATTGGTGTCATTGAGTCAATGGCTTTAATTCCGGTTTGAAGTGGTTCCTTTACAGGTTGCCTGTAAATAACTTCCGGAGCTTTTCTTTCAAGTGGCATTTCAAACAGCTCACCACTTACATTTCCTTTGCCATCAATTGGTTCACCTAGGGAGTTAACAACACGGCCCAGAAGTCCTTCTCCTACTTTAATGGATGCAATTCGTCCTGTGCGTCGAACTATATCACCTTCGTTTACCAGGTGGGATGGCCCAAGTAAAACTATACCAACATTATCTTGTTCCAGGTTAAGAACTACCCCCATACATTTATCAAATTCAACAAGTTCTGAAGCCCTAACATTGGCAAGCCCATAGACCCTGGCAATTCCATCGCCCACCTGTAATACTGTTCCAACTTCTTCAAGCCGGGTATCTGTTTGAAATTCATCTAACTGCTTGCGCAACAGATATGAAACTTCTGATGGTTTAATTTGTTCCATTAGCGAATTCTCTATTTGATCATCATTTTCTTTTTTAATGCCCGCAACTTCCCTGCAATGCTTCCATCGGCCTGTTTTCCGTCAATCATAACAACAAGCCCGCCTAAAATTGCTTCATCAACCTTCCAATCCAATTCAACTTTACAATTTAATTGTTGCTCAATAATTCCGGATATTATTTCTTTAAAACTTTCATCAACTGCAACAGCACAAATAATTGTTACACGCTTAATACCCATATATTTCAGATATAACTCCGTAAAATCAAGAATCATACTTTGAAGTAACTTTTCGCGATTATTGTTTATTACCAAATCAATAAACTTTAATGTGAAATCGTTAAGTAAAGTTTTTACCCCTTTTCGAAAGAATGATTTTTTTATACCAGGTTTAATAACCGGATTCCGCAAAAACAATCTTAATTCCTCTGATTCCTTTAAGGAGTAATAAACATTATTACAATCATTATACAAAATGTCAAGCAATCCTTCACGGGTTTGTCCAAGCCGGAACAGAGCATTTGCGTACCTAATTGAAATTAGCCCATTGTTCATTAAAGTTTTGCTATTTGGTTATTAATTAAAGGTCATTTCATCAAGATGCTTACTAATAAGAATTTTTTGCCGGTCGTTTACACTAAGCTCTTCCTTTAGTATTTTCTCAGCTATTTCAAGCGAAACAATACCTATTTGTTGTTTTATGCCATGAATAGCTTCTATTCTTTCCCTTGCAATTTGTTCGCGGGCCTGCCTTACAATATTTTCAGCTTCTGATTTTGCAGATTCTTTGGCCTCTCGCACAATTTCGTTTTTTAAATCCCTGGCTTCCCGAATTAAGTTTTCTCTTTCAAGTCGGGCTGACTCCAACATCTGTTTTTTCACATCAGCAAGCCTTGCCACCTCTTCCTTTGCATTGTCAGCATCACGAATCGAAAATTCAATATACTCCTCACGTACTTTTAAAGCACGCAGAATTGGCTTCCAGGCGTAACGCCTTAAAATGAGAAGTAGTAAAATAAATGTAAAACTGGTCCAAAAAACCAATCCTGGATCAGGAGATAATATCCCCATAGCTATAATTTTTAATTTTAATTATCCTAATAACCAGGAAACTACTATGGCAAATAAGGCTATACCTTCAATTAAGGCCGCAACCACAATCATGGCTGTTTGAATTTTAGAGCTTATTTCAGGCTGACGGCTCATTGCTTCCATAGCCGCCTGTCCGATACGGCTAATACCGTAGCTAGCCGCGAGAATAATAATTCCCAAACCTATTGGTGTAAATGAAATTCCTTGCATAAATATTTATGTTAAAATTTAATGATTTGTATCGTTAACCGCCATCCCTATAAACAAGGAAGTAAGCAGTGTAAAAATATATGCCTGTAATAAAGCAACCAAAAATTCCAGACTAAACATAACCAGCGACAATAATATTGTAAGTGGCGCCACATAAATGCTTTTAAGTACAAAAATGATTGTTGCTAAACTGAGAATAATAATGTGCCCTGCTGTGATATTTGCAAATAAACGAAGCATTAAGGCAAATGGCTTTGTAAATAGCCCTATTATTTCTACCGGAACCAAAAATATTTTAACATAAAATGGGGTTCCAGGGGCTATCAAAATTTCTTTCCAGTAATGACCTGAAGCAAACAGGTTTGTTGCCAAAAATGAAATTATTGCTAAAGTTAATGTGAAAGCTATATTTCCTGAAAGGTTGCTTCCCCCAGGGAAAAAAGGAACTAAGCCTATTAGGTTATTTACCCAAATAAAAAAGAACAAGGTTAGCAGATAAGGTGTAAAAAGGTCGGCTTTTTTTCCGTGTATCTGGGCCCTTATAATGTCATCCCTAACGTATAATATAACCGGTTCAACAATTAATTGAATTCCTTTGGGAATCCCAAGTCCTCCCCTTTTTGAATATCCCCGGGCAGCAAAACCAAAAATTATCAATATAAGGAAGGTTCCCAAAAACATACTTGCAACATTTCTCGTAATTGAAAAATCAAGCACCTGAGAATTTATAACTTCCCCTTTCTGGTCCTTAAGAATTGTACCTGCTGAATCGGTTAAATAAATATGGCCATGGTATAATGCAACGTAATCATATCCAACTGAAACGGCCGATTTTCCTCCATGAAATTTATTTGATAAAAATGAATGGAACCCTCCATTGTGCCAAATAATTATTGGCAAGGGCAATATTAAGCGAAACTCATTTCCTGCTGTAGTGTTAAATGATATAATATGCCATTCATGAGAGTCGGCAATATGGTGCATTATCATTTCTGTTGCATCAAATTCTTCATTATTCCGGTTTTCCGAAGGGGCTCCAGTGGCTTGTACCATTCCTGAAATAATAAAAAAGAAAATTATTGCAACTCTCATATTAGCATATGTATGAAGTCCTTAAATTAATAAAAAAAAAGAATTTGTTCAATTCTGTTTAAAATATTAATCATTTTAAGTTTCCCAGCCACTTTATTTTCCACCTTGTATCGAGAAAAAAACAAACCAGGTACCCTATTAATCCAATAATTACCATCATACGATGATCGGGCTCCTGATGTTTGAGAAAAATGAATAAAAGACTTAAAAAAATTACCTGGTTAAAAAATGAAACTCCTGCAAATATAAGTCCTGTAAGCCCCGGATGCTTTTTCCCAAAAAAATTAAGACTGATTGTACTTAAAACAAAAAGAAAAAGCAGAAGAGTACAATATATTGTCCAGTAAAAGGTTACTGAAAAACCGGAAATTATAACGAAAATTAAACCCAGGCCCCAAATTGAAGTTACCAGAATAATTTCCCTTACAATTAACTGTAATAAATTTTTTCCAAAAACCATTCTAAAGATTTTTTTCAGGTGCAGGGGGGGTTTGTGGTTACTAAAAACCCACAACCGGATAATGTTGTGGGTTTATTTATTTTAAAAAAACTTTTATTTCTTTTCTGGCTGTGGGCCTGGGACAACAATACTATTACCCATTGTACAGGTTCCTGAAAAAATTGCCCCGGGTTCAATTGCCAGTT
This sequence comes from Marinilabiliaceae bacterium, assembly GCA_037439945.1. GTDB lineage: Bacteria > Bacteroidota > Bacteroidia > Bacteroidales > Marinilabiliaceae > CALEUX01. Next base: position 28,511 of record JBBIVA010000001.1, read on the forward strand.
TTCCTGATTTTATATCGCCACTAACTTTTGAACTCGATTTTAATGATAATAATTCGTTAACAGTAATTTTTCCATTAATTGTTCCGGCGGTTTCGGCATTACTGCATATAACCTCACCCTTTACAATTCCATTAACACCAACAACCACCTTGCCCTTTGAATTAACGTTCCCTTCAATAATTCCATCAATCCGAATGTCTCCGTTGGTTTCAATATTTCCTACAATTTTGGTACCTGGTCCAATCATATTAGGAAGCTTGCTTTCGGGCTCAAAGTTTTTCATATTGTTTTAATATTTCTATGTTGATAATAATATAACCCCTAAATTTAAAGTCAAAATAAATATTAATAAATCGGCATTTATATAACGGTTAAAATTAACAAACAGATTTAAATTTTCCCGATATAAAACGAAAAAATTAAATTTTCATTGTCCGGGAAAGCCTATTTCCATCATTTCACGAAGTTTTTCAAACTGCTTTTCTTTGTTTATCTGTCTCATTTTTCGTGCAGTTTTTGTATGATAACGGTGCTTTGAAAAAAAATCATACTGTTTTTTGGTCCATTCGTTAGAAGAAATTCCTCCATCATAGTCCATCAGTTCTTTATAAAGGTTTTCAGAAAGGTTTATAAAATCATGTCTTCCCAAATAATCAAGGTCTGCATCTTTTAATATTGCCTCCAGTTTATTTGATGGCTTGGCCTTTGGACGTGTAACTTCAATTAATTGGGCCACCTGGTTTATTTGTTCGTGATTATACAGAAATCTGGCCATCACATCTTTTGCCAGCTCAATACTTTTAGTTTCATGATCATCATAAGAAATGAGAAAACCTGTATCATGCATTAGCGCTGCCGTTTTAAGCAAAAGCAATTCTTCATCGGTAACCCCCTCTCCCCTTGCTATGATTTCAACTTGGGTTACTACATCCTGGGTATGTTTAAAATTGTGGTAATAAAGGTTTTTTGGAAGATCATTGTTTAGCCTTTCGAGAACAGCCTCTTCCAAATCATTAAAGCGTAATTGTTGTAACCTTACGCTAAAAAGCTCGTTAGGCTCTTTTCCCAGCCCGTTTTCGGAAAGCTCTGGCACTATTCCTCTAACAAAATACATATCTATCTCGCCCTTATATTTTATGGGCATTTTACCCCTGTATTCACAGACAAAAAAATCCTTAACAAGCTGATATGTTGTACCGGTAATATTAATTTCCCCAGCCACTCCGGACGACTCCATCCTGCTGGCAATATTAACGGTGTCACCCCAAATATCGGGATTTGCTTTTTTACGTCCTACTTTTCCCGATATAACCGGTCCTGTGTGGATTCCAATTCTCAACTCCCAAAAATCTTCATGTTCATATTTTTGTTCTTCCTGTAATTGCACCATATACTTTTGAATTTCAAAAGCGGCAAGTACAACATCTACTGAATTGGTGCTGTTTTTTTCGGGAATTCCACCAGCGGCCATATAGGCATCGCCGATTGTTTTAATTTTTTCAATTTTGTATTTTTCAACCAACATATCAAATTGGAGAAAAAAACGGTCCAACTCATCAATGAGCTTATCGGGGTTTAAATGCTCCACAATTTTTGTAAACCCCTGAATGTCTGCAAAAAGTACAGTAACGCTTTTGTATTTTCTTGAAACTGTTTTCTGTGCTCCCTCGTAGTTTTGTGATGACAATTCGGTATCAAACCCAGACCTTATTCTAATAGCCCTTTCCTTTATTTTCATTGCCTGATCGAGCCGTTTATTAACCTCTTCTTCTACCTTTTTATAAAAATGCCTCCTGTGTGAAAATAAAAGGGCAAAAACTATTACTGCCAATAGAATGATAAATATTAATAATGTTTGAAAGGAAACAACAATTGTAATAAAGCCTGAATAACCCTTCAACAAAAAAGTATTCTTAATTATTGCGCTTATTATTTCAATCATAAAAGATTAAAAAAGTTTCAAATTTAAATCAATAACAAACCTTATCAAAAATAAGTAACCATTAATTGGCCACATCAAGTTGAATAAATTTAACACAATTAGCTTTAAATTGGCTGGATTTTTTACTAATTGCTACTAACTGTTTATAACATTACAACTTAGGAGCCAATAAATGTATATTAATTATTTGCAAATTATTTGCAAAATTGGCAGGGATGCCAGTTTCAGGGTAACACGTGAACCGGGTGATGAATATTAGGTGCGGCTGTTTTTTTTGGCCTGACCTTTATCCTATTCCTGGTTGTTTCACATTAACAACGGTTACTCTGGTGCGTAATGCCAAATGTTTTGCGCACAGTGTTATACTCTTTTAATTGAAAAATAACAAGAACACAACAAAAAAATATTTTATGGATCAAATAATTGATCATCCAAAAATTATGGTTATTTATCTTAATATTTCATTATTGAGTTGAATAATAATTTCCAAAATGAAGTACATCTTTCTGCAAGTTATAAACCTAACAATTTCTGTATAAATTTGGTAGCCTTAATTAATAATTGTCAACCATTTTAAAAAAGACATTAAAATTTTTATTAACAATTGTATGTAAGTAACATCAAATGTACTATATTTATTCTTTGAAATAACCTTTGAATATTCTAAACTTATGGAAACCCTGAATCATAGTATTCTGGTGCCTTACGATTTCACCGAGGTGGCAATGAACGCTGTAACCCATGCAGTTGCTCTTTCCAAGGTACTTGAAACAAATGTCACTCTTCTGCATATTGTTAAAAAAGATGCAGAAATTAGTGAAATGGAACAACAAATGAAAGAAGATGTTCAGAAGCTTAATGAAATACACAATGTAGTTCTTAACGGGCTTGTTCGTGAAGGTTCCATATTTCGTACTATTACTCAGGTTGCCCACGAGCTTAATTGTGTTCTTGTTGTAATGGGAACGCATGGAATGAAAGGTATGCAAAAACTAACAGGGAGCTGGGCTCTTAAAGTTATTGTTGGATCAAAAATTCCATTTTTGGTTATTCAGGATCCTCCGGTGGTTTCAGATGTTAAAAAAATTGTTTTCCCTGTTGATTTTAAAACCGAAAACAAAGAGAAACTTAAATGGGCCCAATTTATGGCTAAATATTTTGAGTCCAAAATTTTACTTTTTTCAGCAACTTCAAAAGAGGGGGTTATTGACCCAAGAACTAAAGCAAACCTTGTTTTTTGCAAGACTTTTCTGGAGGAGAAAGCTATTGATTATGAATTGGTGCTATCCAAAAACACAGCATCTTTCAGCCAGGAAACTATTGAGTTTGCAAAATCAAATAATGCCGATCTTATTATAATTATGACAACCCGCGATATTGCGTTTCATGATTATGTGCTTGGAGCTCAAGAACAATACATGATTGCCAACAGTGCCAAGATCCCTGTTATGGTAATTAACCCAAGAACCGATTTAATGAAATATGGATATGGCAATTTTGGATAATTCATTTTCCATTTTATTAGCCAAAAATCCCTTTATACATAAAATTTTGTTTAAGGGATTTTTTTGTTTTTACCTGCTATTGTAGCCACAATAAATGTTGATACCGGTTGCCAAGGCTCTCTGTTTTCTTCTCCTAAATAAAATAATTTATGAAACTTGTTTTCGCCACTCATAATCGTAACAAACTGGTTGAGATACAACAAATGATAAATTCCCATATAGAGTTGGTTGGTTTAACAGAGATAAACCACACCGATGAAATTGAAGAAACTGGGTCAACCCTGTCGGAAAATGCATTAATAAAGGCACGGGCAATATATAACCTATACAATTTTAACACTTTCGCCGACGATACCGGATTGGAAATAGATGCCCTAAATGGAGCTCCAGGTGTTTACTCCGCCCGGTTTGCCGGAAAAGAAAATAATGCACACAATAACATGAAAAAAGTGCTAAATCTTATGGAAGGTTGCACTGAAAGAAAAGCCAGGTTTAAAACCGTAATTGCTCTGATTATAAACGGTAACGAATATTTGTTTGAAGGGGCTGTAGTGGGCGAAATTATTGAACAACCAATTGGAGAAGGTGGTTTTGGTTATGATCCAATTTTTAAGCCAGATGGATATAACCAAACTTTTGCACAAATGGACCCTGAAATTAAAAACAAAATAAGTCACAGGGGGATGGCTTTTGTTAAACTGGTTAATTTTATAAACCTAAATTCTGATTAAAGTAATTAAACCTGAATAAAACCAATAAATGTATTTTTAAAAGTCGGTTTTAAGTAAAAATTCATTTATTATTTTAATATTGCATTACACAAAAGCCCATTTTGTAATCAAAATTTTTATCAAGGTTGCATTTCGCTGTAACTAAAACTAAATTTATTCATATATGTTAGATAATTTGAAGATGGTGAAACTATTTAAACAATAAAACAAATTTCACTGGCATGAAAAATTTGGGGCTATTTTTCGATATAACAGCAAATACGGGTAGGGCTAAAAAATGCAGGTTTTCTATAAATGTTTGTGCCTTCCTGGTAATTTTATTTTTAAATAATCTGGTTTCATTTTCACAGGTTGAAAATCTTAAAATTGGGGAGTGGAGGCATCATTATTCTTTCAATAATTGTTTTGCTGTTGTTCAGACCCCAACACAAATAATTGGCGCCACAACCCTGGGATTGAATTTCCTCAATAAATCAGATAATTCATTAACTACTTTAACAAAAATAAACGGGTTGTCAGATTATGACCTTTCTGCTTTGGTATTTTTATCGGATTTAAATGCTATTATGATTGGTTATGCAAATGGAAACATTGACTTTATTAGAAATGGCAAGGTTTATAACATTAACGACTTAAAAATAAAACAGATAGACGGAAGTAAAAAAATTAATCATTTTCTGTCGAAAAACAACATAGTGTATTGTAGCACCGATTTTGGAATTATACTTCTTAATCTTGAAAAACTGGAAATATCATCAACATGGTATATTGGTAACCAGGCGGGTAACCTAAAAGTGTCGCAACTGGTAATAAATGGTGATGATATTTATGCGGCCACGGATAAAGGATTACGAAAGTCTTCATTATCGGGTACAAATCCGGCCTTTTTTGAAAATTGGAAAACAATTTCGCCAACTATTGACCCTTATAATTCGTTGGCAATGTTTGGCGGAAAATTAATATCGGCAATTGGCCAAAAGGGCCAAACCTGTACTTTGGCATCATTTGTTAATGACCAAATAAACGCATTTACTTCAATTCCGGCTTTTTACAGTTTGACAACAAACTCAGCTGATGAATTAATGGCAGTATCTTTAAATAGTATTTACTTTTATAATTTATCCCTTCAAAACACATCAACAATTTCAAGCCCTGTTATAAACGATATTCCTTTCTCACCGGCCTTTAGAACAGGAATTAAAGACCAGGGTGGGAACCTTTGGATTGCCGATTTCAATAAAGGATTGTTAAAAAGAGAAAGCTCAAATAATTTTTCGCTCTTTAACCCCCAGGGCCCTGCAACTAACCAATGCAAACAACTTTTGGTGGCAGGAAATAATGTCTGGACTGTAGCAGGTGGCTTAACAAATACATGGAATAATGCCGGAATTAAAGCATCATCGTCAGTATTAACCCCAACTGGCTGGCAGCATATAACTTTTGAAAATACTCCGGGACTAGAGTCGGTAATTGATTTTATTGGGGTAACTGCAAATCCTCTTAATCCGGAAAACATTTTTATTAACTCCTGGGGTGAAGGAGTTTTTGAGTTTGAAAACCAACAAGGTAATTATATTCTTAAAAACAATTTTAATAAATCAGAAACAGGCTTGCAAAATATTGATTGGGCAGCACCCTCGGGGTATGTAAGAATTGGGGCAACTGCGTTTGATAAAAACAATGTTCTGTTTATGACAAATGCTTTTGTTGACAACGGACTGGTTGCCTACTTCCCCGCCGACAAAACCTTTTTAAGATTGAGTTACCAGTCAATAAAATCTGTGGAAGGCCTTGGCACCATGTTAATGCATTCAAACGGGGATAAATGGATGGTTATTGGAAGAGGAAACCCTATGGGATTATTTGTTTGGAATGATAATGGCACCCCTAAAAATCAGTCAGATGATAAATACAAAAGTTCTATTTCACCATCAAAGGAAACAGATAAAAGAAATGTTGGACAGCTTTTACTTTGGGATGATAAAGGTGAGGAAATAACAAAGCGTATTTATTCTATTGCTGAGGATCAGAATAAATATGTTTGGCTTGGAACCGACATGGGAATAGTTGTTCAATATCAGCCACGTACTATTTTCAACAATGAAAAACCTGTTTTCTCAAGGATTAAAATTCCCCGAAAAGACGGATCTGGATTGGCTGATTATTTATTGGAAAATGAAATTGTAACTGCAATAGCTGTTGATGCGGGCAACCGTAAATGGATCGGAACTCAGGGTTCAGGGGTGTTTCTGGTTTCGGCAGATGGGACCAAAACCATTTCAGCCTATAACAGTCAAAATAGTCTTTTACCATCTGATTTTATTTCGTCAATAGCCATAAACCATGAAACCGGTGAGGTTTTTATCGCAACCGATAAGGGAATTGTTTCAACACGAGGCTCGGCTACAAAGGGAAAAAGTAATTTTAATGATATATATGCATTCCCAAACCCCGTTAGGCCCGAATATACAGGGACAATAACTATTACGGGGTTAATTACCCGTTCAAATGTTAAAATAACAGATGTATCGGGAAAGCTTGTTTACGAAACTATGTCGGTTGGGGGACAAGCCTTTTGGGATGGTACAAACCTTTGGGGCGAAAAAGTTAAATCAGGTGTTTATTTGGTTTTTGTATCATCTGAAGACGGTTCTGAGTCGGGGGTTACAAAAATTGCAGTCATCAGATAAATGAAATAAAATTTCGAATTTTTATTTACTAAAAATCTTATGTGGAGAAAAGATATCACGATTTTATCAATTTTATCACTTTTTGTATTTATTGGAATAATTTTCTTCTATTTTCATAAAAACATTAATTATGAAATTACCAACCCAATAATTGCTGTACCTTCAAACGCAGGCATAATAATAAAAATAAGCCAACCCAATAAAATCAGGGCCCGGTTAAAAAATGAACAAAGCTTTGTCTCTGAGCTTGAAAAATTTGAAACTTTTAGGCATATAAAAAATATAAATAATTTCATTGATACATCATTAGTAATTAAACAGCACCCTTTCCCTGATTTCCTTAACAGGGAAGTTATATTATCATTGCACCCGAATCAGAAAAACCGCACAGACTGGTTTTTAAATTTACCCCTGTTAAACAGAAAAGAAGAGAAACAGGTAATAAATATTTTTAAGAAAACCGGTGAAGAGTATAAACTTGAAAATATTAGCAACAGTACTGTTTTTTTAATAGCAAAAAGCCCCCATTTTCCAGTAACAGCATTTGCTTCAATAAATGATGGCATTGTTTCAATAAGCAATTCGCAGCTTTTAATTGAAAATTCTATGCTGCAAAGAAAAGAAAACTCAACCCTGCTCAACGACAGTTCCTTTTTATCGGTTCATAAAACGGTATTACCATCAAATATAGTTTCCATAACAATTAATTTCTCACACTTTGAAAATTTAACCGGCAAACTTTTAAATTCTTCTATTGTAAATTCTGGTTTTGTTAAAAATATTGCCAAATGGTGTGAGCTGGATTTGGAAATTCGTGATGATGCGGTTTCACTAAATGGTTTTTCAGTATCAGGTGATAATGATTTTTTTGTTTCGTTGTTTTCGGGTGTGGCCCCTCAAAAATCTGAGCTTGTTAATGTAATCCCTGCTGAGACCAAGTTTTTAATGACATATACCTTCAACAATAAGGGACGTTTCAGGGAAAACCTGCTTAATTTGGCCAATTCAGGAAATGATGGTGAAAAATTTTTCCAGGCATCAGAACTGTTTAAAAAACAGACCGGGCGCGACTTCGATGAAATATTTTTTTCATTTATAGAAAAAGAGTTTGGCCTTATTTATACCGAACCGGATAAAAACTTCCCCAAGGGAAACCGCTTTCTGATTTTTAACACTTCAGGCCAGGCCAGATCACTTGAATGTATGGCTGAAATAATGCAGCAGAACATGGATGTATTGGAGTCAAACAAACAATGGGTTCAACTGGATGAACAAACCAGGTTTCCGGTTTATAACAGCCACTCTATTAGCGTTTTGAAATTACTTTTAAAGAACATATTTCCTGAAGTACCTGCAGATTATTTTACTTTCTTCAGGAACTATATAGTTTTTGCCAATTCATCTGAAGAATTACATAGTTTCATGTACTCAACTGTATTAAATAAATCCCTTTCATCTCATCCTTATTTTTCTTCATTTGCCGAAAATTTTTCATATCATGAGAATTTTTTCCTTTTTTCCGAAATTCCATATATTTTCCCATATGCAAAAGAGTCGCTAAACCCCGAAATATTTAATCCCCAGGCTGAACAAATTCAAACTTTATCAAAGTTTTATGGGGCAGGGCTACAATTTTCATCAAGTGGAAACCTGGTTTATACCTCGGCATATCTTAATTACACACCAACCCGGGATCAAGAACCGCGAACCATTTGGCAAAGCAGGCTTGACTCAACAATAACAGGAAAACCTGCCCTTGTAGAAAATCACATTTCAGGTGATAAGGAAATTTTGGTTCAGGATAAAAAAAATAATCTTTATTTAATTAACAATGTTGGCCGTGTATTATGGAAAAGAACGCTTGATGGACCCATAATCAGCGAAATTGTGCAAATTGATTTTTACAACAACAAAAAATTACAATACCTGTTTAACACAAATAACCGGCTATACCTGCTCGATCGTAATGGAAACCATGTAGCAAAATATCCTTTTACGCTTTCATCCCCGGCAACTAACGGACTTTCAGTTGTTGATTATGATAACAAAAAAGATTACAGGATATTTATTGCACTTTCAGACAATAAGGTACATTTATTTGATAAAAACGGAAACAGTATTATCGGCTGGAATTCACCCCTAACCGAAGGAACTGTAAAAACCCCCGTTCAATATTTTAATATTAATGGAAGAGATTATATAGTTTTTAGTGACCAATACCGAAATTATATTCTGGATAGAAGGGGGGAAAACAGAATTATTACCAACCCTAGTTTTGTAAGGAATTCAAATTCGTTGTTTTATCTTGAAAAGGATGGAAACGACTCATATTTAGTAACTTCAAATCAATCCGGATTGGTTGCAAAAATATTAATTCCAACGGGTGAATGCAGTTTAAAAAAATTATTTGATTGTCCACAAGAACATGGCTTTGTAATTGTAAAAGGGTTACAGGATGATGCATTATATTTATTTATTACTGAAGACAGACTGGTTGGGTTTAATAAAAATGAAGAGGCAGAATTTGATGTTAAATTTGAGCAACCGGTTTTACCCCATGCCGATATTTACCAGTTTTCACCTGCTGATATAAAATATGGAATTGTAGAAAAATCGGGGGATAAAATCCACCTGATTGGAAATAATGGTAAAAACTACCAGGGATTCCCTTTAAAGGGAAACAGCCGGTTTTCGATCGGATTTATGAAAACAACTGCCCACAGATTTAACCTGATTGTTGGTGGGGATAATAATCTGCTTAACAATTACAGCATTGAATAAACCTAAAGTAAAGAAATTTGTTATTAGCTTGTGGGTAACAATGTAATTACAAAAACTGGCATAATGAAACAAACATAATTTGTTAAACACAACTTGTCCCGGCTTTTCGGGAAACACGAAAGAACAGAATATTAACGAAGTCAGCCCAGGCTTTGCCGATTGGTTTACCAGAAGTAGAAGATCGACTTAGTCAATTGAAAACCGTCGCGTCCAAAATTAATCATGCGGGTTGCCCCTATGTATCGAAACTGGCTATACGGCCTTGTTTTAAAAAATATTTACAATGAAAAAACTTAATATTGGTATTTTAGGTGTTTCCAATCATTTTATTAAAAGAATAATTTTACCATTATCTGAATCAAACAATTGCACTCCGTATGCTATTGCCTCCCGAAACGAAAAAAAATCAAAAGAAGCATTTGAAGAGTTTAATATTCATGTTTCCCATAAAAGTTACCAGGATATTATTGATGATTCTGATGTAGATGCAGTTTACATTCCACTGCCTAACCATTTACATGCTGAATGGACAATAAAATCGCTTCAAGCTGGTAAACCTGTACTTTGCGAGAAGCCTTTGGCAATGAATTTAGCGGAAACAGAAAAAGTGGTTAACGAATCAATAAAAACCGGAATACCATTAATGGAAGCTTTTATGTATCGTTTTCATCCAACCTGGATACATGCCAGGAATTTAGTACGTACAGGTCAGTTAGGAAAAATAAATTATATACATACAAGTTTTTCATATAACAATTCATCATCAACCAACATACGTAACATTGCCAAATATGGAGGAGGTGCATTAATGGATATAGGGTGTTATGCTGTATCAGTACCAAGGTTTATTTTAAACAGCGAACCCCATAGGGTTATTTCACTTGTATCTGTGCATCCCGATTTCAAAACCGATGCCCATACTTCGGGAATTTTGGATTTTGGTGAATCCAGGGCTTCCTTTCATGTGTCAACAATTTCAGAACCAAACCAAAGAGTTGAAATTGTTGGCTCAGCTGGCTCCCTGATTATCCCAGTGCCTTTTAATACCTATGTTGATACGCCATCTTCAATAATAATAAATACAGGAATGGGTTCAAGAGAAGTTGTTTTTCCTGTTTGCGATCCCTACAGGTTAATGTTTGAATCATTTGCAGGTTCGCTTTTAAATAAAACAGAAGTACCTCTTCCATTAAAAGATGCAATAAACAACATGAAGGTAATTGACGCAGTGCGTAAATCATCCCTTAATAACAATTGGGTTAACATTTAAATAACTGGAACTAATTATTGCTGTTAAATAAATTCCTGACGGGGGTTTATTACATTTCATTGTGTCCAACCCGTGAATAAAAATAAACCGCGTTTACAAATCACGCAATTTTTCTCGTTTTCCTTCGTTATTTATCTGCCTGTCAACAATTTTATTAAGTTACCGTAATTTTGATGGTGCTGTATTTTAAAATGGCTTATCTTTCGCAACTAACAGGTTTTTAAGTTAAACCCTGGGGGTTTTTTAAAAATAACCGACTGTAGTTAACTTAATATCATAACGGTTTGGGTAATGAGTTTAGTTTGTATTTATGACAAAAGCAACCATCATATTTTTGTTATTGGCATTTTTTTCCTGCTCCAACGAAAAACAGGTAAATGTGGCCACCTTTAATATAGGGAATCACTTATTACCCGGGGAACCCAATAGCTGGCAAACAAGATTTCCTTTAGTAAAATCATTTTTAATAAAACAAAATTTTGATGTTATCGGAATGCAGGAAGTAACAAATGTCAAATTACAGGATCTTCAAAAAATACTACCACATTATGATTATGTTGGAACAGGGCGCGACAATGGTAAAGATGCCGGAGAATATTGTCCAATATTCTTCAAAAAGAATAAATATACTTTACTTGCCAAATCCCAGTTCTGGTTATCAGAAACCCCTGATGTGCCAGGTAGCATAGACTGGAGTGGCTCATTCCCAAGAATGGTAACCTGGATAAAACTGAAAAGTAACAGTACCGGTCATATATTTTTTGTTTTCAATACACATTTTTGTGAAAAAAGCGAAGATGCTAGAAAAAAGAGTGCAGTTTTGCTTCTGAAAAAAATATTTGAAATAGCTGAAAATGCCCCTGTAATATTAACCGGTGATTTTAGCACTACCAGCGATAATGGTTCGTATCAAATTTTAATTACTAATTGGAACCGGTTCCTTTCAATGATAAACTCAGAGGATATTGCGAAAAGATATATAAATAAAGATTCCTCTACTTATAACGGTTTTACAGATAATTTAACTGGTACAAAAACTGATTTTATTTTCGTTAATGGGTATATGACTGTTAAGAATTACGAAATTCATGTGGTGAAAGAAGGAAACATTTTTATATCAGACCATTATCCCGTTTCTGTTAAACTCTCGTTCCTGTTTGAAAGACGACCCCGGCCGGGCGATATTACAAAACTGCCCTGGGAATGACTCCCTGTGCTATTCATAATCAGATTATAAATTTGTACCAAAGCACTTAATGCTTTTCCGGATTAACATGTAAGTTCTATTAAATATCCTGTATGCTTACGGATATTTATAGCAATGTTGTTATCAATTAACAGGTATTGTCCTTTAATACCGTTTAATTTCCCTTTAACAATGTTTTCAGAATCAAAACTAACGGTTTTAGGACTTTGAGGATATTCAATAACCGGATATTGAAATTCATAAATTTTATTCTCGTTACAATTATACCGGGCCAATTCACCGGGCAGTAATAACACTGCTTTTTCCCTTTGCTCCAACAAATCGATGCTTAAATCAACTTTACCACTAACCATTTTCTTCCACTGGGTTTTATCTGAAAACCCTCCCGATAAAAAACTTTCAATTAAACCTGCAATGTGCCTGTTTGGTGTTTTACAAAGTTTAATGGCACTGGTGGCTCCCTGATCAATCCATCTTGTTGGTATTTGAGATTCCCGTGTAACACCTACCTTAACATCACCAGTATTTGCCAGGTAAACGTAATGTGGCTGCAAGCAGTGGCTTTTTGCCCATTCAGGATCCCTTGAAATTCCCAAATGGGCACGACATAAAAGCGGTCGTAAAACACAATCATCGGCTTCGGGAACTGTTTGCATGCATGAATAACAATAACCCTGGGCATATGATTTTTTAGTTTTTGTGCCGCACGAAATACAATTTATTGTACCTGAATATTTCAGTTCAATATACTTACCCAATAATGTATTCATATTTATTGCTTTGCCTGATAAAAACAGACTATAATTTATCTGGTTGCCTTCATAAACTGAAACTTCCATTTTTTTTAAACTGCCTTTTGCAACCATTATACTTTTTTTTATCAGGTTTAGCCTATTCCGGTCTTATGATGAGTTTATTATTTAACAACCTTCATGTTACAACTTTTCATTACTGGGTTTTAATCTCCGAAGGATCAACTATTTTGTACATTTTATCTGCTCTTCTGATTTTAGCATCAATTGGTATTGAAAATTTATCACCCTTTTTAACCATGTTCGCTGATTTTAAATCCAATCTTAGTTCGCTTACATACGCTTCAACAACACCGGTTGTTGGTCCTGTTATCATAATTTTATCCCCAATTTTTAGGTCTGCTGCTTCCATTAAAAACTCCGCCACTCTAATTTTAGGGAAGAAGTTAGTTCCTTTTGCAATATATATCTTTCTTTCCGATGCAAGATTCCCATAATTGGCACTCCATTCCCCGACTTTTTGCCCCAGATAATAACCATCCCAAAAGCCACGGTTAAATACGGCCATTAACCTTCTGTCCCATTCATTTATCATGGCTTCATTATAACTGGTGCTAATTATTGCATTAATGGCTTCATTGTAACAACGGGTAACAGTTTTCACATATTCCGGCCCACGGGCCCTCCCTTCAATTTTAAATACCCTTACACCAGCATCAACCACTTTATCCAGAAAATGAATTGTTTTCAAATCCTTGGGCGACATAATATATTGGTTATCAATTTCGAGTTCATTTCCTGAATCTTTGTCGGTTACAATGTACCCCCTACGGCAGGGTTGTAAACAACCTCCCCTGTTAGCCGAAAAATTGTGCTGGTGTAAGCTCAGATAGCATTTGCCCGATGTAGCCATACATAAGGCCCCGTGCACAAACATTTCAATTCTTACAAGGTTTCCCCCCGGACCAACAATTCTTTCTTCATTAATAAGGTTATAAATTTTACCAACCTGCTCCAAATTAAGTTCCCTGGCAAGAACTACCACATCAGCATATTTACTGTAAAATTTAAGTGTTTCAAAATTCGAAATATTAACCTGGGTGGAAACGTGAACCTCTATATTACGTGAACGTGCATAATATATTGCAGCCTGATCAGATGCTATTACAGCGCTTATTCCGCAATTAACTGCTGCATCAACCATTTTTCGCATTTCGGGCAGGTCTTCATCAAATAAAACAATATTTAAAGTCAGGTATGATTTAATCCCATTTTCGCGGCAAATTTTTGCTATGGATCCCAAATCATCAACTGAAAAATTTGCTGAGGACCGGGAACGCATATTCAGCTCTCCTGCTCCAAAATATACTGAATCTGCACCTCCCTGTATGGCTGCCATTAAAGATTCAAAAGATCCTGCCGGAGCCATTATTTCAAAATCCTCTCTTCTCATCGCTAACAATTTGGAGTTTGGCTAATCTGTTTTTTATCTTTTCAAATGATCGGCAGATAATACCTGAAGATAGGCTTTAGCCCGTAAACTGTCAACTTCAGTTATTTCTCCCTGTTGTTCTATATAACCCTTTGCCCTGTTATCATATACCTGGAATGACTTAGGTGTAATATAACCAAAAGCATCGGGGTAGGTAAAAAAGGCAAACTCATTAACTAATGGGGAGAGCAAATTTTTGCTAAACGGAAATCCCGATGCCTCAATATCAAGTTGGGCAAGCAGCGTTGAAACCATGTCGGTTTGGCTTCCAAGGGTATTGATTATAGTATCCTTCACGGCCATGGCTCCTCCAGTCCAAAGCATTGGAATATGATACCGCTCTTTCATTTGCGAAGTTGCTTTTAACGGACCGGCAACCCCATGGTCAGCAATTAATAAGAAGAGGGTGTTATCCCAATTTTTTGTTTTTTTAACTTTTCTGAAAAAATCCCCCAAACATTTGTCGGTGTAACTTACTGCGTTTAAGTAAGGGTTTTCATAAATTTTTTCTATAGGAACATCAAAAGGCTCATGACTGCTTAAAGTAAAGTAGAATTTAAAAAAAGGTTTTTGAGCATGGTTCATTTCCTGGTAAAGTTTTTCAAAGGTATATTCATCATGAACTCCCCATTTCTCCCCCTGCGTTGATCTTGGAAAATCGTTAATGGTAATAATTTTATCAAATCCGGACAAGGTTACAAAAGAATTCATGCCTTTAAAGCCAATATCTCCGCCATACATATAGGTTAGGTTTCCATATCCGTTTTCGCGCAAACGCTTTGGTAAAAAACTGAGCGATTGCGATTTGGCAGGATATTGAATAATTGAATATGCCGGAACAACCTGATACCCGGCCAGGGTTGCCACAAGTCCTTTGTCGGAACGGTCGCTGGCTGCATAAATATTGTTGAAAAGGACACCTTCTTTAACCAACGAATCCAGATTCGGTGTTACCGGTTCACCGCCCAAAGCACCAACAACCTGAGCAGAAAAACTCTCGAGCAAAATAATTACAATGTTGGGACGCTTGTTCTTTAACAAATTAACACTTGCCCCTTGATTGCTGAACATTCCATTAAAAATGTCATGGGCCTTACCTTCGTCCATAAATTTATAATGACGCGTTCGGGCATCCATACGCTTAAAGCTGTAGAGCAAATTCCAGATAGGATTAATAGCTGCATGGTTGGCAAATATGTGCTGCGAAAAATAGGCCACCCCCGTATTGATGGGTGCCACACCAAAGCTTCCGCGTATGGGAATAATCATTAAAGCACCGGTAAATAAAACCAGGAAACCTGATATCAGGGTTTGTTGGCAGTTTAAAGATGTATTGACGTGCTTAACTTTGACAAAACGTTTAAACAAATAAACCCAGAAAAGAACTACAACAACAAGAATTACAAAAAATAACACCACTTCAATCCAAGGCAACGAAGCCAAAACTACCCAGGGAGTTTTCAGAAACGAGAGCGCCTCAGCATCCATGTGTCGCCCCCAGTAGGAATAAAGATTGATATTGCCTAATAATAATGCAGAGAAGATGCCTACAAAGAAATAGTTAACCCATTTCAGCAATTTGTATTTAAACTCTTTGAAAAAAAGCAACTGTGTTGCCTCAATAACACATAAAAGTGCAACCACATAGCCGGTTATTGATAAATCGAGCCGGAGCCCAACGGCAAATGATGCCAATAAAGGGATGGTAGTTGCATCGCCTGAAAATTTTAAATTATATAGTATGAAAAGCAACCGGTGCAATGCAAAGAAAACAATCCAGAAAGATGCTACCCGAAAAATATATTTAAAAAAAGAAAACATAATAACTATAATTAATCAGAACCGGAATGCCAAATTATTGCTTTAACCAATATAAATCACTGCGCTTTAAAAAACGGGTTGAGTTCATAAATTATTTGTTTTTAAAATGGCGTCGTAAATTTAAAAAATATGAGAAGTTTGTTTAATTATCTTTGAGTTGCACAATAAAAACAGACTTTTCACTTGTCAAAGATAAATTTATTCTCCCAATTTATTTTAAAGGTGCACAAACTTAGCTTCAAAACACTTAGTAAAACAAGTAACGGAAAAACTTCAAAAAGGATACATTAGCCAAGCTTACTTACAATCCAACCTATATTGTCAACTTGCTAAAGTCAATCAGTTCATAATATTAGTAAGTTACTTTGAAGGGTAACCAGAAACTTTAACAACTTAACGAAATAATAAGCTTTTTCAAAATCAACCAACAGGTAATGGAGCGCGCCAAAATAAAGTAATTATGAGTAAATTGCAGCGCAGTGCTTTCGGTAATTAAGAGTGCAGTAAAATAAACCGTAAACGACCATAACAGATTTTAAACTTCAGATGTGAGCCCAAAGTTTAAAATTGTTTCCAATTCATTATTAAATATCACTACTATCCGATAAAAAGTGGTTTTGTCCTTAACGGAACAAAAGTTCAATTCTCAATTAAGTGTTTTACCTATGTTTAGTCACAAACGGTACTGTGCCGTCAGGTACAGAATATTGGTAAAGATGAATCGACCCCAATTTTCAGTGTCCTGTAGGGACATCGCAATTAGTTGGCATTATAGCATCTTATCGAAAAATTTATCGGACAGTAGTGATTAAACATAATTTATTATATCAAAACTCATAACTAAACCTACCAATAAAAGCCAATAAATTAATCAATTGAAATTTAGCGCTAACACTGAACCGCATTCGATAAATATTATAATATGTACCACCGTAAAAGTCAGGTATTACACGTTTTATTCAAAACCCTTAACTCTTGTTGCAAAGTAAAACTCCAAAGGGCCCCAATTGTTTGAAAATTACTTTAAACATTAATTATTCATCGGGTATCAGAATCCGGTTATAAATATAGCCGGACACCAATTATTTTGTATTTCCAAAGTCCTTGAATATTTAAGAGAGGTGAAAGTAATGCAATACTGTAAAAATTTGTATTTTTACCCAAGTCAAACTTTTTTTTAATCACATAATTGTTGATATTAATTGGGGTTTAACATAGTTAACCGCCTTTTTTCAGGAGCTAATATAAATTATTATGAGAATAGGATTTGATGCAAAACGATACTTTTTTAATTCCAGCGGTTTAGGAAACTATAGCAGAAATCTTGTTCATGCCCTCAGTAAATATGAAAGGGAAAATGAGTTTTTTTTATTTACCCCCACCCTCAAAAAAGCCTTGGTTTTACCCAGGGCAGAAAATATTTCAACAATTACCCCTTACACATATTTAGGTAAAATGTTTGGTTCACTATGGCGGTCATTTGCTATAGCCGGACAATTAAAGAAACATAAAATAGATGTTTATCATGGTTTAAGCCATGAGCTCCCCTTTGGCATAGAAAAAACAGGCATTAAAAGTTTGGTTACCATTCACGATTTGATTTTCATGCGGCATCCGGAACTTTTTTCACCCATTGACCGGCTGTTTTATGCAAAGAAAGTCAAGCACAGTTGCACGGTTTCCAATAAAATAATAGCCATAAGTGAGCAAACAAAGGATGATATTACAGAATTATTAAAAATAGACGAGGAAAAATTAGAGATAATTTACCAGGGGTGCGACCCCCGGTTTTATAACCACTATTCTCCAGAACAAAAAAAAGAGATCGAAAAAAAATACCAATTGCCAGAGAATTATCTTCTTTCTGTAGGAACCATTGAAAAACGAAAAAATGCTTTGTTAACGCTACAGGCCCTTAAAAAAGGTGGGATTGACACTCCTTTTTATATCGTGGGGAGAAAAACGCCTTATTCCGATTTGTTGAATGAATTTGTAATAAAAAATTCGATGGAAAAACAGGTGAAATTTTTA
>JBBIVA010000001.1:46832-98442 GCA_037439945.1 Marinilabiliaceae bacterium
TGACAATGAAAAACGTAACACAATGATTAATGCCGGGTTAATCCATGCCGAAAAGTTTAAAGAAAAGAGCGTAGCACACCGGATGATGGAAATATATAAATCGGTATGATTACGGAAGTGGACACCTGCGGTTAGAATGTAATTAATTTTAAGATGATTTGGATTTCAATTTCTTAAAGTAATTGCTTATCGCCTTCATGATAAACGAAGGCAATATTCTAAATAAATGTTTTAATAATTCAAAACCTTTATCTGTTTCAATAATAATCTGGATGTTTTCTTTTAGCCCGGCTATACGGTTGGTGTTCGATACACCTGCCATATTATATATGGCAACAGGTTGCTTTATGTGAGTGAATTTCAATTGATGGTAGTAGCAAATTTTAAAAAATTTAAAGTCTGATGACATTTTATACTTTTCATCATACAAAAATTTTTTCATCCAGGATGATTTTATAAAAGCACTTTGATGGCAAAAATACATTCTGTGTTTATTACATGGCTCTGCTGCAGTAATATAAGTTTTTTGCCCGGTATTTGACAAAGTTACCACATCGCCATACACAATATCACTTCCTGAATGAATTAATTGCGTTGAAAAACTTTCAAGAACATGCCCGTTTTCGAAATAATCGCCACTATTTAAAAAAATACAAAATCTTCCCTTCGATAATTTTATCCCTTTGTTCATGGCATGATAAATACCATTATCCTTTTCCGAAATAAAAGTGGCGATACGCTCTTTATACGATTCAACTATTGCCAGGGTCCCATCCGTTGAACCTCCATCTATGATGATGTACTCAAAGTTAGTATATGATTGGCTTACAACACTTTCTATGGTGCTTTGTATTGTTTGGTGGTTATTATAAACAACTGTAATAACCGAAACAAGGGGTTCATTCATTTTTAAAGTAATTTTTTATAAATCTCAATGGTTTGATCCACGGCTTTTTCCCAGGAATATTGGGTTAATTTTAATTCCCCTTTCATTACAAGCGCCTCCCTTTCATTATCATCTGTGATCAATTTTAATATTTCACTGCTCAGCGATTGGGCATCGCCCGGGTTATAATACAGAGCTGCATCGCCGGCCAATTCAGGAAAACAGCTTGACTTGCTTAATAAGACCGGGGTTTTACAAGCCCATGCTTCAAGAATTGGAATTCCAAAACCTTCATAAGACGAAGGAAATACAAAAACCATCGCTTTTGAGTAAACATATGCAAGCTTATCATCGGCCAGATTAACATAATTAAGTGTTTGATATTTAATTTGCAATGAATCCAACAACTGTTCCTCTTCTAACGAAAATGGCCTTGAACCGGCGCAAACCAAATAAAGGTTTTTATTTGATTTTAATATAGAGGCCAGTGCATTAACCAAAAAAATGAAATTTTTGTAGGTATTTCTTCCTCCCACAAAAAGAATATATTTACCTGGTAGTTGTAACTTGGGGTGAGGGACGAGGAGTTTCTGAAACGATGCACCATGATGAACCACCTCTATTTTATCCTCCGGCAGGTTGTAGATTTGAATGATATCTTGTTTGGTATGATTGGAAACAGCAATAATTTTTGTTGCCATCTTGGCAAATTTGTATTTTGCTGATGAATAAATCTCTTCGCCAAAAAGTATTTCCGGTATCATATCGTGAATAGTAAATACCATGGGTTTTTGGGGGTCTAAATATTTGAGAAGGTACTCCCTTGGATAGGTGGGATGAAATATGTTGTAAGAATTTTGCCTTAGCAGGTTATTTTTAGTGATGCGCTTATTAAACAAATTAAAAATTGCATGTGGGTCAGGAATAAACCACTGATTTTTATAAGAACTGCTTAACAAGTATTGATTTTTAATAAACCGGCCGGCAATGACAGGATGGTGCCCCCTTTTAATTAACCCATTATATAATTCAACATGATACCTTGAAACGCCACCAAGTTTTTGATTTGCAAAAATGTGGGAGTCAAATAAAATTTTCATTTAAGCAGCTATTTTATAACATTGTAATTTTTAAACACAAATAACCCATCAGGGAAAAATAAACGTTCAATACTTGAAAGAAAACGGTATTTTAATTTATTATGTTTATGAATTGGTTCGTGTTTTTTCCGCTTTTTTGAATAGTTTAATTCTGCCTCCCAATTGAAACTTGCAATTTTATCAGCCATTACATTGGGATGATTACCGGCAAACAAAGGAATTTTACCCAATGGCCCATATTCAATATGTGAAATTACTTCGTTAGTTTCCCGATAGCAGTTAATAAATTTGGTGATTTTTTTACCCATTAATTTGGGCGGTCGAACCCACCCGTAATGATAAATATGCACATCAATTTTTGCAACATTTAATTTTCGGGTTCCTTCCTTAATTAAATATTTTTGTGGAGAAAAATCCGGAATCCACCTAAAACTTTGGGCATCACGCCATGAGTGTATTTCAGGCCTGTTTCTAATGATTCTTATTTCATTCCGGTACCACTCATGATTATTGTAAAAAACATGTGAGTAATCTCCCCAAAAGTGTAAATACCTGAATACTAAACCTTCTACATCATGGTTTTGTAAATGCTTATGGATCGAATCAATAATGGTTTGATGGTCCTTTTCGTGAATAACCTCATCTGCCTGAAGATAAATTAGCCATTGGCCACCACAATGTTCTTTAGCAAAATCAGTTTGTTGGGCTAATATAGATCCTTTGGTATATTTTTGGGTATCCCAGGTAGTGTGTATGATTTTTATTTTGGAGCTATTAATACTGTTAATTATCTCAAGCGTATTGTCATCCTCGTCACAATTACCAAGCGCAATAATATATTCATCAACAATAGGCAGAATTGACAAAATTGATTCTTTTAAGGGATAGTAAAGCTTACCTGCATTCTTTACCATTGTAAAACCGGATATTGTCATTTTTTTGTTTAGATTAACCATTAACCTGAAAATAATTTTTATACCAATTAACAAACGTGAATAACCCTTCTTTTAAATCTGTTTTAGGTAGATAGTTACAGCATTTGGATGCTTCTGAAATATTAGCAAAAGTTAAAAGCACATCTCCATGGTAACCTGAAGTGTGACAAACTAAAGCTTTTTTACCAATTGTTTCTTCCAGAACATTTATAAGTTCCCAAGTTCTTAAAGGATTTCCATTCCCAAAATTAATAATCTTATATTGAGGTAATAAGTTAATATCAGTAACTAAATTTGAGACTCCATCAACAATATCTTTGATGTAGGTAAAATCCCGTAACATTTCTCCATTACTAAATAAAGTAATAACTTCTTCATTAAAAATTTTTTGCGTAAATGAAAAGTAGGCCATGTCTGGTCTCCCCCATGGTCCGTAAACAGAAAAAAATCTTAATCCAATACATTGAATTCCATATTGGCGGGAATAAGAATAAGCCATTACTTCATTTGCTTTTTTGGTAGCTGCATAAAATGATTCAGGAAAGTCTGATGAGTCAAGCTCAAAGAATGGCCCCACGCTTCTATTTCCATAAACCGAACTTGATGATGCAAAAACCAATTTTTTTACCTTATAAATTCTACATGCCTCCAATACATTAAAAAAGCCATGCATGTTATTTTCAAAATATAGTTGTGGAAAATTAATGCTTTGCCTAACTCCTGCTTGTGCTGCAAGATGGATAACCAAAGAAAACTCATGTTTACTAAATAAATTATCCAGCTCTATAGTGTTACACACATTGCCCATTACAAAAAAATAGTTGTTATTTTTTCGAAGGTTTGTTATTCTATCAATCTTAATTTTCGGATCATAATAATCATTTAGTGAGTCAAAACCAACCACATTGAAACCCTTCTCAACTAACATAACTGAGATGTGGTAACCTATGAAGCCAGCTCCTCCTGTTACGAGAACCGTATTGTTTCCTGGAATATATTGTGAATTTTTAATGGCTTTTTTCCTTTAAAAACCGTTCAAGTTCATTAATCATTTTTTCCTCTGAAAAATTATCTGATATTCTCTTTTTAGCCATATATCCCAGAGTATCCCGAAGGTATTGGTCGTTGATAATTTTTTCTATAGACAAATATAAGTCTTGAGAATTACCTGGTCTAACCAATATTCCATCCTTCCCGTTTGTTATCAATTCATTATTTCCGTTAACTGAGGTCACTACACAACATTTGCCTATTCCCATAGCTTCCATTACTACATTTGGCATACCCTCGTAATATGAAGATAGCACAAATAAATCACTGGAGTATATGTAGGGTAAAACATTTTTTTTAAACCCAATAAGAAATACTTTTTCTTCTAATCCCTGATTTTTAATTTGGTTCAATAACTTTTTTTGTTTCTTCCCTTGACCAGCAATTAAAAAAATCCAGTTCTTTTTATTAGTGTAAGCAATTTTTGCTGCTGAAATGAGTATTTCAAACCCCTTTTGTTTAGCCAGCCTGCCTGCGCTGAAAATTGTTATAGAATCCTTTGGCAGGCTAAATTCTTTAATTAAATCAATAGCTTCAATTTTTTGAGGTGGCGTAAACCCATTATATATTACCTCAATAAAACCTTCTTTAAACCAACCATACTGCATGTATTCCTCTTTTATAGAGTTGGTATTGGTTATTATACCATGTATCATTTTCGAAAAAAAGATTTTATATTTAAAATTTTTGCTTATCAGCCTAAGGCCATGCCTTGCAAAAACTTTAACTTCATCATTAAACGTGGCGGCAATTGAAGCAATTTTTGTGTCTTTATTTTGCCCGCAAATTATTATGTTAATTTGATGCTTCTTAATTATTCTTAGTAGTTTAAAAAACCCAAAAACATCAAAGTCAGATGAAAACGCGAGATCAATTGTTGTTAAAGATTCTGATATAGCATTTTTTTGAATTATTGAATTGGGGTGGCATCCAACAAAAACATCATTCCCTTTTTTTTGAAGACCATTAGCAGCATTCAACATCCATTTTTCACCTCCACCCCATTTGTTTTTTGCAATAGAATTAAGAAAAAGCACTCTCATAAGGTTTTATTAAACATTGCCAATTTGTAAATTGCTTCAACAACCATTTCTTCGCTAATGTAATTCATACAGGCAAAATCGCCACGGTAACAAGGTTTGTTACCAAAAACAGAACATGGCCGGCAAGGCAACTCAACCTGAACTGCATTTTCGGGGCCCTGTTGGAAACCATAAAAACCTGCATATGGATGTGTTGCCCCCCAAATGCTAATTACAGGGGTTTGAACTAAACTGGCTAAGTGCATATTTGCCGAGTCCATACTTATCATCAGGTCTAAACCAGCCATTACCTTTAACTCATCGCTAAGTGAAAGCTTTCCGGCCATATTGTGCCCATTAACTAATTCTGAGGCCCAAACATCTAGCTTTTCCTTTTCCGGCCCTCCCCCTCCGAACAAAAACATCTGCACTCCTTTAGTATCCAGTATTGACAAAAGCCGAATCATTTTTTCCTCGGGCCACATTTTCCATTGGTGCTTGGCAAAAGGGGCCACACCAATTTTTTTGCCAGGCATTAACACGGCATCATGTGGGACCTCTCCGTCCCCTGCATAAATCTTTTTCCCGGGGAAAGGCAATAATTTCATGAAGAAACCACCTTTTTCAAAAACATCAAGATAACGGTCAATGGTACTTCCAAGGGGTTTAAAGACCTTGTTTTTTTTTCTTGTAAGCGCCTTTTTCTCTTTTCTCCCTTTAACAATGGTTATAGTTTTTACGCCAGAAAGTGTGAAAAGGAGCGTTAGAATCCAGGTTCGCATTACTCCATGCAAGTCAGCGATCAAATTCCACTTACCATCTTTTCGTAAAGCAATAAAAAGTTTTACAACACCTCTTAACCCTTTAAAGTCTTTATTAAAATTTACCGAAAAAAAACGGACCCCTTCAATTGGCTCAATTAAATCTCTGGCGAAGGGCCGTGAAACAAATAAAATTTCACAACCCGGATATTGCTTCTTAAGCGACCATAAAACGGGTATGGTCATAGCAACATCGCCTAAGGCGCTAAACCTGAAAACTAATATCCGGGGACTTTTTTGCACACCTTATTTTTTATAAAGCACCGGGTTTAATGCCGGGTCGTTGTACATTTTCATTTGCTTGTATAACTTCATATATTTTAATCCACTTTCAATATCTGAAATTAATTCATCAATTGCTGTACTTAAATCCTCACGCTGCCCTAATAAAACATCATACTTTTGTTTACAGGTGGCCAAATGTTCTGCTGATGCGCCTTCCCGTGTTGCTTCAGTTTCCATATGATATATTTTTAAAGCCAAAATCGATAACCTGTCAACCGCCCAGGCAGGTGTTTCGGTATTAATTCCGGCACCCGGTATAGGCTTAATATTGAGAAACTTGTTCATAAAATAGCCATCAATATATTCAACCAAATCGGTACGGTCCTGGTTTGATTTATCAATACGCCTTTTTATTTTCAAAGCTTCAACCGGATTAATGTTTGGGTCGCGAATTATATCCTCTAAATGCCATTGAACAGCATCAATCCAGTTTTTTGAAAATAATAAAAATTCAATGCTTCCTTCTTTATACGGATTACTTGGAATGGCGTCCACATCATCTGTTTTATGATACAGAACTGTTGTATCCCAAAATATTTTATTACAAACCTGACTAAAACTCATTATTTCTATGTTTTAACGTTTAGGGTGTAAAAATACCAATTTATTAATTTTGTTTATAATGCTCTTATAATAAAAGCAAAAATTCTTTTTCAAAAGTGAATAAATATTTTAACTGCATGTGCCATGATTGTTCCTTAGGGCTTAAATATCAAATTTCCAATATGGGAAATACGGGTTAGGAAGCTGTTCTGCTTTATTAAGAAGACTCGATTTACAACTTTTTTTATCGGTAGCCTTTTTTAATAAAATGCTGATTTTGGTATTATTGGTTCCCCTGAATTTGCATAAGGGGTCAAACCCACTTCCTGATTGTATCTTACAAACTAATTAAAGCGAAATAATATCCCAAAGCTTCGGGGTTTGTTTCTGCGGGAAAATGTTTAATTTGTATGGTTATAAATATTCTTTGCAAGACCAACCCCAAACTAATTCAGCCATCAATTTTATGACTGGGAAGGTTTAATAATATCAGCACTTAAAAATCAGGCTCTTGGGGATGCTGGTCGATAAGAATTGTTAAATGGTTCTCAAAACATTCAACAACACCTTCAAAGCACAAATATTTGCGTTCCACCCCATCCTTTCCAATAATTCTTATAATACCTTTTGAAAGGGTTGAAATAATTGGTGCATGGTCACGCAAAACAGTAAACCTGCCAGCGGTCCCTGGTACATCAACAAGCCCTACGGGCCCTTCGAAAATAATTTTTTCGGGTGTTATTAATTCGATGTAAAGATCCATTATTTCTTTTTAACGTCCCTTAATAATTTTTCCCCTTTCTCAACGGCTTGCTCAATAGTACCAACAAGGTTAAAGGCAGCTTCGGGATATTTATCCATTTCACCGGCCAAAATCATATTAAACCCTTTAATATTGTCTTCAATTGAAACCCTCTCTCCTTTTAAGCCTGTAAATTGCTCTGCTACAAAAAACGGCTGTGAAAGAAAACGTTGAACCCTTCTGGCCCTGTGTACAACTAATTTGTCCTCTTCGGATAACTCTTCCATCCCCAGAATAGCAATAATATCCTGAAGTTCTTTGTAACGCTGTAAAATTTCTTTCACATGCTGTGCGGTCCTGTAATGCGATTCCCCGACAATATCAGGGGTTAATATTCTTGATGTTGAATCAAGGGGGTCAACTGCCGGATAAATCCCCAATTCTGAAATTTTACGGCTTAAAACAGTTGTCGCATCCAAGTGTGTAAACGTTGTTGCAGGAGCAGGGTCGGTTAAGTCATCTGCCGGCACGTAAACTGCCTGTACCGAAGTAATTGATCCGTTTTTGGTTGAAGTAATCCTTTCCTGAAGTGCACCCATTTCCGAAGATAACGTAGGCTGATAACCAACCGCCGAGGGCATCCTTCCCAGTAAAGCCGAAACTTCTGACCCTGCCTGTGTAAACCTGAAAATATTATCAATAAAAAGTAAAATATCCCTGCCGCCCTCACCCCCCTGTCCATCACGGAAGCCTTCCGCAATAGTTAGTGCAGATAGTGCAACCCTGGCGCGTGCACCCGGTGGTTCGTTCATCTGTCCGAAAACCATTGTAACCTGACTGTTTTTTAGTGCGTTATGGTCAACTTTATCGATATCCCACCGTCCCTCTTTAAGGCCTTTTTTAAATGTTTCACCATAGTCAACAATACCCGACTCAACCATTTCTCTCAAAAGGTCATTGCCTTCCCTTGTCCGTTCACCTACGCCAGCAAAGACAGATAACCCTGAATAACCTTTTGCAATATTATTTATTAATTCCTGTATCAAAACAGTTTTTCCAACTCCTGCCCCACCAAACAATCCGATTTTTCCTCCTTTTGAATATGGTTCTATAAGGTCAATAACCTTAATTCCGGTATATAATATTGATGTTTCAGTGGATAAATCATCAAACCTTGGGGCTGGTCTGTGAATTGGAGCCTTTCTGTCTGATTTTACAGGGCCAATTCCATCAATCGGACGTCCAACAACGTTTAACAATCTTCCTTTAACATTATCTCCAAGTGGCATTGTAATGGGGGCTCCCAGGGATGTTACGGTCATTTCCCTCTGAAGCCCGTCGGTTGAGTCCATGGCTACACAACGTATAGTGTGTTCTCCAATATGCTGCTGGCATTCAATTATTACTTTAGTACCTCCGTCTGTATGAATTTCCAAGGCATCGTTAATAGGTGGAAGTTCATTAATATTAGTGCCAAACTCAACGTCAACAACCGGCCCAATAACCTGAATAACTTTTCCTGAGAGTTGTGTCATGTTTTAAATCTTTAATTTGAAGACTTTAAGTTACAAAAAATAAATGATGTCGATGTTTAACCATCAATATTTTGTAAATCACTATGTTTTTACACCTATAAAATTGCTCCGGCCAAATTATTCACAATCCTGTTTTCCCAATTCTACCTGACCCTTTCGTTCAGTTTTGTTGCAAAATCAATTAACTCGTCCTTAATTTCCGGGTTACCATCAACTAATTCCAATTGCGAAATTGCTTCTTTAAAATAATAATTCATCAAAGCTTTTGTTTTTGCCGAAACGTTAGCTTCATGGTAAAGGTTTCGTACTGCATCAATTTTTTTTTCATTATCAAATTCTTCTGCCAAAACCCATTTAATAAGCTCTTTTTTTGAATTCCCGGTTAGCTTATTTAAAGCATTTATTAAAAGATATGTTTTTTTATTACTTACAATATCACTCCCTATTGATTTTCCAAAGGTTTCGGGGTTTCCGTAAACATCAAGCCAGTCATCCTGTAATTGAAAAGAAATACCGATATTATTTCCAAAGATATTTAAATGATCTGATGGCTCTTTTTTGGCACCTCCTGTAATTGCGCCAATTTGTAAACTTGCACCTAATAAAACAGCCGTTTTAAGTCTGATCATTTCAATATATTCCGATTCTGAAACATTCAACCTTGCTTCAAACTCCATGTCAAGTTGTTGCCCTTCACAAACTTCAAGGGCTGTTTTATTAAAAATACTCAATACGCTTCCCAATGAGGTTGAAGGTGTTTGAGAAATCAGGTGGTATGCAATAATTAGCATCGCATCGCCTGAAAGTATTGCCGTATTGTTGTTCCACTTTACATGTACAGTTGGATTGTTCCTTCGTACTTTTGAGCCATCCATTATATCATCGTGCAGAAGGGTAAAGTTGTGGAATACTTCCAGTCCTATTGCCGGGTTTATGCAACTCTCAATTTTTTCTTTTTCAAACATTGAATATGCCATAAGGCACAAAACAGGGCGAATCCGTTTTCCTCCAAGTCCCAAAACATATGATACAGGACTATACAAACCTTTGGGTTCTTTATCAGCCATTATTTGTTGAATGGCCTGCTCCACCAGTTCCTGATATTTTTTTATCATCAACCTTAATTTTGTTTTAACGAGTCAGTTTAATTTTATTTATGTTGTGCATAACCAGTTAAATTTAGGTAATCTGGGTTAATACCAAACCTGTTGATATTTGGTTTAATTGGTATCTACTTTGTTAGCTGGCCCATTATCCTGGTTTAAACTCTTTTTAATAACAAGTTCATCAATTTCAATATCTTCATCTTCGTTATAAATTGATAATAATGGTTCTTTAAATGATTGGTTGGTAATTATTTTTTCCAGTGTTAACAATAATGTGGGCAGCAAAATAAGATTTGCGAATAATGCAATTAATAACGTTACGGCAACCAGGACACCAAGAGCAACCGTACCACCAAACTGTGATGTACTAAAAATTCCAAACCCGAAAAACAATATAACAGATGTATAAATCATACTTAACCCTGTTTCCTTTAAAGCCAACACCACAGCAGCAGAGATGCTCCAGTTTGTTTCTTTTAGTTCCTGACGGTATTTTGCTAAAAAATGAATAGTATCATCAACAGAGATCCCAAATGCAATGCTGAATACCAAGATTGTGGAAGGTTTAATCGGAATATTGAATAAACCCATAAGGGCGGCAGTCATTATTAATGGTATGAGGTTTGGTATAAGCGAAACCAGTACCATTCTTTTAGAGCTAAACATCCATGCCATAAAGGATGCTATTATTAAAACGGCTAAAAACAAGCTTACAAACAGGTTCCTTATCAAGTAATCAGTTCCTTTAAAAAAAACGATACTGGCCCCAGTAATTGAAGTGTTATACTCATCAGCAGGGAAAATTTTGACTATTTTATTCTGCAGGCATGTATCCAGCTCACTCATTCGTGTGGTTCCAATATCAGCCATTCTAAGACTTATTCGTGTTTTTTGCTTGGTGGAGTCAATAAATGAGGTCATAACTTCAGAAGAAGTCCCTCGATTGCCCTGTATGTAAGATAATATGAAGTTACGTTCCTGGCTGTTCGGAAGATTGTAGAATGATGCATTTCCGTTGTAATATGCCTGTTTCGAAAATTTAATAACATCGATAACAGATAATGGTTTTGATAATTCAGGTAATAATTCCAGTTCTTGTTGCAGTTGATCAATTTTTCGCATAGTTACCGGACTTATAACACCATTTGGTTTTTTGGTATCAATTAAAACCTCAAGAGGCATCAATCCTTTGAAATGCTCTTCAAAAAATTTTAAATTGGAATATAGCTGGTGCCCGTGGGGAATGTCATCCAACATAAAACCTGTGGTCTTAATCCTCGATATTCCATACCCACCGAACAAAACCATAATTATGGTTATGGAGAAAACAACCTTTCGGTGATGCAAGGTAATATGAAGGAGTTTATTTATTACACCTTTCATCAATTTGTTGTCGAGGTGTTTTATGTGCCGCTCGGCTGGATTTGGTAAAAAACTGAATATTATCGGTATTAACAGCAATGAAAGAACAAATACCACAAGAATATTTATAGAAGCAACTACCCCAAATTCAACCAAAATATTGCTACTGGTAAAAATAAAGGTTGCAAAACCACTTGCTGTTGTAAGATTTGTCAAAAATGTTGCATTTCCAATTTTTCTGATAACCCGTTGAAGCGATTTTATTTTGTTCCGGTGGCTGCGAAATTCCTGGTGATATTTATTTAACAGAAAAACAGTGTTGGGAATTCCAATTACAATAATAAGTGGTGGTATCATACCTGTTAATATTGTTATCTTATAACCCAACAGGGCCTGACTGCCCAATGCCCAAATTACAGCAATTCCAACTATGAGCATTGAAACCAGCACAACCTTAAACGACCTGAAAAACAAAAATATAATAAGGGCCGTTACCACAAGGGCCAGCAAAACAAACATGTTCAGCTCCCTTTTTATCATTTCGGCTGTTTCAACCCTAATAAATGGTAATCCTGAATAATTCAGCTGTTTTCCGGTTTTTGTTTCATAGTTGTAACCGGCAGCTTTTATATCATTAATTAATTTGACACGGCCAGGACTTTCAAGGATTTCTGGTACAAGAGTAATTGCAACCAGGTAGGCATTTGTTTCTTTATTGTAAATCTGGTGCTGATAAAAAGGAAGATCAAAAAAAAGTTGTTTTAAACTGTCAAGTTGTTGCTGGTTATTAAAATTTTTAAAATGGGGTTTAAGTTCAAACCTTCTTTCTCCATCGGCCTTCACCAAATTAAATGCCTCTGAAACAGAAAAAACTGATTTTACCCCTGTTATCCCTTGCAGGTCTTTTGTAAGATTCTGCCAATCATTAAAATGGTCTGCATTAAAAAAGTTGTCATCCTGAACACCCAAAACCATTAGGTTGCCTTCATTCCCAAATAATTTTAAAAAACTCTCATACTCCTTGTAGGTTGGGTCATCACTTGGCAATAGCGGCGCATAATGGTATGACATTTCAATATTACGCGCATTATAACCCATGAATAGGGTTAGTATCCCTAACAGTAATAATATAAATAAACGATTTCTAAGAATTGTGCTTGCTATTCTAACCCACATATTTGATTTAACTCTTTTTATGTAAATGTTGCGAAGTTAGCGAAAAAGATAATGAACAATAAACAAATAAGCAGACCTTTTGCCCTTAACAACCAAAAACCGTAACTATTTAAATTACTTTAATAATGAAAACCATCTCAAATAGTATTTTTATAAAAGCACGATATTTTTTTTCAGTTTTACCTGGTGGCTTATTTTTCAAAATTAATTGCTAATGTAATTTTGGATTTTATCCTTTCTTTTTATAAAAATCTAAAAAAAAGAAACCTTAAAACCATCTGTTCGTAATACTGTGTTAGAAAAAACTGGATGATTTATTTACTATTATGAAAAAATTTTATTTTTTAGCTTTTATGCTACTTATTCCATTGTTATCAATGGGTCAGGCTGCTAAATTTAAAGCGGTTTTCACGCTTAATTTTATAAGATATGTAGGTTGGCCTGAGAGTTCAAAACAAGGAGATTTTGTAATTGGGGTTTTAAGGAGTAAGGAGATTGCTGACTGGTTACGAGAACAATCAGAAGGAAAACCATTTGGGTTCCAAAATATTGTTATAAAAGAATTCCGTACCCCGGAGGAAATTGATGGATGCCAGGTTATTTTTGTTTCCTCGGCAGTTAATTTAAAAAATAGCGGAAGCCTTATTCTTGATAAAGCTAAGCAAAAAAACAGTTTGATTGTTACTGAAGCAGAAGGTGCTACACAACACGGGGCTGCAATAAACTTTGTTGTTCGCGATGACGTTTTAAAATTTGAACTCCACAAGGCTAACGCCGGAAGAATGGGCTTACAATTTAGTTCCAGGTTAGAAGGGATGTCGGCTGCGATAATTCTTTAACCCCGGTTCAAAAATTAAGCCACTGAAAGGAACAAAGATGAATGAGTTTTAAAAAGCCAATTTTTAAAACCGGCTTGCGGGCAAGGAATAAATCATTTTTAAATCATTAAGGTCATTTTCTTTAATAATGTTATGTTGTATGTTTGCTCCAATGAAAAAAGAGTTGGGTTTTTAATAAAAAAAGGATAGGTATTATTATCTTAAATTGAAAAAAGTAATTGGAACAACGCATAAATATTTGTTTATTTGAAGATTAAAATTCAAACACTTTTCTGATGAAACGAGCATGTTTAAAAAAACGCAAACACCACAATAATAAAATTATCAACATGCGAGTTCCATCATACCTTCAAAAATCAATTTTATTATGATGAAAATTAAATTGAACATTGCTCAAAAACTGATTTATGGTTTTGGTTTAATATTAACGGTAGTATTCCTAAACAGTTTGCTTACATTAATCACCTTAAACAGGAGTACAAGCCTTAACAACAAAGTTACAGGCGTTTACAGCCCGTCTGTTTTAGGCCTGGATGAACTGGACATGCTTATTGCAGAAAGCATAATGCTAATTCGCAACTGGGTATTTATTGATAAACAAACCGGTACCCCCTATAAACTAAAACTTATTGACCTACACAGTACAAAATTCAATGCTCTCAAAAAAAATTTAAATACCCTATCTTCCCAATGGGAAAGCGAAGATGAGAAAAAACAACTGGACATAATATTACATAAAACCGACTCTCTTTTCGCCATGCATAAATATGTAATGCAGAGCCTTAATTCTTTTGATGCCTACGAGGATGCTTTCATTATGTTTGAAGTTGAAGATATGGTTACAGAAAGCGGGAAAATTACAACGCTAACCAGTGAAATAACAACAGAAATACAAACCCTAACAGCTTCATATAATAAACTTAACAATGAAGCATTGGCTAACATGCGAAGCGCCTTTGCCGGCCTTACATGGGTAGTTATAGTTATGGGTTTAATATTGCTTGGTGCATCCCTTGCTATTGCCTGGTTATTATTTACATCAATTGTTCACCCCTTAACCAAAGGTGTAACCTTTGCAAAACTTATGGGTTCAGGTAATCTTAATGCTAAGGTTGATGTTAACCAGAACGATGAAATAGGGGATTTATCAAGGGAGTTAAGCAACATGGCAGAAAACCTTAAGAAAACAGTTTTAACAATTAAGGAAAATGCCTTTAACCTTGTTGATTCAAGTGGAACCCTTAAAACAAGCTCCCTTCAACTGTCAAGAGGTAGTGCCGATCAGGCTGCGTCTGCCGAAGAGGTTTCTACTTCAATTGAGGAGATGGTTGCAAATATTGATCAAAACACTGAAAATGCTATACAAACTGAAAAAATTACAGTTGAAACAGCAAAAGATGTTAATATAGCCAACCAGTTAAGTTCGGAGGCGGCATTGGCTATGAGCGCTATATCAGAAAAAATATCAATAATTTCAGATATTGCATTCCAAACAAATATTCTTGCACTTAATGCCGCCGTTGAAGCAGCCCGTGCAGGAGAGCACGGTCGCGGGTTCTCTGTGGTGGCTGCAGAGGTAAGAAAACTTGCCGAAAGGAGTAAATCTGCCGCCGATGAAATTGTTACCTTAGTTAATAAAGGATTGAAAGTTTCGCAGGAGGCTGGTAATAAAACTAAGCTTTTGGTTCCTGATATTGAGAAAACAACTGTATTAATCAAAGAAATTGCAGCTGCAAGCCTTGAACAAAAAACCGGGGCTGAGCAAATTAACCTGGCAATGCAACAGTTGAATATGATTACCCAGGAAAATGCCGCAAGCTCTGATCAACTTACCCAAAGTTCAGACCAACTTTTAACATTGGCACAAAATCTCCAGGAAGCAGTTGGCTATTTTAACATTGGGAACAAACAAGGACAGTCCGATAAACAAACCAACAAAACTGAAGAAAAAAGCCAGCCACAGACAACAGAACAAACAAAGCCAAAAGTTTCAAAAAAAAGTGGCACTATTAAACAAGGCCCAATTCAAAACCTTTCAAATCTTGAAAAGGAGTTTGATTTGGACAACTATGAAAAGTTTTAATTAAATTTTGTAACCCCTTACAAATTTTAAAGTATGGCAGAAAATTATGTTGTTGATTTTAAAGAAAACAAGGATAAATTAGAAATAGATTTTAGCGGACAGTTAACAATTGCTAATATTTCAAAAATAACTGAACGGGTAAAATCAAATTTAAAAAATCCTTCCAACGTGCTTATAAATGTTGATAATGTTGACAACCTTGATATTTCTTTTATTCAGCTATTGCAAGCAATAAAAAATAGCGGCAAGAAAAAAGGTTTTGAAGTACAGGTTTCAATTTCTGTATCTGACGACATTTCTTCATTATTAAGCCATGCCGGATTTCTAAATTATTTAAAAGAAAAAAACTAAAAATCTTATTTTCTATGGCTAAAACCGTGTTAATTGTTGATGACTCAGAAAGTATCCGTGAAGTTGTAAATTTTACCCTTCAAAACGAAGGTTATGATGTTCTGGTTGGTGTTGACGGAGAAGACGCCCTCAAATTCCTGGATGGGCGTCATATTGACATTATAATTACCGACCTTCACATGCCTAACCTTGATGGACTGGGCCTTATTAGAAAAGTTAGAGAAATGGACAATTACAAACATATCCCTATACTTTTTTTAACCACTGAGTCACAGGCAGCGAAAAAAATGCAGGCAAAAGAAGCCGGCGCCACCGGATGGATTATTAAACCATTTGTTCCTGCCAAATTGTTATCTGCTATTTCGAGGGTTATCCGTTAAAAATGTATCAGGAGATTAAAAAGCAATTCCTAAATGAATCAATAACGGAATTGCAGGAAATCAGCAAAAGTCTGAGCACGGAATTTTTAAATTCCGAACAAAAATCTATACTGATTGACCAAATCTTTGAAATAACCCACAAAATTTGCGGTACTGGTCCAATGCTTGGAATAAACGATGTTTCAGTAATATCGAGGAAAATTGAAAAAACTTTTCTTGATATAAAATCCGGTGATAAGGAATTGTCTGTCCAGATTATTCTTCAAACATGCAGGGGTATTGACCAGATATTAAACACTTTGAATAAAGAAATTAACAATAACTGAGTTAATATAAACTTATAAGTTGTTGAAATATTTTTTAATGATATAAACGCCTTGTGTCTCATGATAGATAAGTTTAAAGCTAAATTTGTTGATGAATCCACAGATAACATCCATGATCTGGAAGAAGCATTGCTCCTTTTAGAAAATGACATGAGAAATAAGGAGCTTATCGAACGGATTTTCAGGGCCATGCACTCTCTTAAAGGAGGCGGCGCTATGTTTGGTTTTAGCCACCTAAGCGAATTTACCCATAATCTGGAAACTATATTTGACTACGTTAGGATGGGGAAAATCCAGGTTAGCTCAGAACTTATTAGCCTTACCTTTTCAGCAATTGACCAGATCAATTTCCTTCTTAAAACGGGAGATCTTACAAAGGAAAAAGATTTGGAAGAACAAAAAACCTTTATAAAAAAACTACAGGCTTTTTTAACCGGCTTTGATTCCTCCGGAAAAAAAGTAACATTGGCCGATCCAGATGAAGAATTTGATCATGCTGGTTCAGCCGAAAAAAGTTACCTTATTAATTTTATCCCCCATGAAGATCTTCTTAAAAACGGAACAAACCCATTTTATTTACTTGACGACCTTCATGCTATGGGTAAGGCTGTAACCCTTGCTTATACCCACAAAATTCCATCCCTCGATTTGCTTGATAATTCGTCAAACTATTGCTACTGGCAGGTTCTGCTTAGTACAAAAGATTCAATAAACGAAATAAAAGATGTTTTCATTTTTGTAGAAGAAGAGTGCGATTTAAATATAGAACAGGTTTCAGAAAAATCAATTGTTTCCCTGCCGGAAATTAAATCACTAATTAATAAGGCATTGGAAACAAGCACAATGCTTACAATTGATGATTTTAAACATGGCGAGTGGACCATAACTGCAGAAAATAATAACATCGAGGATAAGAAAAAAGCCAATTTAAAGGAACACAAAATTTCAAGTATAAGAGTTTCATCACATAAAATAGATGAACTTGTCACATTAGTGAGTGAAATGGTTACTATCCAAGCCCAGCTTACCTTATATGCCGAAAACAACGGAGATCCGGCAATTGTGGCACTAACTGAAAACATTCAGAAACTTACCCGGCAATTACGTGACAATGCCTTTGACGTTAGCCTCATTCCTCTTCAAAACGAATTAATGCGCTTCCAGCGGCTTGTGAGAGATTTGTCAAAAGAACAAAAGAAAGAAGTTGATTTTATAATAGAGGGAGGTGATCTTGAGCTAGATAAAAACATTATTGAACATTTAACCGATCCTCTTTTACATATTTTGCGAAACGCCATTGACCATGGCATTGAATTGCCCCAACAAAGGATTAATGAAGGAAAATCACCTAAAGGGACTATCACTTTTAAGGCTTACCATTCGGGCCCTAACGTTATAATAGAAATCTCCGACGACGGGGTTGGCATTGATCCGGAATTTATTAAGCAAAAGGCTATTAAAAAAGAGTTTTTAGATGCAAGTACAACACTTGACAAAAAAGAAATTTTTGATCTCTTATTTATAAGTGGATTTTCAACAAGGGATTCTGTTTCTGATTTATCGGGCCGAGGTGTTGGAATGGATGTGGTAAAGAGAAAAATTACCAACATAAGGGGTGAAGTAACCCTTGACTCAGAAGTTGGCAAGGGTACTTTAATAACAATACGTCTTCCATTAACACTTTCAATTATTGATGGATTATTAGTTAATGTGGGTAATAATCAATATGTTATACCCATTTCTTCTATTGAAAAAATATTTGCATTTGATTCATCAAATTTGAAAAATACATTTAACCATACGGTGTTAATAAACAATCAACTTATTCCATATATAAATCTTAGGGAGCTATTTAATGAGCCAATGGTTGACGAAGATCAATTGCAAATGATATTAATTTCGAGTGAGGAAAAACAACTGGGCGTTTTTGTTGATTCTGTAGTTGGAGAATATCAAACAGTGGTGAAACCACTCGGGCGTTTTCTCGAAAAACAGGAAATCATTTCGGGAGCCTCTATTATGGGTGATGGGACCATTTCTATGGTAATTGACACATCCAGGCTATTCCAATCAAGAAAAACAAGAAAAATCAGTCAAAAAGAAAAACACGCATAACAGCTTAACAAACAGGCGCCTATGGAAATTGTAAATAAAACAATATTGTCATTCCAGATAAACCACAACCTTTTTGCTGTTGATGCCCTTCAGGTTGACCACATACTTGAAGTACCGGCAGTTATTACAAAAGTACCCAATACCCCTTCATTTATGAAGGGGATTATAAATTTACACGGCACCATTATTCCTGTTGTGGATATAAAAACTATGATGGGAGAAGAAGATATTATTGTTAATAATGAAGATCGCGCAATTGTGGTCATTAATCCTTCTGAAGCACAGGGGTCAAAATTTGGAATTATTGTGGACATGGTTAAAGAAGTTTTGGAAATAAACGATAAAAATCTGACAGAAACATATTTTGATGGCAGTAAAGGTATGATTGGCTCTTACGAAGGAACGCTAATTCAAAACGATACGGTTATCCACGTGGTTGATATAATGCACTTGGTTGAAATTATAGAAAAATAAAGATAATTATTCTAAACATGACATCTAATATGAATTCATATCTCACGTTCAAAATTGGAGAAGAGGTTTTTGGGGTTAATGTGGTTAGCGTAATGGAGATAAGAGAATATCTTCAGCCTAAGCCACTTCCGCAAACCCTTCCATTTGTTTTGGGCGTAGTTGAGTATCGCGATGAAATAATCCCTATAATAGATACCGGAATAAAGTTTGGAATGTCGCCAATTAAAGTTAACTCCGGAACCTGCACCATTATTTTACAATTAAGGAGCGATACCCTGGCCAAATTTTACAGAGTGGGCATTTTGGTAGATACGGTTGCTGATGTTCTGGAGTGTGATGGGTCTGTTTTGAAGAATATATCCGAAGACTACAAGCCTCATTATATTCTTTCAACATACAGTTCGGAAGACAAAATGGTTTTTATTTTAAATGCAGATGTTGTTTTCAGCCAAAAAGAGGTAATAGGAATGCTTGAAATGGTAAACAAATTAAAAAAAGAGAAATAATTTAAATGGAGAGGCCGGCAAATAATTCAGGTGCAATTGATTGCTTTAAAGCAGAATTGTCTGAAATGGATTTTCAGGCTTTCAGCCGGTTTATCTATTCCGAATACGGGATAAAAATGCCTCCCAATAAAAGGATAATGCTCCAGGGCAGGCTCCTTAAAAGAATACGTGAATTAAATATGTCGTCCTATTCAGAATATAAGGAATATTTCTTTAGTCGTGATGGCCAGGAAAAGGAGTTGTTACAGTTTTTGAATGTTGTAACCACCAACAAAACAGATTTTTTTCGCGAACCAATCCATTTTAATTATTTGACTACTACTATCCTCCCGGAGCTTAAAAACACAGGGACAACCAGAGAGCCAATAAAAATATGGAGCGCAGGGTGTTCAAGTGGAGAAGAGCCTTATACAATTTCAATTGTTCTTAATGAGTTTGAAAGAGTTAACCCTTCATTTAAGTTTGATATTCTGGGTTCGGATATTTCAACTCAAATGCTTGATAAGGCAGCAAAAGGTGTATATGCATCAAATAAACTAATAACCGTACCTTTGGAATTAAAAAAACGATATTTTTTAAAAAGCAAGGACCCAAATAACCATACAGTTAGAGTACACCCTGTTTTACAAAAAAACATGAGGCTTACTTATTTGAACCTTATGGATAATATATATTCGTTAAAAGAGAATTTTGATGTTATCTTTTGCCGTAATGTACTTATTTATTTTGACCGTAACACCCAGGAAAAAGTAATAAACAAATTGTGTTTGCAATTAAAACCTGACGGATATTTTTTTATAGGACATTCAGAGTCCCTTTCAGGTATGAATGTACCCTTAGAACATGTCAAACCAACAATTTTTAAAAAGAAAAATAATCACACGACGAAATAATATTTTAACTATGATGAACATTTCGGATAAACAGCTTTTGAAAGAGTTAAAAATCAAACTCGAGGAGCGAAAAAAATACGAGGAAGAAATAACACTTTTGTCGAAGGACCTTCAAGCTGTTACCCAGCGCTTTAAAGAGTCTGAAGCATTAAAAAGTCATTTTATTTCAAATATTTCAAATGAAATAGTAAACCCGTTTACATCTATTCTTGGCCTTTCCAAATCAATTCTTGCTGTTGAAAAAAATGACTGGAAAAAAGTTGTTAGCATGGTTGCCCTAATCCATAGCGAAGCTTTCAATCTTGATTTCCAGCTTAAAAACATTTTCGTTGCTGCAAAAATTGAAGCCGGAGAAGTTGTTCCAAATGTTGCCAAAGTAAATATCAAAAACATAATAAACACAATGATCGATTCATTTAGCCTGGTTGCACGAAAAATGGCTATTGAAATTGATTTTCAGTTTAACATTGAATTTGGGTTTGGAAAAAATTTCTATTTCAAAACAGACAGCGAAAAATTAAAGCTTATTTTAAGTAACCTTATGAATAACGCTTTAAAGTATAGCTACAAAGACAGTAAAGTAATATTAACGGTTTGGGTTGATGAAGATCTGCTCAACATTTCCGTCCAGGACTTTGGCACAGGTATTTCTGAAAAAAATCAAAAAGTTATCTTTGAGCGCTTTAAAAGGCTTGATTCAGGTATAAACTCAATTAACCGGGGGCATGGGCTTGGCCTCTCAATCACAAAAGCACTGCTGGATGTAATGGGTGGAACAATCGAGATCAATAGTGCAAAGGGAGAAGGGTCAACATTTTTTGTAAGGATTCCTGAGTCGAAAAATATTGTTGAAGGGTTCAGCGGAGAAGGAAATGACACCTTCTTTGATGGAGATGATGAGATTTTTTAAGGAAAGAAATAAATGGATCAATATTTACAACATTTTTTGTATCCTTCAACACTTTTTGCCAGTAAAGACCCTTATATTGTTAAAACTATTCTGGGATCCTGTGTGGCAATTTGCCTGTACGATCCGGTTTTAAAAGTTGGTGGCATAAATCACTATATGCTGCCAAACTGGTCCGGAAACGATCTGGCATCGCCAAAATATGGTAATATAGCAATAGAAAAGCTTATTGAGCGGATGGTACAAATTGGATCTAAAAAAGAAAACCTGCTTGCTAAAATCTTTGGCGGTGGGGATTTAATTGCCCCCGATGGAAGCGCAATGCTTATTGGTGAGCGAAATATCAGAATGGCCAGGATAATGCTTGATGATAAAAAAATTCCTATTGTAGCATCAAGTACCGGGGGTAGAAAAGGTAGAAAAATACTTTTCTTTACTGATACCGGAGAAGTAAGACATAAGTTCCTTGATAAAAAAGAATACTAGGTTCTGGTGGATAAAATTGGGGTATGGAAAAAAAAATAAGGGTATTAGTTGTTGATGATTCTGCAGTTGTTAGACAAAGTCTGACTTCAATTCTTGAATCAGACACCCAGATTGAGGTTATGGGTACTGCAGCTGATCCGCTTATTGCCGTAAAAAAAATTATGAAAGAAATACCCGATGTAATTACTCTTGATATTGAGATGCCCAGGATGGACGGCCTCACATTTTTGAGAAAAATTATGTCACAACACCCTATTCCGGTAGTAGTAATTTCTTCATTAACAACACAAGGCTCTGAGGTGGCCATGAAAGCCCTTGAATA
Source organism: Marinilabiliaceae bacterium (assembly GCA_037439945.1). GTDB lineage: Bacteria > Bacteroidota > Bacteroidia > Bacteroidales > Marinilabiliaceae > CALEUX01. Next base: position 69,078 of record JBBIVA010000001.1, read on the forward strand.
TGGGGCTGTTGAAATTATTGGCAAACCACCAATGAATGCAGCCCAGTTTTTCAACGAATCAAAAATAATGCTTTGCGATGCAGTTAAAGCCGCATCGATGGCAAAACCAACACGCTTAAAACTTAGTAACTCAACTACTGTTGATTATGTTTTGCCAAAAAACTCAGCAGATATTATACTCCAAAAGGGCTCCCTTAAATCCAAAATTACAAATACCGAGAACATTATAGTTTTGGGGGCATCAACCGGGGGAACAGAGGCAATTAGGCTACTCTTACGTAACCTTCCCGCTAAAATGCCTGGAATTGCAATAGTGCAGCACATGCCCGAAGGCTTTACCAGGTTTTTTGCAAATAGCCTTAACTCCCTTTCAAAATTGAGCGTAAAAGAAGCAGAAGATGGTGATAAACTCTATCAGGGCAGGGTGTTAATTGCGCCCGGAAGTCACCATATGCTTTTAAAAAGAGTTGGAAAAGAGTATTCTGTTGAAGTAAAGGAAGGCCCACTGGTAAACCGCCATCGCCCATCTGTTGATGTTTTGTTCAGATCTGCCGCACGCTATGCCGCACAAAACGCAACCGGTATACTCCTTACCGGAATGGGGGCTGATGGGGCAAAAGGGCTTCTGGAACTTAAGGAGGCCGGAGCACATACAATTGCCCAGGATCAACAATCCAGTGTGGTTTTTGGAATGCCAAATGAGGCCATTAAACTTGGGGCAGCCGACCATATAATAGGTATTGAACAACTGGCCCCATACCTTATGAAAAAATTCTATTAACTTTTTATAGTTGTTTTCGTATTATGTTAATAAAAATTTGTTTTTAGTATTTAGTTTAAAAACATTATTAGTAAACTAAACCAATCGGCCAAAAACAAAATCTTTTCGGAATGAAAAAAATTAATGTTAATAATCTTTTTGCCAAATATACTTTTGTAGGAGGATCAATCGGATTCCTGATAGCCCTGTCAGTTTTTTTCTTTTGCTTAGACTCGGTGCACTATAAAACCTCCGGTAAATCCGTTGGTTATCTTTTTGAACTTTTTCCCTCACTTTGGTTAGCAGTTTTACTTCCTGTTATTGGAAGCTTTCTTGGATACTTCTTTGCCCGAAACTTTATCCGCATTATTAAAAAGCAATACTATAAACTAAAAAAAGAGGCCAACCGCACTAAAATGGTACTCTCGTTTATTGAAAATTTAAGACAGGATAAACTCGATGAGCCAATTAGTAAAAAGGTTAAAAACGATTCGCTTACGCAGGCATTGATTAATTTACGGGAGTACATGATCAAAAACAAGCGGGAACAACAACAGCAAAGAGTTGAGGAAGAACAAAGAACCTGGGTAACACAAGGATTAGCCCAGTTTGGCGAAATATTAAGACAAAACAATGATAACCTTGAAGATATCTCATTTAATATAATCCGATACCTGGTAACATATTTGAAAATAAACCAGGGAGGGGTATTTCTGGTTAACCAAACAATTGCAGGAGAAAAGTTTCTGGAAATGACCGCCTGTGTTGCTTATGACCGAAAAAAATTTGCTGATAAGATTGTAAACTGGGGCGAAGGGTTGCTTGGTAGATGTGCTCTTGAAAAAGAAACAATTTTCATTACCGATATCCCGTCCGATTATTTAACTATTACATCGGGACTGGGGGACGCAAACCCCGGTACTTTATTACTGGTACCGCTGAAAACTAACGATGAATTGTTTGGGGTAATTGAGTTGGCTTCGTTTCAGATATTGCAAAAATTTGAAATTGAATTTGTAGAAAAAACCGCCGAAAGCATTGCTTCAACAATTTCATCTGTGAAAAACAACATTCAAACTAATAAACTATTGCGGGAAACTCAAATTCAAGCCGAAAAAATGTCGCAACAAGAAGAGGAGTTAAGACAAAACCTTGAAGAGATGAGGGCTACTCAAGAAGAAAGTGACAGGCGCGAATTGGAACGAAAAGGAATTCTAGACGCAATAGACCATGCAGCCATTTCTTGTGAATTTGATACTTCAGGAACACTTTTATCGGTTAATGATAACTTCCTAAAAACATTTAAATATCGCCCGGAAGAGGTTGAAGGACAAAACCTTAAAATATTTTTCTTTAAAGATAATGTTAATGAACTTGACAGGGTGCTTGCCGATTTATCAAACGGTAGAAATTTTAAGGGAAGGGTGCGAAGAAGAACCAAGTCAGGTGAAGAAATTTACCTGCTTACTACCTATAGTCCCGTTATTGATCACAACGGGGAAATATTAAAAATACTTAGTCTTGAAAATGACGTAACAGAACAGGTAAAAATGGAAGAGGCTCTAAAAAGATCAAAGGAGGAATTGGGTCTTTTGTTGGAGGAAGCAAAAAATGAAGTAAAGGAGCAATTTAAAGAAATAGAATCTGTAAAAATCAGAAATGAAAAAACCCTTGAAGGTGCACTCGATGCAATTATAACTACAAACAAGGATGGAATATTGGAATTTTTTAATGCTGCCGCCGAAAAACTTTGGGGTTACAACAGAATCGAAGTGTTAGGCCAGAACGTTTCAATGCTGTTTTCTAAAGAAACATCAAAAACAAATGAATTTGTTTCTGAATTTATTACTCCGGATGGTAGTAAAATTGTTGGAGAAAGGCGTGAAATACCAATTAGAAATAAATACGGTGAAGATATACCCGTGCTCTTTTTATTATCTGAAGCAAAAGTTGGAGAAGACCATTCCTTCACAGCCTTCATTCAAAATGTTGAAGTTGAATTGTTTTAAATACATCCTTATTTCATGCAGAATAACGGAGATGATATCACTTTTAAGGAATATCTGCAAATACTTAAGGATTGTTCACCTTACGATTTTAGTGAGTATTCAGATAGCTCCATCTCCCGACGTATACATAAGGTAATGCGTGATTACAGGCTTAGCCTGGAAGAGTTAATTGCCAAAACAAAAACAGATGCAGATTTTGTTGAACAAATTGTTGAGGCCATAACTGTTAACACAACAGATTTATTTAGGGATCCGGCCGTTTGGGTCTCTATTCTTGATAAAGTATTGCCTTCATTAAAAAATAAGCCCAATATTAACATTTGGCATGCCGGGTGCTCCTCCGGACAAGAGGTTTACTCAAACCTTATTCTGTTACACCATCTTGGAATGTTGGACAGATGCAATGTATATGCCACCGACATTAGCCAAAAGGTTATTGACCAGGCCGTTAAAGGGGCATACAAGTACCTGTATAATGTTGGTTACATTGAAAACTTTAACCAGGTGCTTTGCCGGAATGAAAAAATTGAATTTTCAAAATATTTTGATGTTTTTGATTCGGAAGACAAAATGGTTGTTAAGGACTTTATAAAATTAAAACCCCGTTTTATAAAACACGATCTGGTACAAGAAAAAATGCCTTTTTTCAACAAATTTGACCTTATTTTTTGCAGAAATGTTTTAATATATTTTAATTCAGAACTACAATCGAAAATTGTTAAACGATTATATGAAAGCCTTTTCCCCGGAGGATCAATGGTGTTGGGAACACATGAGTCGATAACCGGATTTTTTAAAACCAAATTTGTTAAAACCGGCAACATATATTTTAAAAGCAATGTGTTTCATTTTAAGCAATAATATTTTAATATGGTAAACCTGGGTATTAACGAAATAAAGGAGTTAACAAAATCTATGAGGGATTATCCCAATATGGACTATACCGATTATTCCTTTTCGTTTTTAAAACGTAGGCTGGCCATGATTTTTTCAATTCTTAACATTAAAAGAAAAGAACAGTTTTTATCACTTCTTGGAAATGAGGACTCGCGGCATAAAATTATTTCTAATATGCTGGTTAATTCAACTGAAATGTTCCGCGATCCGGCAGTCTGGAGATTTTTAAGAGATAAAGTTATAAGTAATTTGCCCGAAAAATCAGTAATTTGGTTGCCATCAGAAAGCAGCGGAGAGGAGGCTTTTTCTATTTCAGTAATCCTTTATGAAAAATTTGTTTACTCAAATTTTTCAATTGTTTGCAGCAACCCATCAATTCATAAATGTAACCTTATTAATCAGGGATTGCTTAATGGTGTAAATTTTGACCTTAACCATACCAATTATAAAAGGTTGGAGGAAAACGACAGTTACAATCAATATTTTACAAGAAAAAACAATTACATTATTGTAAACGATAAACTTAAATTCAACATTCAGTGCAACCATGGAAATATTCAAAATACAATCCCATCGGGAAATATTTCTTTGATAATTTTCAGAAATAGTGCTATTTATTTAAACCACAGGCTCTCTGAAAAAATTTTCACTTTTTTATATGAAAACTTAATTCCGGGAGGTTTTTTAGTTATCGGTGTAAAAGAGCAACTGCCCGTTTCAGTGGCACAAAAAATGATTGTGGTTGATGAGTCAGAAAAAGTTTTTAGAAAACCCCATTTGCCGAACAATGGAATTTAACCTAAATAACCGACGGTTTAAGCTTATAGTAATGGGTGGTTCTGCAGGAAGTTTTTCTGTGGTGTCAAAAATATTGTCCCAAATTAATCCCCATTTTAAAATTCCCATCGTTCTATCGCTTCATCGCTTAAAACATTTGCGTTCCGGGTTGGTAGAAACCCTAAGCTACAAATCGGTATTAACAATTATAGAGCCTCATGATAAGGAAAAAATGACCGCGAATAATGTATATCTCGCCCCTTCGAATTATCATCTTTTTGTTGAAATCGATGGTACCTTTTCTTTATCAACTGAAGAGTCTCAAAACCACAGCAGGCCTTCAATTGATTATACATTATCTTCGGCTGCTTATGCTTTCAGACAAAATACCCTGGGTATTTTGTTAACCGGGGCAAACAAAGACGGGTCAAAAGGGCTAAAGGAAATATCAGATAATTTGGGTTTTACAATTGTTCAGGACCCAAAAACATGTGATATTGATACAATGCCGCAGTCGGCCCTGCGGCTTTTTAAGCCCGATTTGGTTTTAACACCCGAACAGATTGTAGAATTTTTAAATAACCTGCCACAATGATTTTTAAAAAATTAATAAATAAACCCTTTACCCATTGGGTATTTATGTTAGCAGGAGTTATTCTGATATTATCCTGTGTAAAATACATTCTATTGCCTGGCCGGCCTGAATCCGGATTTTATCTGTTTGAAGCAGTTGCCCTTTTACTGTTTCTAATATTGCTGTTCTTAACCGAAAAAGGATACCAAAACCTTAAACATAAAATTAGTTCGCTTGAAAAAAACAACGAATTAGAAAAAAACCAGTTATACGATGATTACTTAAGAATTCAAAAACGATTATCTGTTTATGAACAAAAGGAAAATGAAAACAAGGAGCTTGAAATTCATAAAGAAAAAATAATAAAGCTTATTTTTGACCGAAAACCGGATGATTATAAAAAATATAGTTTTTTGCATATCCTATCACAGGCAACCCAGGCCCTTGCAGCAATTATTTATACCGAAACAAAACCATCGGCAGGTTTTACCGTAAAAGAAACCTACGGTTTATCCGGAGATTATATTCCTGCCCCTTTTGCATTAGGCGAAGGTATTAATGGCCAGGTTGCTGTTGAAGGTTTACCGCTTTTAATTGAAAAAATTCCTGAAGATTATTTTCAAATTCACTCAGGACTTGGAGAGGCTAAACCCAAATACATATACTTATTACCAGTTATGAATGGTAATATTTGTGTAGCATTAATAGAATTAGCTACCTTTAATAAAAATGAAATAGAAAAAATCTGGAACCTCATATCAGGTTTAATTGTTGAAAAAGAAATTTTATAGCTTGTTTGATGCCATCTTTTTTTAAAAATATCAGATTAAAAAATTGGAGAAAAGCATTCTCAACCAAGGATATATCCTATACTCAAAAGTATTTGCTTTTTCCTTCGGTTTTTTTATTGTTGATATTTTCCTGGTCGGAGTTTTTGGCATTTAATAATTTAAGCATCTCTGTTGTAAACATAATTTCACTTCATTCGCATCTTTTGGTTTGGTTAACCAACTTTTTAATTCTTTCAGTTCCGGTAGCATATATTCTTTATAAAAACTCTTTACAGGCAAAAACAGGTAAACTAAAAAAGGAAATTCGAAGCCTCAATGATAAAATTTTACTTAACGTTGATCTGGCCGATAAGCTAAAAAATGCCAGCTGGGATACTCTTCCCTCTGCTAACGGAGATATTTTGTCAAAATCTCTGTTGGATTTGGCAAAGTATATAATGGAAAGCAGGAAAAGAGAAGAAGAGCACAACTGGATTACCATTGGAAAAGATAAAATTTCAAATTTACTGAGAATATCACACAATCTTGAGGATTTATCAGTATCGGTTCTTAAAGAGATAATAACTTACATGGGAGGAATTCAGGGGGCCTTTTATCTTTACCAAAACGGTTTCCTAAAAAGGAGCGCCATGTATGCCTACGGCCGGCGTCGTTTTGAGCAAAATTCAATCCCGGTAGGTAAAGGATTAATTGGGGCTGCTGCTTATGAAAAAGCTATTATTTTCAGATCTGAAATTCCGGATGATTATTTAACTATAACTTCAGGATTGCTGGGGGAACAAAAACCTAAAAGCATACTTTTAATACCCTTATTGCAGGAAGATGATATACAGGGGGTTTTGGAAATTGCCTTTCTGGAAACACGAATTCCAGATTTTAAAACACTTTTTGCCGAAGAAGTTGGTTCAATTATTGGCCAAACCATTTACAACCTTAAAATTACCACCAGAACAGAGCTATTGCTTAAAGAGTCGCAGGAAATGACTGCAATTCTTAAACAAAACGAAGATCAACTGAAACGCAACGCCAAAGAAATGATTACAACCCAGGAAAAACTTGAGTGCAGTAATCAACTTCTTGAATCTCAAATACAAGAAGTGGCCAATTCTCAGAAAAAATTGGAAGCATTGTTAACAAATGCCTCTGAATTTATATCCATTTACAACGAAAACCAGGAGCTACTATTTGAAAGCCCTTCAATAAAAAGAATTTTGGGCTACTCCGACTCAGACGTTGTTACAGGCATGAACCCTGAAGTATTAACCCCCCGCGGACTAAGGGCTATTAACCAATTGTTCCAGTTTTTAATTGATACACCTGGAGGGGAACAAACAGCACAATATACCTACCTAAGGAAAAACGGAGAAAAAATATTTCTGGAAACCAAAGGAAAAAATCTTTTACATGACCCTGCTATAAGGGGTATAATATTTAATACCCAGGATATTACCGAGAAAAAAAGAGCCGAAAAAGAAGAAAGAATGAAAAGCAGGATGCAAAGTTTATCAGAAAACTCACCTGATATGATTTTGCGCATCAACCTCTTTGGAAAACTGGTTTACGTTAATCCGGTTGTGGCAACATTTATTGATCTTCCGGCTCAGGAACTTATTAAAAAAAGAATATTTGATCTGGAAATTGACCCCAGGTTTATCGAATTTATGCAGGATACCCTTGTTTCAATAAAAGATATTCAGCAACAAATTATTTCCGAAGTTGCCGTAACAACCAAAACAGGTGAACGCATTATGGAAATTAAAGCTATACCTGAGCTTGGAGAAGAAGGTGAATTGGAAACAATCCTTTTTGTTGCTCATGACATGACTGAGTTGAAAAAAATTGAACAGGAGATTAAAGAAAAAAACAAAAAAATATCAGATAGTATAAATTACGCCCAGCGAATCCAAACTTCCATATTACCTGATACAAGTTTGTTACAGGAGTTTTTTCCGAGATCGTTTATATTTTACAGGCCAAAAGATGTTGTTAGCGGAGACTTTCCATGGTTTTTTAGAAAAGATAATATTTTCTACATAGCAGCGGTTGACTGCACAGGCCATGGCGTTCCGGGCGCCCTGATTAGTTTTATAGGTCACTTTCTTTTAAACAATATAATTAGCGTTGACAATAACCTTTCGGCATCCCAAATTCTTGATAAACTACATCTTGAAGTAAGGAGTACCTTAAAACAGGACCAGGAAGGGGCAACTGGCCGTGATGGTATGGACCTGGCATTGTGCAAAATTGACCCGGACAATAAAATTCTTGAATTTGCAGGGGCCCACCGACCATTATATTATTTAAAAAAAGGAGAATTAACAGAATACCAGGGTACTAGAAAGGGAATTGGAGGGATTCCCCTGGCAAAAAAAGTTGAAAATGATTTCGAAAATCACTCTATTAAATACCAAAAAGGTGATCAGATTTTTATATTCAGTGATGGATTACCCGACCAAATAGGTGGTACTGAGCGAAAAAAATACCAGGCCCGTCGAATTAGAGAAGCATTAACAGTAAACAAGGAAACTTCAATGATGCAATTTTCAAAACATTTTTCAAAAGATTTCTACGATTGGCTGGGCGAGGAGAAACAAGTTGATGACGTACTTTTAATAGGAATTGAATTATAGTATTAATTTGGTAAATTTGACAAATTTTGAAATAAACACCATGGAAAAGGAAAACCAAGGGTTTCTGGAGTTTGCCTATCAACTCTACAAAACCATGAAAACCAATGAAATTAATTTGGTTTATGAAGGTGAGGTTACCCAGGAAATAACCAAAACATTTACTTCCCTGACCGAAAAAAGCCTTTCAAAAAGCGCAGAATCTAATACCGTACAAAAAAAAGTATTCAATGTTATGGTTGAGTGCCTGCAAAACATTAGTAAGCACGCTGATTCTTTAAATAATGAAGACGAAGAAAGAAGAGGCATTGTTATGGTTAGTAAAGGCGATGACAGCTATAATATAATAACAGGTAACGTTATTAAAAATGAAAAAGTAGCTGATTTGAAGAAAAACCTTGAGCTCATTAACAGCCTCGACAAAGATGGCCTTTCTACTTTATTCAAACAACAAATTAAGGAAACTACTCTTTCTGAAAAAGGAGGCGCCGGACTTGGGCTTATTGATATTGCCAAAAAAACCGGAAGTAAGCTCACATACCAGTTTAAAGAGCTTAACCAAAATGTTTCATTTTTTATACTTACATCAACAATTAAAAGAAACTGACTAACAATATTGCCATGAATATTATAAATATCAAAGGTACTGATGATACACCAAACGTAACCCTGGATAAAAACAAGGGATTGTTTGAAATTTCCGGCAGGTCGCTTCCGGAAGACGTAAATATGTTTTATGAACAAATTTTGGATTGGATTGATAAATACGCAGAAAATCCAAACGATAAAACTGTATTTAATTTCAAACTAGAGTATTTTAATACTGCCTCTTCCAAAGTTATTCTTGATATTCTTCTTAAATTTGAAGAGATTGTTGAAAAAGGGAAAGAAGTAGTTATAAAATGGCATTATCACGAAGACGAAGAAGATATGCTTGAAGCCGGAGAAGAATATGCCGACATAGTTGAAATACCTTTTGATTACGTGGTTTATAACCAATAATAAATTATTAATTGTTCTTGTATTTATTAAATGAGTGAGGAAATTCTAAAGGCCCTGATGCAATTGTTTGGTTTGTTAACCAAGCAGGATGGCGGTGTTGAATCAAATGAAACCGAATTTGTTCGCTCCTTTCTAAAACAGCAGCTTAACACAGAAGCCGTTGAAGAGTACTTTTCCCTTTTTTTAAAATATACCGACGAAGAAAATAAAAACAATTCGGGAGATGAAAATGGTAAGGTACAACTTACCTCTATGAAAGATTCTGTCAGAATTCTTGGAATTTGCAAAAAAATTAACAAACAGTTAAACCGTGAGCAAAAAGTAGTTGTTCTTGTTCGCTTGTATGAGCTCATTAGCATGGACATGAAGCTTACCGATCAACGAATGGCCATTATTAATACTGTTGCAGATGTTTTTAAATTACCCAAAAATGAAGTCTCATCAATTGAAGCATTTATTCTTCAGAATGATACCAACCAATTGGTTTATCCTGAAATTTTGTTGGCAAATGACAGCGCCCCCGATGAAATAAAGGTAAAACATATTGCTACCCACGGATTACACGGATCGGTAATTGTTTTAAATGTTAAAAGTGCCGATCTCTATTTTATGAGGTACAATGGCGATCAGGATGTTTTTTTAAATGGCCTGGTAATTAATAATAAAAGAATATATCTGTTCCCTAAAGGAAGTTTTATCCGGGTCCCGATAGGAAAACCAATTTACTATACTGACATCGTCAGTCGATTTTTGGCCGATGATAATTCGCCCAAAATCAGCTACGAAGTAAAAAATGTTGGTTATCAGTTCAAATCAGGTGATATTGGTTTAAGAAACATTAATATTTCAGAAGAACAGGGACGCCTGATTGGTGTAATGGGAGCATCCGGGGCAGGGAAAACAACTCTCTTAAATGTTTTATCGGGAATTGAAAAACCAACCCAGGGTGAAGTTCTGATAAATAATTTTAACCTCCATACCAATAAAGAGGAGCTTAACGGAGTAATAGGGCTTATACCGCAGGACGACCTGCTTATTGAAGAACTTACCGTTTTTGATAACCTTTATTATAATGCCAAATTATGTTTCAAAGATAAGGGCGAAGAAGAGCTTAAATCATTGGTTAACGAAACTCTTCAAAACCTTGGTTTATTTGAACGCCGAAATTTAAAGGTTGGATCACCATTAAATAAAATGATTAGCGGCGGTCAACGAAAAAGACTAAATATTGCCCTGGAACTTATTCGTCAGCCTTCTGTACTATTTGTAGATGAGCCAACATCGGGGCTCTCCTCGCGCGATTCTGAAAATGTTATGAATCTTTTGCGGGAGCTGGCCTTAAAAGGAAAGCTGATATTTGTTGTAATTCACCAACCATCATCAGACATTTATAAAATGTTTGATAAAATGTTCATCCTTGATACAGGGGGCTACCCTGTTTATTACGGCAATCCGGGCGAGTCCCTGATTTATTTTAAACAACTTGATGCTCAAATTAACAGCGATCAGGGTGAATGCCCAACATGCGGTAATTTAAATCCGGAGCTGATTTTCAATATTATTGATGCCAATGTTATTGATGAATATGGTAACTACACCAATAAAAGGAAAATTATTCCGGAAGAGTGGTATAGACATTACGAAAATACGCATACAATTCCACGGGTAAAAACAGTAAAAACCCCTCCCCCTAAAAGTTTGAATATACCCTCATGGCTTAACCAGTTTAAGATTTATACTTTACGCGATTTCTATGCTAAAATAAGTAATACACAATATATTGCCCTTAACCTGTTAGAAGCACCTCTTTTAGGCTTTATACTTGCCTACCTGGTTCGGTACATTGCCGACCCCACCTCAAGTATTTATATTTTCAGGGAAAATGAAAATATTCCACCCTATATTTTTATGGGAATTGTGGTTGCCTTGTTTTTTGGCTTAATAATTAGTGCTGAAGAAATTTTCAAGGATGCAAAAATATTAAAAAGAGAATCGTTTTTAAATTTAAGCCGCTCAAGTTACCTGGCTTCAAAAATTTTATTGCTTTTTACAATTTCAGCAATTCAAATGATCCTGTTCGTATTAGTGGCAAATTCAATACTTGGGATTAAGGATATGTATTTCGAATTCTGGCTGGCATTATTTTCTATATCAGCCTTTGCGAATATTCTGGGGCTTATTTTATCAGCATCTTTTAACTCAATTGTAACCATATATATTCTTATACCTTTGGTAATGATTCCACAAATGGTACTTGGCGGGGCTATGTTTACGTTCGACAAACTTAATAAAAACTTTACCAATGTTGATAAAGTTCCGGCCGTTGCTGAGTTAATGCCATCAAGATATGTTTATGAAGGTTTAATTGTTCACCAGTATAAGCATAACAATTTTAAAAGAAACTTTTTTGATATAGAATTACAAGAGAGTAAAAGTGATTTTAAGCAGGTTCATTATTTAACCGAATTGCGCCAGATATTAAACGAATGTTCTGTTCATGTTATTGATGAAAAGCCCTTATCAGATAAAGCATTTGCGAATAATCTCTTATTAATTCAAAATGAGATTTCAAAAGAAATGAAAAGAGTTCCCGGCTTGGAATTTAAATTTTTGGATAAAATAACCCCAACTGATTTTAATTCGGGAATAGCATCTGCTGTTGATAAATACCTAAACGGCCTTTTAAATTATTACAGGGGGGTGTTTACAAAGGCCAACACCATGAAAGACCGTTTTATTAGTACCAATTTAAACCAGGACCCTGATCGTTTTAACAGAATTAAGGACGACTATTTTAATGAAAGTATTTCATCAATTGTTCGTAAGGAGTTTGAAAAAAACAAGATTTTAAGGCAGGGAAACCATCTTGTACAGATGATTGACCCAATTTATCAGATCCCGGAACCGTCAGGTTTTTTTTCATTTCGCACACACTTTTTTGCTCCTGTAAAACATCTTGGTGGAATGTTTTTTGAAACCTTATGGTTTAATTTAACCATGGTATGGATTTTGACTGCTATTATGTACATTGCCCTTTATTTTGACCTTCTGAAAAAAGGCTTAAAACTTATGGAATCAATTAAATGGCGCAAAAAGTAACTTTTTATTTTTCATAATAGTATAAAAGAGAATATTTTGAAAACTTAATAAACCGTTTTGTCATGATAAAGAAATTATTCTATGTATTGCTTATACTGGCAGTAAACCAGGTGTTTAATAGTTGCTCCGGCTGCTCTGGAAATAAATCAAAAAGCAGTGATTCGTTATCATTACCGGATTCTATTATTAATGACGCCCCGCTTAAACTTTCTGAAGATATTATGGGCGAAGTTATTCAGAACATTTCCTCTCCTGTTGAAATGGCTAATCTTATTAAAGCCTCCGGAGCTAATTTTACCCAACGTATTTTAAATAATCCGGATTATGTTTCAAAATACGAAACTTCTTATAAAAGAGCTTTAAATCTTGGCGTTTTTAGTGCAGACCTAGGTTATATAAATATTTTCGATAAAAACAATGTAGTTATTTCGTACCTTCTGGCAGTTAAAAACCTTGCCGACGGAATACGGGTTGGCCAGTTTTTTGATTTTAATGCCCTCAGAAGAATGGCTTCAAACTCCACAAACCTTGATTCTTTGATGGAGATGTCTGTGTCAAGTTTTAATAAAATGGATTTATATCTTCGTGACCAAAACCGAAGTAACGTTAGTACATTAATTGTTACCGGCACTTGGATTGAAGGTTTATATATTGCATCAAATGTTGTTAGAGAAACCAAGAGCAAAGAGCTGTCAATCAGAATTGCAGAACAAAAAAATGTTATTGATATACTTGAAATTATTCTAAGTAATTATATTAGCGAACCAAACTTTGCATCTCTTGTTGAGGATATACGTGAATTAAAGAATGCCTATTCACACATTAGAATAACCACTGAGCTTGGTGAACCAAAAAGGATTGAAAAAGATGGTACCCTTATTGTTATACAGGATGAAATAAGCACAGCACACTATACAGATGAGCAACTGGCAACAATAATGGACTTAATTGCCAAAATTCGTTATAAAATTGTGGAATAATTTTGGTTGTTTTGCATAATCAAAACAACCAATGTAAGATATATAAATCTAGAACTCATGAAAAAAGTTTTTTTAGTATTAATATTTATTCTTTCGTTCAGCTTTTTCGATGTTTCATCTCAGTGTGATGAATCCCTTAAAAAGCAGGCTTTGAAAGAAATGGGAGACAGCCAGTACATAAAAGACTTTTCTGTTGATTTAAGAAAAGCCAAAAAAGATATGAAAACCGGTTTTGTAAAGTTTTCAGTAATACTGCATAGCCGTAACCATTATAAATTTACTGTTGTTAACCACCCGGGAAATCCTGAGGAAGTTATTATGCAGTTGTATGATGGGGACAGATTATTGGTGAGCAACTACGAAGGAGGTAAAATGTATAAGGCCACCGAGTTTATTTGTAGAACAACCAAAGTTTACAATCTTACTTTTTCATATAGAGACGGAGAGGAAGGGTGTTCAGAAGCAGTTCTTTCATTGGTAAAACAATATTCTGAAGGAGAAATGGGTTTTTAAAAATCCCTTTTATAAAACAAAAGAAAAGCGTTGGGACACATCTTCCCGGCGCTTTTCTTTTTTAAGATTTAAGTTCAGGTTAATCATTATTTCGCCAATCTTCAATAACCTGCAGAATTATATTTAAACACAAATTTGTTGTTGTTTTCAATAATGAAATTCAGTATTAGATAGAACCCATTAATTAACAAAAGGCTATTATCACCCAAATCACTTTTCACCATTTAAAGTATCAACATGTATAGTGACTGATAAATTCATTTCTTCCTCAACAATTTTTTCATAATTACTTGCAATAATATGCGCCTGCTCAAGACTATATTCTCCTGGTAAAATAATGTGAAAGGTAAGCTCAGAGTGATTTCCATAATTATGAATTTTAAAATGATGTGGCTGTAAATTAAGTGTACCGCCAACCTTAACTCCATATTCCATAATTTTAACTTCGGTTGATTTATCAATTCCTTCACCCAAAAGGATACTTACTGAATCCTTCAATATTTCATAAGTAGTGTAAAAAATAAAAAGGGAAACCATAATTCCTAATACACTATCAATCCACCATATTTTGCCACCAAAAAAAATACCTGCTAAAATTATTAAACTTGAAACTGCATCGGACCTGTGGTGCCATCCATCGGCAACAAGCGAGTTAAACCTAAACTTTTTCCCAATAATTAAAGAGTACCTTGCCATAATTTCCTTTATTACTACTGAAGCAACGGTAACCCATACAGCAAGAGGACCGTAAATTACAACCGGTTTTTCTTTAAGTTTAATTATTGATTCAAATAAAAAATTGAACCCAACAACAGCCAATAAAACTCCAACAACAATAGAAGCAATCAGTTCTGCCCGTCCATGTCCATAAGGATGTGTTTTATCGGCAGGTGATTCAGCAAATTTTAAACCCAGCAGTACAGCCAGTGAAGAGATTGAGTCAGATAAAGTGTGCCAGGCATCGGCAATTATTGCCACGGAATTTGAAACAACCCCGGCCCAAAATTTAAACACAAATAATACAATATTTATTATTATGGATGCCCATGTGGCGATAATTGGTTTGCTGCTTTTTTGCATAAAGGGTTAATTTTAAATTTTTATCCTTGTTATTATTTGACGGATCATGCTCGTTTCATTACTTTTTACAATCAGTCTTAGTTTCAATATTAATTTTCAACCCCTCTCCTTTCCATTTTAAAAACCCTCCTTCAAGTTCATAAACCTTTTCAATTTTTTTTTTGCTTAGTTTTAAAATTACCTCTTTGGTTCTTTTTCCTTTTTCACAATAAATAAAAACCGGAGTTGCTGGTTTTAGTTTTGCCAAACAAACTTCAAGACTTTCGCTGTTACCGGCCCATACTGCGCCTTTAATTCTGCTTTCACAATAATCTTCAAATGGCCTAACATCTATTAAAACCCCGGGGTTTTTATCCAATTTCGCTGAAAATTCAACGGGGGTAAGTTTTATAATTTGGGTTTGGCCCACTATAAAAAAAACAAGTAATAGTTTAATCTGGTACATAAAAATTAATTTTGAATAATAAAATCCTGTATAATTCCATCAACCTGAAACCAGTTTTTTTCATTACAAATTAATCTGTTTTCAATAATGTAAAGCTTGTTGTTACCACACCATTTTTTAGCTTTTATATAAAAATCATTATAAAATTCTGGAAAATTTTCCCTGCAATCTTCAATATTTACCCCATTAATTGTCCTTAAACCAAGCATTATCATTTCATTAAAACGATCGGTTTTACTTAAATTTTCTTCCCGGTAAATTAAACTGAATTTTTTTGAAATGTAATTTTTTAAATCCGGTTTATTCCAAAACCTTTTATTATCAACAAAAGAATGACCTCCAGCACCAAAACCAATATAAGAAATTTGATTCCAATATGATGAATTATGTTTTGATTCATAGCCAGGTTTGCAAAAGTTGGATACTTCATAATGGGTCATTCCAATTTGGGTTAAAACATCACATAACAACAAATACTGGTTATAACTACCCTGATCGTTTAAATAACCTAGTTTTCCCTGCTGGTTTAAATTGTAAAACCTCGTTTTATTTTCTATTGATAGATGATAAGCTGAGACGTGGTGAACTTCAATATTTTTTAAGACATTAAGGTTTTCTAAAAACAAATTTTCTGAACTCCACGGTAATCCATAAATAAAATCAACACTTATATTTTTGAAACCCGATTTTTTTGCTTCATCTATAGAATTTAAGCCTTGGGCAGAATTATGCCTTCTTCCCATTTTATATAAATCGGTATCATTAAAACTTTGGTTGCCAATACTAATCCTGTTAAAACCCAAATGCAAAATTTTTTCAAGATAATCCCGGTTTATATCGTCAGGATTACATTCAATAGTAATTTCGGGATTATCTGAAATCTTAAAATTTAATTTAATAACTCTTACCACTTCTTCTAAAAGATTTATTGGAATAATTGAAGGTGTACCTCCCCCAAAATAAATGGTATCAATAAAAAGTGGGTATTTGGTGGCCCTTAATTCAATTTCGAGTTTTAAACTCTCAATAAAATCAGGCATTACGGTTAATTTAGTTGATTTATAAAAATCGCAATAACCACATCGCGAATAACAAAACGGTATATGAAAATATAATCCTGCCATATTGATAATTGTTTCACGTGAAACATTGTAAAACAGATTATTGAGGCTGTTTTCAACAGGTTGTTAACAGTTTTTCAACGTTAAATATCAACTTAATTAAAAATTTATTCCAAAAACAGTGATTTTTTCAAATCTTATAATAAAACATTAAAAATAGTTCGGATACTAAAATAAAAACCCTTTATTGAATTTTAATTGTTGGTATTTTTACAATTGATTTTACAAAAAAGTTATTAAAAAAATTGTCATATTTTTCATGTTTAAATTTATTTTTCTTATAAAACAATATCCTCTAACTTTTATGGGTGTGGCTATTATAGTTTATTCAAGTTTTATGGATATTGGAGGTATTCCTACCTCCAAATTTTTTGCATTTAAACAATCAGACCTGATAATACATTTTCTGATGTATTTTTTTTTGTCGGTTACATTATTTATTGAAAACAAAAAATCAGGAAATAATCTTGAAAACAAAATCAGATATCTTATTATTCTTACCTTAATTATTTTTGGTTCTTTAATTGAAATTTTGCAACCTTTTTTATCAAACAGAAGTTGTGAATTTTTTGATTTTATTGCAAATGTTTGTGGTGTGATTTCCGGATATTATTTGCATTTTTTTGCTTTAAAATTGCTAAAAAGATAAAAATAGAGTCTCTTGTTTATTATAGTTTTCTGCAATATCGACAATTGTTTCATTTTCAAAAAATCTTAATATTTCTTCACGCAGATAATTGTATTTATCGTGCATTGAACATTTATTAAAATTCTTATCAATACAATAACAGGTCTTTGTTCCTATAACACAATTATTAAATAATTCATGTCCATCAATAATTTCAATTACTTCCATAATTGAAATTTCAAATGGACTTTTCTTAAAGGCAAAGCCTCCATTTGGCCCTCTTTGGCTTACAAGAAGCCCCTTTTTAACAAAAACCTGTAAAATTTTACTTAAAAATTGCATAGGAATTTTAAGTTCGGAAGAAATTCTCTTAACATTTACTGTTCCGCCATCTGCAGTTTTAATTGCAATAAATATTATTGAACGCAAGGCATATTTACACGTTGCAGATAGCATATAATTAAGATTTTCCCAAGGAATTTTTCCAACTTGTTTTGAATGGAATACTGGCTGGTTTTATATACTTTTTCCTTAAACCTATAATTAACAAGCCAACTTTTAATAATGAAAATAACTTTTGAAACCTTTTAGGGTTATCATTAGCCCAGGCAAATATTTTAAAGGCTTTTTCCTCAGTAAAACTTTTTAAATTATTTTCTACGGCTTCTTTACGGTTATAAAGTAATAGCTGCGGCAAATTAATTTTTACCGGGCACACCTCATAACACCTGCCACATAATGAACTGGCATAACTTAAGTGATTATATTTTTTAAATGATTTTAAATGTGGCGTTATAACCGATCCTATCGGGCCTGTATATACAGAATTATATGTGTATCCGCCTACATTCCGGTAAATAGGACATCCATTTAAACAAGCCCCACATCTTATACAGGCCAGTGCTTCTGACTGGTATTTTTTTTTATATAAATTACTGCGGCCATTATCCAATAAAACAACAACCATACGTTCGGGCCCGTTTTTTTCATCACCCCTTCGCGGGCCAAAAATTACTGAATTATAAACAGAAAGTTGCTGCCCGGTTCCATGGCAGGCAAGTAATGGCCAAAATAAATTAAGGTTATTAACTGAAGGAAGTATTTTTTCTATCCCCGCTATTACAATATGAATTTTAGTAGATGAGACCGTAAAAATTCCGTTTCCCTCATTTTCGGTAATGGCTATTGCTCCTTCCTTTGCCAATAAAAAATTTGCTCCGCTTATACCTATTTTTGCGTCATCAAATTCATACCGTAATTTTTTTCTTACAAATTTAGTTAAGCCTTCGGCCGATTGATCTAATGGGGTTTTGTAAAGTTTGTTGAACAAATTGGCAACATCTTGTCGTGATTTATGCATTGCCGGGGTTAAAATATGGTAAGGTTTTTCTCCTGCTTTCTGAACAATAAATTCGCCTAAATCGGTTTCAATTGCCTCCACTCCTATTTTCTGCAACTCATGGTTTAAATCAATTTCTTCAGTAATCATTGATTTTGTTTTAATTACCTTAGAAATACCACTTTCGTAAATAATTTTTTTTATATAATTAACAGCCTGCCCGGAATTTTCACACCAAATAATTTCTATTCCGTTACCTAAAGCGGCCTTTTCAAATTCTTCAAGGTATTTAGGGAGGTTTCTTAATACATCTCTTTTTATTGTCGCAGCGCATTTTTTAGCCATTTCCAGGTTATCATACCTTTTAAGTCCGGCTTCAAATGATGTATTATATTTTGATATGTTAAACTTTATAGTACTTCTGTGCTTTAAATCAAAAGCAATTTTATTTGAATCCTTTTTAAAAATGTATGCAGTTTTATGCATTACCAATCTTATTTTTTAGGAACAATTTTATTAATTCTTATCACATGTCTTCCTCCATCAAAAGGCGTTTCCAAAAATAAATCAACTATTGCTTTTGCATCTTCAAAAGTTACAAATCTACCTGGTAAACTGCAAATATTGGCATCATTATGAGCTCTTGCCAACCGTGATATCTCTGGTAACCAGCACAGGGCAGCCCTTATCCCATCATGTTTGTTAGATGTCATATTTATTCCATTACCACTTCCACATATTGTAAACCCTATTTCACATTCTCCTTTTTCAACAGCATTGGCTAATGGATGGGCATAATCAGCATAATCTACACTATCTGACGAATGAGTTCCAAAATCAATTACTTCTATTCCTTTTGATTTAATATATGGTATAAGTTTAGTTTTGAGATCGTATCCGGCATGATCGCATCCTATGGCAATTTTTTTAAAATTCATTTTATCTTCAACTTTAAGTTTCTTGTATACTACTATAAAATTTCAAATATAGTAAATTATAAAATTTCAGTTGTTAATAAAGTTCTATCACTATTTAATACCTAAGTGTACTATTTATTTGATATTTAAAATCTATATTTAAATATATTCATTCAAAATCAAATAATTAATAACTTGTTAATATAATGTGAAAATCAAAAAATATCTTTTATTAAAATTCTATTGCTAATCTCATTTTTTTTAAAATCACCTTAAACAAAATCCTTAAACAAAATTTTAATAAAGATTTTATTCATTTTTTTAAACAGATATAACTTAAAAATTGATAATATGAACAAAGGAAAAAATTAACTTTGAAAGCTATTAACAATATGTCAATAACAAATAATTATCATTCATTTTCAAAACATTATATTAATTAATAATGTTTATACTATTGTAATAAGTTTAATTAAAAACAAATTTCAAGAGTTTTAACTATTTTTTTTTAACAATATTAACAGGATAATATAAAGACCATATTATTTTTAAATTAAATATATGTATTATAATGAAGAGTGGATAAAAGCAGGTTACGTTACCGAAAGTGTGGATAAATCTGTTGATCTTGTTAAGGAAATTAATAGGTTGAAGGTTGAAAAGAATGCTATTATAATGGCTCATTATTATCAGGTTAAGGATATTCAGGATATAGCAGATTTTGTTGGTGACAGCCTGGCTTTGGCTCAAAAGGCAACTGAAACTAATGCCGACATTATTTTATTGGCAGGAGTATTTTTTATGGGTGAAACGGCCAAAATATTATCGCCTGATAAAAAGGTAATAGTTCCTGATTTGAATGCCGGATGTTCATTGGCTGATAGTTGCCCTGCTAATGATTTTGAAAAGTTTATTAAGGATAACCCAGGGCATACCGTTGTTACTTATGTTAATACATCAGCTGCAGTTAAAGCAATTTCTGATATTGTTGTAACAAGTACAAATGCTGTGGGAATAATTAATTCTATACCAGTTGATAAACCAATTATTTTTGGCCCCGACAGAAATTTGGGTAATTATTTGCAAAGTATTACCCGACGCAAAATGTTAATTTGGGACGGAGCCTGTCATGTTCATGAAAAATTTTCAATTGAAAAAATATTGCAGCTAAAAGAACAATTTCCTAATGCAGAGCTTATTTCACATCCGGAGTGTAAGAAGCCATTGTTAATATTATCTGATTTTATTGGAAGTACAGCTGCTTTACTTAATTATACTGCTAAAGCCGAAACTAAGGAGTTTATTGTAGCAACCGAGGCTGGTATTTTACATCAAATGCAAAAAGCATCTCCTGGTAAATATTTTATACCTGCACCTCCAATAGACTCAACATGTGGTTGTAATGATTGTGAATTTATGAAGTTGAATACTTTACAAAAGGTATATCTTTCTTTAAAAAATGAATTTCCGTTTGTTGATGTTGATAATAGAATAATTGAAAAAGCTTTAGTACCTATAAAAAGGATGCTTGAAATTTCAAAAGAATTGAAGCTTTGATATTAATAATTAGTTATTTATTATTTTGATTGTTATTTTTGAGATAAAAAAATTTAAAAGAGTTTGTTTTTTTTCAAAAATGCTAATATGAATGAGTTAAATTTACTTTTAGTTGAAGATAATGTTTTAAATCAAAAATTGATTTTTCTAAATTTAATAAAATTTGGTTTTAAAATAGATATTGCTAATAATGGTTTAGAAGCAGTTGAAAAATTTAAGGAAAGACGGTATAATATTATATTGATGGATTTAATGATGCCTGTAATGGATGGTTTGGAAGCAACCAGGCAAATTAGAAATTTTGAAATTAGCAAAGGTTGCCGTACTACGATAATAGGCCTTACAGCAAATATTTACGATGCAGATCGTGAAAAATGTCTGGAAGTTGGGATGGATGAGTTTATGACAAAGCCATTTAATGTTGATTTATTTGAGAAGGTTGTAAAATTATTGGGCATTGAAATAAATAATTAATGCCAGGTTTTCAATGAGTATTGATATTAGGAAATTAGATATTAGCATTAATGCTGATAAAGATATTGAGCAGCAATTAAGGCCTCTTACTTTTAGGGATTTTAAAGGTCAGGTTAAAATTTTGGACAATCTCGAAGTTTTTGTAAAAGCTGCCATAATGAGGGGCGATGCCCTTGATCATGTATTATTGCATGGCCCTCCTGGATTGGGAAAAACAACACTTTCAAATATTTTGGCCAACGAGTTAAATGTAGGATTTAAAATTTCCAGTGGGCCTGTACTAGATAAACCAGGTGATTTAGCAGGTATTTTAACGGGGCTGGAAGCAAATGATGTTCTTTTTATTGATGAAATTCACAGATTAAGCCCTGTAGTTGAGGAATACTTGTATTCAGCTATGGAAGATTTTAAAATTGATATAGTAATTGATAAAGGTCCTGGGGCAAAATCAATACAGATTGAATTAAATCCTTTTACTTTAATTGGAGCAACAACCAGAAGTGGCTTATTAACCAGTCCGTTAAGGGCAAGGTTTGGCATTAACTGTCATTTAGAGTATTATGATACAGGTGTTTTATCTGGTATTATAGAAAGGTCTTCAAGAATACTTAATATTGAAATTAAGAATGAAGCAGCCTATGAAATAGCCCGAAGAAGCAGGGGTACCCCTCGAATAGCCAATGCGCTTTTGCGGAGAGTACGCGATTTTGCCATGGTAAAAGGTAATGGTTTAATAGATATGAATATTACTAAATTTTCTTTAAAGGCTTTAAATATTGATGAATATGGTTTAGATGAAATGGACCATAAAATTTTGCTCACCTTAATTGAGAAGTTTGATGGTGGCCCTGTGGGGTTAAGTACAATAGCAACTGCAGTTGGTGATGATTCCGGAACAATTGAAGAAGTTTATGAACCTTTTTTAATTAAAGAAGGGTTTCTAAAACGTACCCCAAGGGGAAGAGTTGTTACATCTCTGGCTTATACCCATTTTGGCAGGCAGCCGGGTAGTTTTCAAAATACATTGTTTTAATTTTTATGTCCGGAAATTTAAAAAGGCTTGCCGGTGAAACCGTTATATATGGTGCAAGCACTATGTTGGGCAGGTTTTTAAATTGGTTATTAATGCCATTTTATATCAGAACTATTTTACCCGAAGAATTTGGTGTAATAGTTAATATTTATGCTGTAATTTCTATATTACTTGTTGTTTTTACCTATGGTATTGAAACCGGTTTTTTCAGATTTGCACGAAATGAATATAAAAATGATGTTTTTAAAACATCATTAATAATGTTAACAATAACTAGTTTATCCTTAATTTTTATTTCCTGTTTAGCAGCTCCCGTAATAAGTAAATTGTTTTATGGTGGAAAATATGTTAATTCACTTTTTTTAGTAGGTTTAATTGTTGCCTTTGATAGTTTCCTATCAATACCTTTCGCCAATTTGCGGTTAAAAAATAAATCCTTTTCGTTTGGTATTTTTAAAACATTAAATATTTTACTATGTATAGTATTTAACTTATTGTTCCTTTTAATAATTCCTAAGTTAATTAATGCTGGTTTATTAAATAACAGTATATCTGAAATTTACGAAAAAGGGAACGGAGTTTTTTACGTCTTGTTAAGCAATGCTTTAAGCAGTATGGCTACGTTTTTCTTTTTTATTAAAGATTTTACATCAATTAAAGGCAGTTTTAAAGTAGAGTTATTAAAAAATCTTCTGAAATATTCATGGCCGGTTTTGGTAGTTGGTATAACCGGAATGGTAATTCAAAACAGCGATAAAGTTTTGATGCCTAAAATTTTAGGCGATAATGGGTTTAAGGAGCTTGCTGTTTATGGAGCAAATTTTAAAATAGGGGTTTTAATGAGTTTATTTATACAATCGTTTAGATTTGCATTTGAGCCTTATTTTTTTAAAAACCAAGAGCATGGAAAGGAATCGTATGCTAAGGTAATGGAGTACTTTGTTTTTTTTGGTATATTTATATTTTTAGGGGTAACCATTTTCATAGATTTAATAAATATCCTTCTTACCCCTGAATATTTGTACGGTAACGTTGTTATTCCTTATGTTTTAATTGGTCAGCTTTTTTATGGCATATATTTCAATCTGTCGCTATGGTATAAATTGACTGACAGAACTTATTATGGTGCGATTTTTGGAATTTGTGGAACTATAATTTCAATAACTCTCAACTTCGTCCTTATAAAGAATATTGGAATAGTGGGGGGTGCTTTATCAATCCTGATAGGTTATGGAATTATGATGGTAGTTTCATTTTTAATAGGTCAAAGGTATTACAGGATACCTTATTCATTAAAAAAAATTTTACAAATTGTAGTTATTGGTTGTATATTTTTTGTTTTGGATATTTTTATTACTCCTGACACACTTGTTTTAAAATATTTTATAAAGATTATATTAATTTTCATGTTTGTTATATCGTTTTTATTTATTAATAAAACATTAAAGTTTAATAGTTTAATTAAATGCTTGAAATAAAAGTAATTAACCATAGCAATAATGAGTTGCCCGGGTTTAGTACCGAGCATTCAGCTGGTGTTGATATTAGGGCCTTTACAGATAAAAGTTTAACAATAAGGCCTATGGAGCGGTTATGCGTTCCAACCGGCCTATATATTCAATTACCTGATGGGTATGAAGCTCAGATAAGGCCAAGAAGTGGTTTGGCTATAAAAAATGGAATTACGGTTCTTAATTCACCCGGAACTATTGATGCTGATTACAGAGGTGAAATAAAAGTCATTTTAATAAATCTTTCTGATAAAGATTTTGTTATAAATAACGGTGATAGGATTTGCCAAATGGTTATTAATAAATATGAAAAATTTAATTGGCGTTTAAGCCAAGAACTTTCTGAAACCGAGAGGGGAACTGGAGGGTTTGGTCATACAGGCAGAGGTTAAAAAAAGTGATTAAAACTAATTTATGAGAATGAAAAATTTTTTGGGAATTATAAACCTTACTATTCTCGTAGTAATATTATTAACTGGCGGATGTAGGTCAGTAAGTAAAACGAGCTCTTTTGAAAATAGGCTATATCCGGAAGGTCGAAAATTTACAGTTAAAACGGTTGATGAATCGACAAAAAAAAGATTTGAATATTTTTTAATGGAAGCCGTTCGCCATAAGATGATAGGCGATCATAATAAATCTGTTTTATATTATAAAGAAGCTTTAAGTGTTGATAGTACATGTGCTACTTGTTATTTTGAACTTGCCCAATTAATTTACCAGTCGGGCGATGTTAAAAATGCTGAGGGTTTTGGGTTTAAAGCCGTTCAATTAGACCCAAATAACGAATGGTTTTTATCTTTTCTCTCAAAAATTTATCATCAAAACAACAAACCCGAATTGGCATTAGAAGCAGCTAAGTTCCTGGTTAAACAGCATCCAAACAATATTGAGCATTTATATAGCTTAGCTCAATTTGAATATTCATTGGGAAATTTTGATAAAGGTATTGATGCATTAAATAAAGTTGAAAAATTGCTCGGTAAAAACGAAATTTTAAGTCTTGAAAAGCATAATATTTTTGTTCAAAAAAAGGATTTTAAACGAGCCGAAAAGGAGCTGTTGGATCTACTTTCTGCTTTTCCGGGAAACCTTAATTACAGAGTTTATTTAGGGGATTATTATACCCAAAGGAACCAGTTGAAGCATGCCTTTTTACAATACAACAAAGTTATTTCAGGTGATCCCGGTAATGGAAACGTATATTTTAGTTTGGCAAATTATTATTTAATTATAAACGATACTTTAAAGTTTAAAGAATCTTTATTTAAGGCCTTTGGGAGTTCAGGTCCTGAATTTGAAAATAAATTTCAAAAATTGGTCCCATTCCTTGTAAATATTGACGAAAAATCAAATCCTTTAAACCAATCTGATTTTGATAAAATATTTAACCTTTTTCTTGTTACCCATCCGCATGAAAGCAAGGTTTTTGTTTTGTATGCTAATTATCTTAATCACAAGGGTAAAGTTAATGAAGCTTTAAATGCTTACGAAAATGCCTTATTAATGGACGAAAAGCAGGAAGAAATCTGGCAGGAATTTTTATTTCTTTCGCTTAACGGTCATTCAAATGCCGACTTTTTAAAGCACTGTAAATATGGCATTAAAATTTTCCCCGAAAATGCTATATTGCAATATTTAACAGGTGTAGCATATTCTTTTACCGGTAATAGAAATGAAGCTATTGAGCACCTTAATTTAGTTATTAAATTTAGTAAGGGGAACTCAAAACTGGAATCACAAACTTACGGTTTTTTAGGTGATTTGTACTACCAGGAAGGAAATAGTGCCAAAAGTTTTGAATCGTATCAAAAGGCTTTGGATATTGATGAAAATCTGTTGAATGTATTGAATAACTTTTCATACTATTTGAGCGTAGAAGAGGTGAATTTGGAAAAAGCAGAGAAAATGATATCTAAAGTTATTGAGCTGGAACCAAAAAATGCTACATATTTAGATACTTATGCCTGGGTTTTGTTTAAACGCGAAAGGTTTTTTGAAGCTTTGTTTATAATTGAACAGGCTTTGAATTACGGAGGTAATGAGAATGGAGTAATTCTTGAGCATTACGGCGATATTTTATACAAAAATGGAAATGTTGAAAAAGCAGTCGAATTTTGGATTAAAGCCAAAGAAACTAATGATGATGACATTTCTAAAAATATTGAAAAGAAAATTAATGAAAAAAGGTATATAAAATAGAAGAATGAAGGTTTTTAACAACTGGGTTTTTTTAATAATAGCAGTTTTCATATTGATAAATGGAAGTTGTAGGAGCAAGGAAAAAATTGCTTCAGTTGAAACTATGGCTATTATGGATGAAGATAAGTTAGTTGATAACATTTTAAGCAATGAACTAACATTTAATTCTTTATTTTTTAGGCGTTTAACTGTTGATTTTGAAGAAAACGGAAAATCCAGGGCTGTTCGAGCCAATATGTATTTGAAGAGAGATTCGGCTATTATTGTATCAGTTATTCCGTTAATGGGTATTGAAGTTTTCAGGGTTTCAATCAGTAAAAAAGAAATTAAAATTATAGACCGGTTAAACAGGATAGTAATAGAAACAGATTACGAAGAACTTTGTAAAAAATATGGCGTTGAATTGAGTTACAATATAGTTGAAAGTTTACTGAGTAATTGTCTTTTTTCATATCCTGATCATAATCCGTCTCTGATTAAGAAATATACTCCTTACCATCAATCAGATTTTTATTCTCTTAAATCATTAAATGATAAACGTGTAGAAAAATTTATAAAACGCGAGACAAAATTTTATTTACATGAAATAAACGTGACCCCGGGAATTTTTAAAGTTTTTGAAACCCGCATGGTTAGCTCATTAAGTGGTATATCTATAGGAGTTGGTTATAAGAATTTTGAGAGTTTAAAGAATACCAAATTTCCTAAACAAATAAAAATTAATGCCAAACAAGGAAATAAAAGTTATATCTTAACTTTTGATTATAATGATATCGAAGTTGACGGATCACATTCTCTAAATTTTAGATTACCTGAGAATTATGAAGTTGTTGATTTATAATTTTTTAATTATAATACTATTATTTAGGCCAGTTACTAATGGCTTTGCACAAAATGTTGATAATTTACGTACTGAAAGAGAAGCACTTTATAAAGAAATTGAGAGTATCAACAATCTGATTAGCAGTAAAAAAAAATCGAGGGAGTCTGCTTTTGAGCAAATCAATATTTTAAATAAGGAAATATCAACAAGAGAGAGGTTAATCGTAAATTTTAAAGATGAAATTTTATTCTTGGAAAATAAAATAGAGATAAACCAGGCAATTATTAATAACCTTGAAATTGATATAAACTTAAGGAAAAATGAATATGGTAAAATTTTAATGGGTTTTTACCGCAGACGAAACAGTCTTGATGAACTTGTATTTTTTTTTAGTGCAGGAGGGTTTTCCGAGGCATATAACCGGTATCGTTTAGTAAAAGAGTATTCCAAATTTAGAAAGAACCAGATTCAACATTTAATTGAAAACCAGATAAGATTGAAATCTTTCCTGGCGGATGTTAAATCGCAGATGAACGAAAAGGAAGTAGCACTGGGCTCTTTGGAAAATGAATTTAAAAGGTTAAACGATTCTCAAAATCAAAAAAGGAAACTGTTAAATGAATTGCAGAAAGAAGAGAAATGGTTAATTTCTTCATTAAAGGAAAGAGAAAGAAAAGCCAAAGATTTGGATAATAAAATATTGGAAATAGTAAAAGCCAGTAAAGCTTCCGTTACAGCAACTTCAACCGGAGGTGATTTTGGTAAATTTCTTGGTAAATTAATTTGGCCTGTAACTAAAGGAATTGTGGTTAGCAGGTTTGGTGAACATGAGCACCCTGTTTTGAAAAATGTTTTAATAAAAAATAATGGTATTGATATTCAAACTTCAGGAAATGAAGAAGTTGTTAGCGTGCACGTAGGTGAAGTAAGTCGAATTATTAGTATTCCGGGTTATAATAATGCTGTTATTATTAGGCATGGTAACTATCTAACTGTTTATGCAAATTTAAGGGAAGTAGGGGTTAAGCAGGGTCAAAATGTTAAGGCAGGCGATTTACTTGGCAAGGTTTATAAAGAAGTAAATGATGCAGGCGGAATATTGCACTTTGAAATTTGGAATGAAAACCAGAAATTGGATCCAGCAAAATGGTTAATTCAATAAAAAATCATTAAATTAGGTAACTCTTTTTTGTGATTTCAGTATAAATGTAAGCTGGATATCAAAATATTTGATATCGAATTTTTAATATTGAAACGAGGATAAGATGGTCATAAAATCCGAAATAGAAAATATTAGCCTGATAGAAAGGCTGATTGATGATATCTCAGTAAAGCATCAAATTCATTCTGACGTTTATGGTAAGCTGTTATTAGCTGTTGTAGAAGGGGTTAATAATGCTATTGTACATGGTAATAAATTAGAAAAGGAAAAGAATGTAGTTGTTGAGTATGCTGTTTCTGAAGGTAAAATTGAATTTTTAATTTCTGATAGCGGTCCAGGGTTTGATTACAGAAGCCTTCCTGACCCAACAAAACCTGAAAATATAGAAAGAACTCATGGCAGGGGTATATTTTTAATGAATCATTTAGCCGATGAGTTGGAGTTTAATGATACTGGTAATGAAGTAAAAATGGTTTTTTATTTAACCTGATTGTGGAAATTGAATTTTTTAATGTTGAAGTAGATTTACCTCAATTTAACCATATATTAGTAAAAGAGTGGTTTGAAGAAATTATAAAACATAATAAAAAAAAAGTAGGAGAGATAAATGTTATATTTTGCAATGATGCCTATATTTTAAAAACAAACAAACAATATCTTGGCCATAATTATTTTACCGATATTATTACCTTTAATTACTCCTCTCCATCTATTATTTCCGGCGACTTATTTATTAGTCTCGATACTGTAAAAAGTAATTCCCATATTTTTAACACCCAACATCAAAATGAGCTTTTCAGGGTAATGGTTCATGGTGTTCTTCATTTATTAGGTTGGGATGATAAAAATGATGAAGAAGCCTCCGAAATGCGAAGATTAGAAGATTTTTGGCTGAAAAAATTTTTCTGATAAATTAAAATGTTTAATAAATTTCTAATAATCAGCCATCTAATATCTTTTTTTTAATTTAAATATCTTACTATGTATTAGAGTGCATAGTTTGTATTGAATATTGCAGCCATAAACGCTTTATTATGTTATATA
>JBBIVA010000002.1:0-82702 GCA_037439945.1 Marinilabiliaceae bacterium
AGGGAAATTATTGGGTTTAAGCCATTTTAAAGGTTTGAATGGAGTTTGTTAATTATAACAAGGGAATGTAATTTGTGTTAAACATAAAAAATTTCGTTATACTTATTTAAAAGGCTTGAGCTGCGCCACTCTTCAAATGGTAATTTTTTTTCAATCTGGAGCTGGATTTCATTATTCTGAAAATCAATTTTTTTAACCTGTCTTAAGTTAACAACATAAAGTGGATGGCAACGGTAAAATCCATATGGCGACAATAATGTTTCGTACCTGCGCAATGGCCGGGGAACAAAAAAAGTGGTGCCCAGAACTGAAAAGAAATTTGAGCCCCCGAATACTGCCTCTGCATAAACAATATCTTTAACCAAAATTGTTGTTGGGTTTGGCACGGTTGGGAAAACAATTGAACGGTCATGTGGCGATTGGGTTATGTTGGTAAACATAACGTCAATTTTGTGGTTATAATCTGAATCTGACAAAGCATCAATTGCCTTATCAACAGCCAGGGCCAATTCGTTTTCGTCAAAAGGTTTTGCAACAAAATCAACTGCTGCAAAAAGCATTGACTCTTCCATATAACCTTGGTATGCTGACATAAACACAACCTTAAAATTTATAACCTCAACCCTTTGGAGTAGTTCAAACGCGCTGCCGTCCTCTAACTGAACATCGAGAATTAACAAATCGGGTTGCAGATCCTTTATTAATCTTATCGATTCTTTAACCGAGCCAGTTTGGCCCACAATGGATATATCTGAGAAATGGTTTAAAAGTATTTGTTCAACCACTTTTCTGGTAAACCGGTCGTCATCAACAATAAGAATTTTTACACTATCCATTATTCTTCAGTTTGGAAGAATTAAACTCCACAAACGGTAATATAATTTTTATTATAGTACCTCGATCAAATGGGTTAATATTTTTTTTATCAATTATTTCCAGCCCCGCTTTCCCTCCCGAATCTTTCTGAATAACATCGAGTCGCTCACGGGTAATCTTTAAGGCCATTGATTCATGATGTTTGTTTTTATTATCCAGCGCTTTGGCCGCTTCTATTCCTATTCCGTTATCTTCAACTTCAACAATAAGCTGTTTGCCTAATTTTTTAAACCTGACAAACAGCAATCCCCCTTTATCAATTAGTTTTAAACCGTGTTCAATGGCGTTTTCAACAAATGGCTGGGTTATCATTGGTGGCACCACAATATTTTCGGGTTCCATGTATGAATCCATTTCAACGTAATAGTTAAATGGTACAGCAAACCTGAGAATTTGCAATTCAAGGTAGTATTTTAGTATCTGGGCCTCTTCTTTTAGTGAAATATAATCCTGATTTGAACTTCTCAAAACCAGCCTCATTAACGAGGCAAAATCTGTAAGGAAGCGGGTTGATTTTGGTATATCGTTTTCCAAAATATAAACCTGTATGGCGCTCAATGCGTTGAAAATGAAATGTGGGTTCATTTGTGTCCGCAACAATCTTTGCTGATGTTTTAAATTGCGGTATTTATTTCTAAGGCGGTATTGATAGATTAATAGCACAGCCACAACCGCCAGAATTGCCAAAATAGACGTGAACATTAAGTAAACAAGTCGCTGCCCCTTTAAAACTGAGATTTGCTCCTGGGCTTCCTGGTTAAGCAACAAAATCTTTTCACGCTGCATATCCGACTCAAGAACAGCCTCCATTGTTGTAAGGTGATACATGTTTTTTTCATTCAGGATACTGTCTTTATAAACCGATGAAACTTTAAAATACTCAAGGGCTTTTTTGTGTTCACCTTCTTTTTCAAAAAGCCTGGAGAGTAACCTTGCTGTTTCTTCAGCCTGAAATTTGGACCCTATTTTTGATGCCATTTCGAAGGATTCTGTCAGAAATATTTGGGCCATGGCTAAATTGTTCAGGGATAGGTGTGTTTCTCCAATTTTACAAAGACTTATTGAAACCTGCATTAAATCACCTATTTTTCGGTTAATCCTTAACGATTTATCAAGATATTCAAGCGCTTTGGCTGGCTCTCCCTTGGCAATATATACTGCCCCTATACTGTTAAAACAAATTGACTGGCCAATGCGGCTTCCAATCCTTGAGTTAAAATCAAGTGACAAAAAGTGATAATAAAGGGCTGAATCAGGCTCATTAAGTTTTAACCAGCAATCACCAATATTATTATAGTTAATAGCCAGGCCAAGGGTATTGTCCATAATTTCAGACATTTCAAGCGAACGGAGAAAATATTCAATAGCGGTATGATATCGCCCAAGGTTGTAATTTACATTTCCTATGCTGTTTATTGAAACGCTAATATTAAAAGTATCCTTTGCCTGTTCAGCAATCCGCAATGCCTTAAAGTGCATATCCAATGCCATGGCATTATCATCTGTACGCCTGTAAACTACCCCTATCTGGTTATATACATCGGCCAGCAAGCCTTTGTCGTTAGTAATAAGGGCCAGGCTAAGGGCTTTCTGGTGGTATTTCATGGCCTCGCCATAGAGTGCCCTGTTACGGAATCTTTTTCCTAAGGTGTTGTTAATTACGCATTGCTGGTAAATCAAATTCCTGCGTTCGGCAATTTCAATTGCCTCCCGTAAAAACGGCCCAAAGGGTTCAGCTTTAGTCCCTGTCTCTTTAAAAAAAGCTTCTGAACGCTGTATAAGTTGATCAACTACAAGAGAGTCGGCATGTTCGATTTTAATATTTTTTGAAAATAAATTGTTTAAATCATTATTTACCCTTTGGCGTATAAAAAATTTAAAGGTTATTATAATCAATAAGGCAAGTATTACCAGGGAGATTATAATTAATCGGTATTTTCGGGGCATATGAGATTACTGGATTGGTATATTTTTTTACTGCACAAACACAAACTTTTTATCCATTCCCAATTTACAAAAAATTGGGATTTAATTTTAATAAATTTTAAACTGAATTTTTTAGAAAGAGATTGGTATCCGGTTATTAATATTTAGCCTAAATCAGTTTAAAAACAGCTGAAATGAAATGGGAGATTTCAATCAGTGCTTTTCAAACATATTGGATCCTTCAGAATTGGATTAGAGTACTTATTTCAATAGTTCGGCTTAAAGGGGCTTTCTCTATTTTAATTAGGGTTTTACCTTTCAAAATTGGTTATATTTGCACACCAAAAACTGATAAAGTGAGAATTGGAAATCTTGGGTTGAGAAAAGAGCCTCTTTTACTGGCGCCTATGGAAGATGTTACTGATAACATGTTCAGGTTGCTTTGTAAAAAGTTTGGGGCAGATTTGATGTACACTGAGTTTATCTCTTCAGATGCATTGGTGCGTGATGTTGAAAAAACCAAAAGGAAGCTTACTTTACTTAATGATGAACGGCCTGTCGGGATCCAGCTTTATGGCAGGGATATTGATGCTATGGTAAATGCAGCCATAATTGCCGAAGCAGCAAAGCCTGATTTGATTGATATTAACTTTGGGTGCCCTGTTAAGAAAATTGCAACCAAAGGTGCCGGCGCAGGGATGCTCAGGGATATCCCACTGATGGTGAAAATGACTGAATCAATTGTTAAGGCCGTAAATCTGCCCGTTACTGTTAAAACCAGGCTGGGGTGGGATGAGAAATCAAAAATTATAGTTGATGTTGCTGAAAAACTTCAGGATACTGGTATAAAAGCGCTTACAATTCATGGAAGAACAAGGGCACAAATGTATTCTGGGGAAGCCGACTGGACACTTATCGGTGAAGTGAAAAACAACCAGCGTATGCATATTCCAATTATTGGAAACGGAGATATTTCATCACCGCAAAAGGCCCGTATTTACCTTAACAGGTATGGTGTTGATGCTCTTATGATCGGCAGACCGTCAATCGGACGACCCTGGATTTTTAGAGAAATAAGGCACTTTCTTGATACCGGAAACTTACTCCCAGCCCTAACCATTGAAGAACATGTTGATTTAATAAAGGTTCAGCTTAAGCAGGTTGTTGAATGGCTGGGGGAGAGAAAAGGGATTTTACATTCTCGAAGGCACCTTGCTGTTACTTTTAAAGGGTTGGAAAACTTCAGGAGTATTAAAATAAAAATGTTAAGAAGCGAGAGTATTGATGAAATAAATGAAATATTAAATACTATAAAAAAAGATTATGCCTTATTTACTTATCCTGACCAGATGAATAATACCGCCGAACAATAACTTTTACAGGGTACCAGGCGGCCAACAGGCCTATTATTGATACGGTTAGGAATACATTAATTATATCAAAAAAACGTAAAACCACAGGGTAGGCATCAACAACAAAATTTCCATCACCATGAAACCTTAAAATCCCAAATGTTTGCTGGGCCCATATAAGCAATGAACCAATTAACAAACCGCCAACAACTCCTGCCAGCGAAATAAGCCAGCCCTCAATCAGGAAAATTTTATTTATAAGGCTGCGGTTTGCCCCCATGCTTCTAAGGGTTGAAATGCTGTGCCGTTTTTCAAATATTAATAATGAAAGGGAGCCAATTACATTAAATACCGCAATCATTAAAATAAAAGATAGGATTAAGTAAGCCATAAGTTTTTCAACCTTTACCATTTTATAAAAAGTTTCATGCTGTTGCTCACGGTTTCGTACAAGGTATGAATCTCCGGTAACGTTTTTTATGGCATTTTGAACTTTATAAATATTGGCATCTTTTTTTATTCTCACCCCAATCCATGAAACGGATTTATCATCATACGCAAAAAGCCTGCGAACCTGCTCTATATCGGCAATTAAATAACTTGCATCATAATCAATCTGGTTTACCATAAAAATACCTGACGGGTTTAGGTACTCTGACCTAAAAGAGTGTTCGGGCCGGGCAAGATTAATTTTACCTTGCCGTTCGGGTACATAAATCATAAGTGGATTTACAAAGTTAAGTTTTAACCCCAGCTGGTCAGCTAAGGCAAATCCAATAACACCTTCGTTTTGGCCCATGAACCTGGTTCTGAACTTTCCCTCAACAATTATTGAATCAATTGATGATACTGATGAAAATAATGAGTCAACTCCCAAAATTATTCCAGGGACCTGTCTTTTCCCAAATCTGAATAATGCATGGTCTTCCAGAACATATGTGTAAACTTCAACTCCCTCAACTGATTTTAGGGTTTTAATATCGAATTGAGTTAAATTAATAGTTTTATTAATGTTCGATTCAATTCTAATATCCGGATCAAAAGCACTGTAAAGTGAGCCAATAAGTCCGTGGAGCCCATTAAAAACCGATAATACAATCAATAGCGCCATAGATCCGGTAAGGATACCCGTTACCGAAATCCATGATATAACGTTAATAATATTCTGGCTTTTGCGGGCAAACAGGTAACGTATTGCAATTCTTACAGCTAATTTCATGGTTTATTTGTAGGCTGTTACAATTAATCCTGTTCCTTTTTTGTGGTACATATTTACATCAAAGTAATTCATTAGGTATGAAAAAGGAAAAACAACCAAATAGTAAAATGGCAGTAAAACAAAAAAGAGCTTACTTTTATTTAAAGCCAGAACAGGAATTTTCATGGTAAGCTTCCAGGCAATATTTCCAGGCGTGCCGTATGTATAACGGGCTTCAACCCTTGAAAAACCTGAATTTATAAGTTTGGCTTTAATTTCATCAATATTATAACCATCACGCACATGTTCATCAATAAACCCTGTTACACTATTGTTTTCACCTTGGTGATGAGTGTCTGATCCTCCCTGGTCTGAAGGTGTTGATATTAACAATATTCCTCCTGTTTTTAAAGATTTACATAGGTTGTGCATAACAAGAACATCATCTTTTATATGTTCCAATACATCAACCGATAAAATAAGGTTATATTGTTCTGTTTCATCGAATCCGGTAAGATCTGTTTCCCTGAATTTTACTCTTGAGTCAAGATTTACTTTTCTGAAAAATCTATTACAGTCTTCAATTTGCTCCGGTTTAATATCAAGGCCGGTAATTTCCCAATTTTTGCCCATTGAAGATATTCGCCATACATACTGTCCAAAACCTGAACCAGCATCCAGAACCCTTGAATCAACAGGGGCACTAACCGACCATTTCTTTAACTCACGCCTTATGTGCCATGAACGTAAAAGTAATAAATCTAACAACCTGTAAAATAATATTCTTAACCAGGGGGTATTGTTAAACACTTTTCCCAGCGATTTCTTGATGGGATCGTATTGCATTGGCTAATCGTTTAGTAATGAGTCAATTTTTTCTATATAATCCAGGCTGTCGTCAATAAAAAACTGCAGGGCAGGGATTACCCGTAGCTGTTTGCCAACTCTTTGCCCAAGCATATACCTTAGCGTAGCTGAATTATGGGTAATATTTTTATAAACATCATCTTTATGCTGGGGAGGGAAAATACTTAGGTAGATTTTGGCAAGACCAAGGTCGGATGATACTCTTGCAACTGTTACGGAAACCAAAGTTCCCATAATCATTTCCCGTACTTCACGCTGAAATATTTCACTCATCTCTTTTTGAATGAGCCTGCCAATTTTCCTTTGCCTCGTTGAGTCCATATAAAAGCATAATTTTATCAAACTACGAAAATACGCTTTTTTTTAATGATTACGCACATACAGGTTAAACCTTTACAAGTGGATTATTTACAATAATAAACCCTGGGGTATAAAAAATGCGGACAAAACTATCAGCCTTTTTGGCTGATAATTTCAAGTTTAACAGGATCAATAATTTCAATAACTAGATTATTAACTGTTTACCGTTCAACTGCTACTTTACAAATGGTAGCCCCATTTCGCGATCTTGGAGCTGTTTTAATGGGAGGCACCGAAGATTCGAAGCTTTCATATCAACCTGGTTATATGAATGGAAGTGGTTTGGGCCGTGCAGATAATAACAGTAAAAAGGATATTGTAGGACGCCTTTTGTTTAAACCTGTTGAATTCCTGAAAATAGGCGGAAGCTTTAGAAAAGGGTTCCCCTCATACAATAATATTGTTGACGATCGTACATCTTTTGCTGGCGAACTTCAGGCAAATATAGCAGGGTTTACCCTTCAGGGTGAATATATTACAGACAAGGGCGACTATAACCGTGACCTTGGAGGTGGATGTAGCGGAAACCTTATAGAACTTGGTGAAGAAAGAAACGGAGGCTTTGTTGCCGTTGCATATAACACTAAATGGAACATCGAACCTGTTTTTAAATACGATTTTTTTGATTCAGGAAATGCCGAAAAATATAAGGAAAGCAATATGACATTTGGCCTGAACTATCTGTTTAATGACTGGACCCGGCTTCAATTAAACTGTATTTACAGGGCTGAACAACCAACTGAATTTAAAAATGATGAACTTGTTGTTCAGTTACAGGTAAAATTCTGACAACTCATTTCTTTGCCAACGGTTTAAAAATGGCAAATCATTATAAATATAATTATTATGAAGAAGTATTTTTTATTTTTTACTCTTTTTTTAGCTTGCGCAACAACCTACTCCGGTATAGCACAGGTGTTGATTTCTGCTACTGATTTGGC
The DNA here is from genome assembly GCA_037439945.1 of Marinilabiliaceae bacterium. GTDB lineage: Bacteria > Bacteroidota > Bacteroidia > Bacteroidales > Marinilabiliaceae > CALEUX01. The sequence goes on from JBBIVA010000002.1 coordinate 7,521, forward strand.
CGCCCAGCAAAAAAACGCAAATTATATTGTTGTTTCTGCTGAGCTCGATACAGAATATGCCAAGGTGCACATTACAAATTCAGTAAATGTTTCATATAAGGCTTTTTTTAAACCCGGTAATATTGAAGGTTTGTTGGTTTCTGATACTGAAATATCGAAAATTTTAGGTGATGCAGGTGTATCCGAAACAAAAACCATAGTAGTTTATGATGAGGGTGGAGGACGCTATGCCGGAAGGGTATATTGGATTTTTAAGTATATGGGAGCTGCCGATGTTCGAATTCTGGATGGGGGAATGGAGTAGTGGAAAGCATTACGGAAGCCGGTAACAAAAAATCCTACAAACGCACCCAAAGTAACATTTAACGGTAAGCCAAATAAAAATATGCTTGCATCAGTCGATATGGTTAAATCCTCAGCTGGAAAAAGTAATGTAGTTTTGGTTGATATGAGGGAGGCAGATGAATATAAGGGACTGATAAATAAAAGTACAGGACATATCCCCGGGGCCGTTAATATCGACCACACAACCATTCTCGATGCCAAAGGATTGTACAAATCAAAAAGTGAGTTGGAGAAAATATTCGCATCAAAGGGAATTACCAGGGATAAAACTGTTATTCTTTATTGTAGTTCAGGTGTGCGTACAGGTAAGGGTTATGTAGCACTTGTTAATATTTTAGGCTATACTGATGTAAAATTGTATGATGGCGGATATAACGAATGGACAGGACTTAATAACAAAGTAGATAAATAAATAGAATTTAAATCTGATTTAGGTACAAAATTTACTAAAAAACCCAATTCTAAGTCTTGATTAACCTGTAGCCCGGAAAGATTAATTTCTTTCCGGGCTTTTCCGTTTGTTTCAACCAAAAGAAAATCAGCTCGTTGTGAAATTTTTAAAAAAATTTAAAAAAACCAGTACTATGTATTGCATAGTACTAAAAAAAGTACATATATTTGCATAACCAACAACAAGGCAATAAAAGGTATTTTTAAAAAATTGCAAAGTTGATTAATTAATTATCGATTACCGGATTTGGATAAAAAAACAATCTATTATGAAAAACCTGATGCAGCATAAAGTTTTTTATCTGACCAAGGGTATACCCCTGATTGTGATAATAATTTATTTAGGGTGGGTAACTCCGTGTAATGACATTTTAAATGCCAAACATAGTATTCATGACTCAAAGGTTGATACGAACCCTGGTAATAGCGAGGAAAAGAACATTGATACCGCCCGGAAAAAGGAAGCAACCAGTAAAGAGATTATTAAGAAAAATGAGTCCTTGATTTCAATTGGGAGACTCAATAGTATTTATTTTTAGTTAAAACTGATAAAACATTACAATATGAAGTTGGAAAATGCCAAAGCGCAAATGAGGAAGGGGGTTTTAGAGTATTGTATATTGTCAATACTGTCGAATGGTGATGCTTATGCATCTGACATAATAAATGAAATGAAAAATGTACAGATGATAGTTGTGGAAGGTACGCTATATCCTCTTTTAACCCGCTTAAAAAATGAGGGATTATTGAGTTACAGGTGGGAAGAATCTACTCAGGGCCCTCCAAGGAAATATTATGGTATTACCGAAAACGGCACTCTATTTTTAAATGAATTAAATAATTCATGGGCCGATTTGGTTGAAGCGGTTAATCTAATTAGTCAGAAAAAAACAGTAGGATGAATTAATCCAGAATGTATGCAACAACCATCTGTTCCGCTCAACTGGTTGATTCCGCAAATTGGAAAATTCACCCGAAAAGTCGGGGACACTAAACTAAAAATTATATAATAACTTGTTTTGTCAAATGCTAACACCATATAAAAAAAATTGCAAAAATGAGTGTTCTCCAGCAATTGCGGAACAAGCCATTAAACCATAAGTATTAAATTTTATTGTGATGAAATGTCCATGATTGGTAAACACCAATCGAAATGATTAAAATTTAACATCATGGAAATTCCATCTGACAACTAAAAACAAAATATAAACAAATGAAAAAGACTATATCAATAAATATATCATCAACAGCTTTTTTTATTGATGATGATGCATATGCCTGTTTAAGGGAATATCTGGGTAAACTGGAAAATTGGTTTTTGAAAAAAGAGGGTGGGCAGGAGATAATTGCAGATATTGAAGCCAGGCTTAGTGAACTTTTTTCTGAAAGAATAAATCCAAAAACAGGCGTAATTTCTCTTAATCATGTTAATGAAGTAATTAGGGTTATGGGACAACCTGAAGATTTTATTGACGATGAAAAAGAAGGGAAAAGTGAAGAAACGGCCAACGTTGGCGGAAGCAACGCAAATTTTGAACCACCCAGAAGAAGGAGGTTATACAGGGATATTGAAAATAAGGTGTTAGGTGGTGTCTGTTCCGGTATAGCTGCGTATTTCAATATTGACCCGGTGCTTGTTAGGGTTTTGTTCGCAGTGTTGCCTTTTCTCAGTTTTGGAGCAATAATACCGGTTTATATTGTATTGTGGATTGCAATTCCGGAAGCTATTACCACATCTCAAAGACTTGAAATGAGAGGTGAAGACATTAATGTGTCAAATATTGAGAAAAAGATCAGGGAAGAATACCAGGATGTAAAAAACAGGTTTAAAAACTTTAGAAATTCAAAGGCATACCGCGATGGAGAATCGTACGTTAACCGAATGAACCAACGTGATAAAACGGTACTAATAATTGCCGGAGTCGCAGTCCTTGTATTGGTAATGAGTAAATTAATTGGTGGCTCAATGCCTCTTTTTCATATGACATTTTTACACGGGCCGTTTTTTGGAATGTTTTTCCCCGGTTTGTTTGTAACAATTCTCATTCTGGTAGGACTTGGATTAATATTCAGATCAGCCCTTAAAGGTTTTATTGTATTGATAGTGATTCTGATTTTACTGTCGGTTTTCATAAAATTAGCCGGGTGGATGCCCTTTTTTCATAACTGGCACCTGTCCTGTTGAAATATATGTAACAATGAAACAAGTATTGTAATACGCGGAAGTTTTAACCCGAAAAGTTGGGGACCCTATTATTAAAATTATTTACGGATAAAACAAAAATGTTTTAGCAAAAGCAAATCCGGTAATATATAATATCAACATGAGGGTTACTCCGATGTATAGGGACAGTTTATCTGGCAATTATAAAAATAAAATATCTACGGATGAAAAAAACAATACATATTAATCTTTCAGGCATGGCCTTCACTATTGAGGATGATGCCTATGAAAAACTAAACGGGTATATTAAAGCCGTTGAAACAAGGTTGGGGAATACTGATGATGCTAAGGAAACAATTAATGATATTGAATCTCGTATCGCCGAACTTTTTGCCCCGGTTGTCCACTCTTCGGGAACGGCAATTACCCTTAAGGATGTGGATGAGGTGATAAGTGTTCTGGGAACTCCTGATGTGTATGAGTATAATCCTGAAGAAGCAAATGAAAAACAAACGGGTAAAAAACCACCGGTTGTAATGCCCAAAAGATTATACCGTGATCCGCACTCACGCGTAGTGGCGGGTGTTTGCTCGGGGCTTGGAACATATTTCAATATTGACCCGATAGTTTTCAGGTTGCTATTTGTAGTTGGACTGTTTTACGGGATTTCAATTTTACCCTATATAATTCTTTGGATTTCAATTCCAAAGGCTCTTACCATGGAGCAAAGAATGCAGATGTACGGAGGCGATTATGGCTTAAACCGTGCAAGACAATATACCCCGGATTCGCGAATTTCCAATACATCATCGTTAAATAATGTTTTAAAAGGCGTAGGTGTTGTTGTGGGTATAATAATTTTAGTTGTTTCTTTTTTGGCCATGGTGGGTCTGACTGTTGGAGTTTTGTTTACAGGTAAACTGGTGCAGTTTATCCCAAACAGCCAATGGGTTGGAACTCTTCCCGATATGTTAATTGGCCCAACATCATCTATTACGGCAATAATTGGTATTTTGCTTTTTATTGGGATACCATTATTAATGCTTTTTTACCTTGGGTTACAGTTAATTTTTAATTTTAAAAAAGGGGGGAAAATAATTGGAGCAACAGGCCTTATATTATGGCTTGCCGGTATAGCCCTAATAATTTACTCAGGAGTTAAAATTGCAACCCAGTTTACAACAGTTAAAACTGTTTCACAAACCGAAATTCTTGAGCCGCTTAGTGGAGATACGCTTTTTCTGAAAGAAGCTAAAATTCCCGAATACTATAAAGGAGAAAGAATCTTCCGGTCTAACCAGCTAAGTGTTTGGGCCAAAAACGGAAACCTTAATATTGAAGGCACACCCGAAATTGAAATAATTGAAAACGCCAGGTTTTTGTCTTTAACTGTTGAAAAAACAGCCAGGGGGAATAATGAAAATAACGCGGTTCAAAATGCTTCGGGAGTTGAATATATTTGGGCACAGAAAGGAGATATTATACAAATGGACCGCATTTTCACACTTTCTCCGGGTACCAGGCTTCGCGAACAAAGGGTAAAAGTAATAATTGAAGTCCCTGAAGGGAAAGTATTAAAAATTGATCCGTCTATTAATGTTCTTGTAAATTAAACCTGTATTAATAACAGGATAGGAGTTTTTCAGCTGTTTGAACAGGTTATGAGTTTCAGTTTTATACCGGAAACATGCTTGTTTGGCGGGATATGAGCTAATTAGCATTAAACCTTAATTTTATATATTATTTTCGCATGAAAACTTTTTTGGTGGTATTATTTATTGTTGTATTGTTTCCGGTTTTAAACGGACAAAATAGGCTTTCAGATAAGTTATATGATAACCTGAAGAATCAGCAAAACATATCGTTGTTAAGCTTTTCAAAAAGTATGATAGATATTATAGATTTGGATATTAGCCGAGATGATAAGGATGAGAATAAAAAAGTTACCGGCCCGTTAAATGAAGTACGGTTAGCAATTTGCAACCAAAAAGTGAATAGAAATACCGGATTTGAAATAGTTGATTTTCTTAAAAAGTCACCGTTTAATGAGGTTGATCTTGAAGAAAAGGAAAAGGATAATAATATGAGGGTTTTTCTGCAACGAAAAGGAAAAATTATTCAGGAGTGCCATGTTACCATTCAGGGCGATAGTAGTTTAATTCTTGTTAGCTTTTATGGCGATTTTAAAGTTGAGGATATTGATAAACTTAAGAAATCGGCGGTTAATATTAACCGGTAACCCGCCGCTTTTCATATCTGGTAAAGTTATTATCAAATGATTCCTGCATACAAATAAAAAGTTTTCTGGTGTGGTATTGTAACCGGTTGTTTCCTATAAAGTTTGATCCACGGGTGTTGTGTAATCTTCAATGCCAAAAATAAGGGTTAAATGACCAATTTTGTGATTAGGAATAATTTCGGGATGTTTATTGACCCAATAATTTTGCGACAAGCAATTATAATTTATCACTATTGTGGGCATCATGCAAAACAAAACCAACCTTTGGAATATTTTCAATCCTTACCGAAGGGTCGTCCATCAAACGTTTTCTTAACCTGGTAATAAAAACATCAAGGCTCCGGCCATTAAAATAATCATTTTTACCCCAGAATTTAATTAAAAGGTCGCTTCTTTTAACAATTTTATTTTTGTTTTGGCATAACATGGAAAGTACATCGCATTCCCTATAAGTTAACCTTTGTTGCTTACCGCCATAAATTAGGGAGTGGTTTGGAATATCAAAGGTAAAACTTCCAATGGTGCATGGTTCGTCCAATGTATCCTTAAACTGGGTGTCGGGCTTTACCGCATAACGGTTCAGAATGGCGTGGATTCGGCAAAGCAGTTCCTCTTCATCAAAGGGTTTTGTAATGTAATCATCGACCCCAAGGTTAAAACCTTTAATTTTATCCTGTTTCAATGATCGTGCAGTTAAAAAAACAACCGGGATATCAGGATTTTCATTTTTAATCCGTTCGGTTAAAGTGAAGCCATCAATACCGGGAAGCATTATATCAATTAAGCAAAAGTCAAATTCCGAATTTTTAAAAGCTGCAAGTCCATAATCCCCATCCTTGCATAATTCAATTTCAAAACCACCGGCTGTAAGAAATTCATTAAGCAGAAACCCCATGTTGGGGTCATCTTCAATAACCAATATTTTTTTTGGGTTACTCATTATTCAGCTATCGGAAATTTTAATGTAAAGGTACTCCCTTTGCCCGGTTCGCTTTCAACAAAAATTGAACCGCCAAATTGTATGGTTACTTTTTTTACGTAGGTTAATCCCAATCCAAATCCTTTAACATTGTGTACATCACCCGTTGATACCCTGTAAAACTTATCGAAAATTCTCTGTTGGTTATCTTTCGAAATTCCTATCCCGTTGTCACTGATATTAATAACCAGGTATTTGTTTTTATTTAAAGTTGAAATATTAATAACAGGTTTTTGTTTTACGTATTTTAAGGCATTGTCAATTAAATTTGATAATATGAGTAAAACAGGGCCCCTTTCTGCCTCTATTTTATTCAAGGAATCATTGTTTTTAAATTCAATAATTGCACCGGTATGGGCAATTCTGTATTTAAATGTACCAATTACATGCTCTATTGCTTCTCCAATATCAACAATCTCCTTTTCATGCGGATAGCTATCATTTCCGGCAACTCTAAGTATTGATTCAACATGACCCTGCAAACGTTGGGTTTCTTCCAAAATAACCCCGGTGTATTCATTGTTCTTTTTCCGGCTATCGTCCGATTTGTTCTTTCTTATTAAATTGGCAGCAAATCGCATATTGGCAATAGGTGTCTGAAACTCATGGACCATATTGTTAACAAAATCGGTCGTATGTAAAAGTAAGGCTTTCTCTTTTCTGAACATTCTGAAAGTAATAGCAAATGAGAACATTACAAAAAAGATGAATAATATTGAAAGTCCAAGCAATCCCGATATCTGGGCCATTATAAACTGGTTACGGGTTGGGAATTGCACCCTTATCTGGATTCCGTTCTGGTCAATCAATCCGTTTAAATTTTGAAGATAACAGGGAGATGTTAGCAGGTTTCCCTTACTTTTTGGTAAAATTGAATCTGTTATTTCAAAAGTATAAGGTAAAACAATATTGTTTATCGACAGGTTTTCCCTTATTATAATGTCAATTTCTGCCCTTTTCTTCTTTTGGATATCCGCACCGCATTTTTTGCCGCATAAAAATGCAGTCATATCTGTACACCTAAATGCCCTAAGTCCAATTTCATCTCTGGCCCCTTTTAAAGCTATTAACACCCGGTGATTAAAATTATGTTTCTCTAAATTTGCAACACGAAAAATCCAACCCACCTGTATTAGCATCAGCAAAACCAAAATGGTAAAGGTAAATGTTGCAAGTAGTCCCTGCCTGTCCAATTTTTTCAGAAAATTCATGTTTCAAAATTATGAAAAAGATATTTGTCCTGATAACTTTAACTTATTGTTAACAACCATTAACAGCATAATTCTTTTTTTTTATAAAGAATGATTCTAAATTTGTAGTGAAAAATTTTCAAATCAAAAAAATTAAATGCCATGAAAAAAAGATTAGCAATTTCATTCATTTTTGTATTTATGTTAGGTATATCTGCTCCGGTTTTTGCTGAAGTATTGCCACAAGAACCACAGAAAACAGAAACCAAAAAGGAAACTGAAAAAAAGGCTGAATGCCCTGAAAAGAAGAAAGAATGCAACAAAGCTGAAAAGAAAGCCTGTTGTGACAAAAAAAAGGCCGAACAACCAAAGAAATAGTTTTATTACGTCTATTTTAAGTTTAAGAGGGTGTCTCATAAGTCCGAGACACCCTCTTTTTATTCGTACTCCTTACCCGAGAAGTTTTTTAAATATTCAATTCTCAGAGGCTTTAAAAAACTTTTGAGACACCCTCTTTTTTTGGTTTAAAATCTTTAAGTTTTTTTCTTTCGCCTAAATTCCATATTCGAATAGACTAATTAACTGGCCGGTTGAAAGGCAGTTTTTTTCAAACCTAAATTGGTTTTACACTTCTCATAAACTGGTTAAAATAACCCTGATTTTTGCTATAAATACGGGATTCAGGTTTATTAATACGGCAAAATTTTAATACGGTAATGGCTTAAATTCATCGAAAATTTGCAGATAAACTAAAATTATTAGGGAGGTTGACCAATAATTAATAAATTAAGTATATTTTCGCGGCTTAAAATCAAAAATATTATTGATTTCGGCCATTATTAATTAACAAGTAATTTAATGAACTGTCCGCTTTGCCCAAATATTATTGATTCTTCAATTGAAGGCCGGATTAACTATAAATTGTGGCACTGTCCTAATTGTGACCTGGTATTTAAAGATCCGGAATTAAGGCCGGCGCCTGCTGATGAGAAAAGCCGTTATAAATATCATAATAACAATTCTGATAACAAAGGTTATATTGACAATTTAAACCTTGCTGTTAAACCGGCCATTAAACTGTTTGAACCCGGTATGGGAGGCCTTGACTATGGTTGTGGGCCTGAACCTGTTCTTTCCGGTTTAGTTGAAAAGGAAGGCTTTGAATGTTTTAACTATGATCCAATATTTTTCCCTGAGTTTCCGGATGAACGAATGGACTTTATTTTTGCCACCGAAACTTTCGAGCATTTTTTTGAACCACAACGTGATATAAAACTAATTACTGCATTGTTACGGCCGGGCGGTATATTAACCGTTATGACGGAGAGATGGAATAACTTAGATCAATTAGCTGATTGGTGGTATTTACGCGATATTACCCATGTCTCTTTTTTCCATAAAAAAACTTTCGATTATATATGCTCTAAATTTGGGTATTCTGTTCTTTATGATGACAGCAAGGTTATTATTCTTGAAAAAGATGTTGTTACTGACAGATGTTAAACAGGTATTTAAACCTGCATAAATTACCACCAAATAATATGGAATTACTATTTCTATAATTTGGAAAAAATTAATTTCCATTTTGATATACATAATATTTTGCCGTATTGTTTTCAATATAACCATTGTATTTGCTGTGGTTTATGGAAAATTTAACTTAAAATTCATTGACCTGCTTTAAATTGATGTGACATAGTTAAACTTTTTGGCATTTTAATGTTATATTTTCAGGGTACGAAAAACAATCACTACTATCCGATAAAAAGTTGTTTTGTCCCTAACGAGACAAAAGTTCAATCCTCAATTAAGTGTTTTACCGATCTTTAGTACCTAACGGTACTGTGCCGTCAGGTACAGAATATCGGTAAAGATGAATCGACCCCAATTTTCAGTGTCCTGTAGGGACACCGAAATTAGTTGGCATTATAGAATCTTATCGAAAAATTTATCGGACAGTAGTGATTGTTTTTATCATAATGAAATCAAATTAAAAACAATTCTATGATTTCTTTTTAATTAAAGATAAACCACCGGAATTGTATAATTGCTTAAAAAAATGCACAAAAGTTAAAATATCCTAATTGTTTAATGTGCACATATTCAAAATGTTGTGTGGTTGTCAGGTGCTTTTAGTCTTATTACCAGGCCATTATTTTTTGCATTTAAATTTATTTTTATATATATTCATCGGCCTAAAAATCAGAATCATGCCATACCGACGGTTGCCAAATACAGACCAGGCCCGTATTCGGGCTATGAAAATAGCATTAAAAAAGGGTTCGGCAATGAGTCCATCAACACTCCCTTTTTCGCAAAAACTGCTTTTAAGGTTGCAGGCATTTTTCCCCCATTTTGAACAAGCCTTAATTCAGTATAATCATAACAGGGACCGGCAGGCAAAAATCGGACATCAGTTAAGTGAACATTACCGGGCAGCAAGACTTTATGTTTCACATTTTTTCCAGGTTGTTAACCTTTGTATTTTAAGGGGAGAATTAAAACCTGATGTTAGAACATTTTATGGCATCAGCGAAGATGAGAAAGCTGTTCCTGAAATTGGCACTGAGCAGCAATTAATTTACTGGGGCGACCAACTTTTAAAAGGTGAAGAAAACAGGATGGCAAAAGGGGCAACCCGTATTTATAACCCTTCACTTGCATTGGTTAGGGTGAAATATGAAAAATTCATTGAGTTATACAATATTCATAAGGATTTACTAAATACAACCCAAAAACTTCTCGAAAAAGTGAATAATCAACGAAAAGAAGCAGATTCTATTATTCTGGACATTTGGAACGAAGTTGAAAAAAGTTTTGATAAACTTGAGCCTGATGATAAACGGGCAAAGGGTAGTGAGTATGGGCTGGTATATGTTTTCAGGCCTAGTGAAAAATTTCAGATTTTGTGATTTTAATCTACATTATTTAGCTTTTCGGACTTATTCCTTTGTTTTAAATAATACAACAAAACTGTAACTAAAATAATACTTGCAGTCACCATCCAAATGTTGTAGTTGTCGGTTTGTGGATCCAGTGGATTTAATCCGGGTTTCCTAAACCGGTAAAAATAAAAAATTAACAACGATAATAAATTGTTGGTAAAATGGCCGGCAATTGGCAACCAAAGACTTTTCCCATATAAAAAAAGATAGCCTAAAATAGCACCAAGTATAAACCGTGGCAAAAAAGTAAGAAATTGCACGTGCATAGCACTAAATAAAAATGCAGTTATCCAAATTGCAGCATGATTACGTTTTAGCCATGCTGCCATTACAGGCTGAATTGACCCCCTGAAAAGCATCTCTTCTCCAATTGCCGGAACCACAGCAATCATTATAATATTAAAACCTATAATCACAGGATGCCGGGTATCCAATAAACGGAAAACTAGTTCACGGGCAAGGTTTTCCGTGTCATGCATCCAGTTTTCAATTGGACTGAAAATTTTCGGAAGAATAATTTCAGAATTTAATTCGGCAAGGTGAGAAACCAAGGGTTGACAAACAACAAAAATCATTACCGACAATACCACCAGAATAAAATTAATTCGTTTGAACCCTAACCAGTTAATGGGGTTTGGTGAGAATAAAAATGCTGCAAAAAATGAAGGAATAATAAAAACTGAAAACCCCTGAACTACCTGAATAAATTTTAAGTAGCCGTTTGAAGCCGAACCTGTATAAAATGAGGAAAATTCGCTTAACCCTGTAAAGGGTATGGCCAATGCAGAAATTAAAAAGGTTAATACTACTGAAGAAGTTAAAGCAATCAGAAAAATGAGTAATAATTTTACAAATGGTGAAATATTAACAAAGGCTCCTTTAATCATGGGTAAAAATTTTATGAAATACAAAAGTATAATTTATTAATTGCATATAAAGATCATAAAGAGAAATTAATCAAATGGCAATGGGCTTAAAATTATATCCGGAAGAATTTTCTTCTATAATTAAAATTGCAATCAACATCATCTGCACCAATCTGATTTTCATGTTTAGCCAAAAAGCCTGAAATTAACTGATATTTCTGTTTATTACATTTTCAACGTCTTTAATGTAATTTGATGTCCGTAATCGCACACCCTTTGTTCCAAAAACAGACAAAAATTTTAAGGAAAAGTATTTTTCGTAATTATTTAATTGCTTAATAAACACCAATTAAAATTTTTTGGCCTAATCCTTGATAGATTGTTTAATCAACTCTCTAAAAAAAAATATAAACATCCTAAAAATGAGTAATAGCATTATCAGGGTAGAAACGTTACACAAATCTTATGTAACCGGAAGTAATTCGCTACATGTTCTCAAAGGTATCGACCTGGATATTAAGCAGGGAGAAATGGTCAGTATAATGGGCTCTTCAGGGTCAGGCAAATCCACTTTATTGAATATACTGGGGATACTTGACTCCCACGATGCCGGAGGGTATTTTCTGGATGGTATTCGTATCGAAAAAATGAGTGAAACAAAAGCAGCCCAGTATAGAAATAAGTATATCGGCTTTGTATTTCAATCATTCAACCTTATTTCTTTTAAAAATGCCATGGAAAATGTTGCCCTTCCACTTTATTACCAGGGTGTTAGCCGAAAAAAGCGAAATAATATCGCCCTTGATTACCTGGGGAAACTTGGATTACGCGATTGGGCAGAACATTTACCATCAGAACTTTCAGGGGGGCAAAAACAGCGTGTTGCCATTGCCAGGGCACTTATATCCAATCCGAAAATAATCCTGGCTGATGAACCGACTGGCGCCCTTGACTCACAAACATCTTTGGAAATGATGGATATTTTAAGAGATGTAAATAATTCTGGCGTTTCAATAATAATTGTTACTCACGAAAATGAAATTGCCAATTGCACACAAAGAATTATCAGGCTCAAAGATGGAGTAATAGAAACCAATAAAGTGAACGGAGACTTTCACAAACCGGTGGCCGGAACTGTTGTAACGCAATAAATCCAAAAGGTTATGATTGATTATTTTGAAGAAATATTATCCACCCTGCGCCAAAACAAACTAAGGGCCATTATGACCGGTTTTAGTGTGGCATGGGGTATATTCATGCTAATAATCCTTTTGGGTTCGGGCAGGGGTTTACAAAACGGCATGGAATTCAACTTTAGGGGCTCGGCAACAAACGCCATCTGGATAAACAGCGGTGAAACATCTGAATCATTTGAGGGCTTCCGAAAAGGCAGGCGTATTCAGTTTACAAACGAAGATTATGATGCTTTAAAAAGAGAATTATCAGGCATAAAAAACATTTCGGGCCGGATGTATTTGCGTGGCAGTGCACCTTTAACATATAAAAATGAGTTTGGGGTTTATTCAATAACCTGTGTTATGCCCGAATTTAACGGTATTGAAATTCTCGATATGAAAAAGGGGAGGTTTATTAATGATATTGATATTGATGAAACCCGCAAGGTTATAGTGCTTTCACAGCCAATTGTTGATATTCTTTTCAAGGATGAAGACCCAATGGGCAAATTCATTAAGGTTGGAAGTATTCAGTTTAAAGTAGTAGGAATTTTTCAGGATTATCAGCAGGCTGATGCTAAAAAGGTTTTTCTTCCGCTTTCAACAGCCCAGAAAGTTTTTAACGGAGGTAACAGAATCAGGAATCTGGCTGTAACAACCACTTCAACAACTATTGAGGAAAATAAAAAAATAGAGGATGAAATCCGTAAAATGTTGGCCCGCCGCCACAGGTTTGCCGAGAGTGATTCAAAAGCAATTTTTATTTGGAATACTCTGGAAAATTTTACCCAGGCACAGGGAGTTTTTGCTGGTATAAGGCTTTTTGTCTGGATAATAGGAATAATGACAATTATTGCCGGTATTGTGGGAGTAAGCAATATAATGATTATACTGGTTAAAGAGCGTACCAAGGAAATAGGGATACGTAAGGCAATTGGAGCAACACCATGGAGTATTATTCGCCTGGTTTTATCAGAATCAGTGTTCATAACAGCCATAGCAGGTTTTTTTGGGTTACTTCTGGGCATGGGGGTTTTGCATATGGTAAACATGGTTTTACTTAAATCAGCAGAAGCAAATCCTATGATTAACAGAATTTTCTTTAATCCCTCAGCCGATTTTCAGGTTGCTGTAACCGCCACAATTGTCCTTATTTTTGCCGGTTTAGTTGCAGGGTTTATCCCTGCCCGGAAAGCATCTTCAATTAAGCCAATTGAAGCATTACACGATGAGTAAATTTATGGAGATACAGGTAGCGGTTAGGTTATAATTGCCAATAAAATATTAATTAACTAAAATACAGATACTGTGTTTGACAGAGATCGCTGGCAGGAAATATTCTCTGCCATAAAAAAGAATAAGCTTCGTAGTGCTCTGACTGCGTTTGGAGTTTTCTGGGGAATATTTATGCTCGTAGTAATGACCGGATCGGGGAATGGGTTGGTAAACGGCATTACAGAGGGCGTTAAGGATTTTGCCACCAACAGTGCATTTGTATGGACCCAAAATACCACAAAGCCTTACAAAGGATTTAAACAGGGGCGTTTCTGGAATTTCACCAACCAGGACATGAAAGCTATTCGTGAGCAAATCCCTGAGGTGGATGTTATAGCCCCTCGTTTGTCTGGCTGGGATATTTCAAGAGGTGAAAATGTTGTGAGGGGACTAAAAACAGGAGGGTTTACAGTAAATGGGGATTATCCTGAATATGATCTTATTGACCCTAACGCAATTGTACACGGGCGGCTTTTGAACCATGTTGATATGTTGCACCGGCGCAAGGTTTGTATAATTGGAGAACGTGTTTACGAGGTAATGTTTGACAAGGACGAAGATCCGGTTGGTAAATACCTGAGAGTAAACGGGGTATATTTTATGGTGGTAGGTGTTTTTAGGTCAAAAAATCCGAATATTAACATTGGCAGTAATAAAAAGGAGAGCATTTATCTGCCTTTTACCACAATGCAGCAAACTTTTAACTATGGTAACAGGGTGCATTATTTTGCTTTTACCACTAAAAAGGGTAAAAGCGTTGAAAAAACAGCCAAGGATGTAATTGAACTGTTAAAACGGAACCACTCAATATCACCCGATGATAAAGACGCTGTTGGCCATGCCAATGTTGAGGAGCAGGTTAGGACAATGAGCTACCTGTTTATAGGGATTAATGCATTGATTTGGATTGTTGGTATCGGAACCCTTATTGCAGGAGCTGTTGGCATTAGTAATATTATGCTTGTAATAGTAAGGGAGCGAACAAAGGAAATTGGTATTCAAAGAGCTATTGGGGCCAGGCCATGGACAATTATTAGCCAGATTTTAACTGAATCAGTTTTTCTTACAACAATTGCTGGGTTTTTGGGCCTGGCTTTTGGCACACTGGTTTTACATGGTGTTGATATGGCTTTAATTCAGGCAACAGCTTCAAAAGCTTCAACAAACGGAACCTTCTTTAAAAATCCGGAAATTGGGCCTGCAATGGCAATAGCGTCAATAGTGATCCTTGTAATTACCGGGTTGATAGCTGGTCTTATTCCAGCACAAAAAGCTGTTAGGATCAAACCTATAGAAGCATTGCGGCACGAATAATTAATTTTGAAATTATAACGGACAAATAGCCTTTCAATAATCATTAAATCAGAAACATAATATACAATTGAAAATTTTTGAAAATTAACTTATCAAAATAATATTGACCATGAAAAAGTTCTTTAAATTTTTAATTCTGTTTGCTTTTGTGGCGCTTGTTCTTTGGGTATTTGTTTACCTGTATAAGAAGTCAAAAACCCAGCCGGTGGTTTTCGAAACTGAGCTTCCTCAGACCATTAATATTATTAAAAAAACAGTAGCCACAGGATCAGTTGTACCACGCAAAGAAATCGCCATTAAACCACAGGAATCCGGAATTATTACCGAAATTTATGTTGATGCCGGTGATTTGGTTAGGCAGGGTGATTTAATAGCCAAAATTAGAATCATCCCTGAAATGATTCAGGTTAACGAAGCAGAAAACCGGTTGAAAAAAGCCAGGCTCGAGTTTGAAAATGCAAAAGTTGAGTATGACCGCAAAAAAAATCTTTATGAGAATAAGGTTATTGCCTTATCTGAATTTCAATCGGAAGAACTGAGGTTTAATACCCGAAGGGAGGATCTGGAAACATCTGAAAATCACCTTGCACTTATTAAAGAAGGTGTAACCCGCAAAAGTGGTGCGCAAACAAACACCCTGATAAGATCAACAACTACAGGCATGGTGCTTGATGTTCCGGTAAAAGAAGGTAACTCGGTTATAAAAAGTAATGCTTTTAACGATGGTACAACAATAGCTGTTGTTGCCGATATGGCTGAAATGATTTTTATGGGTAATGTTGACGAAACTGAAGTAGGAAAAGTAAAAGAAGGTATGCACCTGTTATTGTCAATTGGTGCCCTTGAATCAGAATCGTTTGATGCATTTCTCGAGTATATTTCACCAAAAGGTAAAGAGGCAAATGGCGCTATTCAATTTGAAATAAAAGCAGCTGTTAAATTGAAGGAAAATCAGTTTATCAGGGCCGGCTATAGTGCAAATGCTGATATAGTTCTTGATCGCAGGGATAGTGTTTTAACAGTTAGTGAAAAATTACTTCAGTTTAGTAACGACTCTGTTTTTGTTGAGGTTGAAACTGCTCCGCAGATTTTTGAAAAAAGACAGATTAAAACAGGTCTCTCTGATGGCATAAACATTGAAGTGCTAGAGGGGATCACAAAAGAAGAAAAAATAAAAGTTCCTAAAATTTAATTTGTATTATTTCAGATGTTTATGTGAAGTTAATAGGGCGGGTTGATCCTTTTAATCAGGGCTTTTTTAATCATAAAAAACAGAAAAATATATGAAGAGAACCACATTATTAACAATAATTGCCTTAATTTCCGGGGCAACCATCGTTGAGGCCCAAACAAAGGAGGTTTGGAGTCTCCAAAAATGTATAAATCACGCACAGGAAAACAATTTAACTATAAAAATGAGGTCACTGGGTGCTGATTATGCAAAAAATCAATACAATCAGAAAAAGTTTGATCTTGCTCCCAGTTTGAATGCTAATTCCGGATATTCTGTAAGAATGGGCAGGGTACGTAATGAAGTAAATTATGAAATTAGTGATGTTACCACAAGCTTTACAGATTTATCAATAAGTTCATCTGTACCTGTTTTTGAAGGGTTTGCGCGTCGCAATACAATTACGCAGTCGATTATAGATTGGCAAACATCTGTTAAGGATGTTGAAAAGGCAAGAAATGATTTATCATTGAATATTGCTGCCTTATATCTTCAAATACTTTTTGACAAGGAACTTCTTGAAGCTTCAAAATCGCAACTTGAGTTGGTAAAACTACAGGTTGACCGCACCCAAAGCCTAGTAATGGCAGGGAGCCTGCCCGAGGGGAGCCTTCTTGAAATTAAGTCACAGGCGTCGCGCGAAGCGTTAAATGTTACAAGGCTGGAAAACAGTCTGAATTTATCATTACTTGATTTGGCCCAGGCACTTGACCTTGAAAAAGTTGAAAGTTTTGATATTGAAACACCTGCAATTGATGACATATCAGGATTTACTCTTGTTAATGCCGATGAAGCATTTACTTATTCGGTTGCTGCAATGCCACAAATAGCTGCAGCCGAGTTAAAATTAAAGTCAAGTGAGCTTGATAAAAAAATTGCACAGGGGTATCAATGGCCCAGGCTTTCGCTATCGGCTGGGTGGGGAACCTCCGTGGCAAAATTTAAAGGCGACCCCGATTTCAATTTTGGAAGAAGTTTCCGTGATAATGCTACAACTTTTTATGGTTTAAACCTTAGCATCCCAATTTTTAACGGTTATTCGGTCAGAACAGGGATAAAAAACGCCCAAATAGGAATTTTAAATGCTCAATATGAGGTTGACAGGCAAAAGCAAATACTAAAAAAAGAGATTCAACAGGCTTCAGCTGATGCTGTTGGTGCTTTAAGACAATACCAGGCCGGAAAATCAGCAGTTGATTCATATGAAGAATCTTTTAGATATACCGAAAAACGTTTTGGGGTTGGTATGGTAAATTCAGTTGAATACAATATTGCCAAAACTGAGCTTATTAAGGCCCAGTCTGAATTTATTCAAGCTAAATACTCCTATATATTACGTACAAAAATCCTCGATTTTTATATGGGAAAACCCATTGTTTTATAGTTTTTGGATTTGTTTGTTAATCCCACATTAATGGGATATGGTTAGGTTAAACTGCTCCACTCTTACTTAATAGGGTGGAGCAGTTTTTTTATAGTTTGTTTTCCCATTATTTACAATTTATATAAATAATCAAATGGCAATATAAATTTTTCAAATTCATCTTTTATAGGCTTTCACATTTACGAAAACATCTGCATAATATATTATCAACTACAGAATGGAAAAATGTAATTTTCGCCAGATTGTTGAAAAACTTAAAAACAGGTTATCAGGGTCCAATTATAGTTTTTCAAAATAGATATGGTATTATATAAGGATTGTTAAATCCTGACTTGTCCCTTTTTCTTTATGGCATGAAATAAACAAAAAGTACCTGGTGGGCAAATTGGTTTTTTTAATTACTGCCAATATTCAGTGCAGTTTATTCCCTATTTGGCTTTAAACTGTACATGGCTTTTTATTAGGGGTTATGTTTATTAAGTAAATGGTTAACTTTGCCAAAGTTTTTTTAATCTTTTCTATGGCGTTTATTTTATGTATTGAAACATCTACAAACATTTGTTCTGTAGCGTTAACCAGTAACGGAAGTGTAATTTCATTCTTGGAAGAAACTACGCCAAATTCACATGCATCAGTTTTAACTGTATTGATAGATAAACTATTAAAAATGAGCAATTTCAACATTGAAAATATTAATGCAGTTGCAGTAAGTAGCGGACCCGGCTCATATACAGGGTTGAGAATTGGGGTCTCAGTAGCAAAGGGTATTTGTTTTGCTTTAAATAAACCATTAATTTCTCTTGCCTCACTGCAGGTTTTAACCGCAGCAACCATAGCATCTGCTCAATATGGAGCCAATTCTTTTGAAGGTTTATTATGCCCGATGATTGACGCTCGAAGAATGGAAGTTTATTCAGCCTTATATGACCCGAAATTGAATCAACAAGGAGAGATTAAAGCCGAGATTATAAATAGCACAAGTTATAGTGATATTTTAGATTCCGGTAAAATTGTTTTTTCTGGTAATGGCTCCTTTAAGGGCAAGGGTGTAATAAACCATAAAAACGCTGTTTTTATTGACAATATTGATCCCAGCGCTAAAAATATGGCAGGACTGGCTAATAACGCCTTTGAAAATAAAATTTTTGAAGATGTTGCTTATTTTGAACCATTTTACCTTAAGGATTTTATTGCAACAATACCAAAAAGGAAAGTATTATAGACAATGTGATATTTAAATTTTAGTAAAACAGGATTCAGTGTTATAATGAAATATTAAATAGTTTTAAAAACCATTCAAAAAAAAAAAAATCATTTATTACCATCGTAACAAGAAAGGCCTGAAAATTGTATAACGGTTATTAAAGTGTTGCTAAATTGCCAAATTTCAATACTTATTGCTGTTTGAATAATTAATTAAAATACCTATGAGAACTCTCGGATTTAAATATTTATTAATATTGGCTATTGTTGGTATATTTTCTTTTTTTAATAAAACATTTGCACAAAAACCGTTATCCCGGCCTGCATATGGTCATGGGGAGGAATTACATTATGTAATGTCCTATGGGTTTATGACAGGGGGAAGAGGGGTACTTTCGGTTAAAGATACAACCTTAAACGGGAAAATAGTTCAACATATAGTTGGGTCGGCACATACAGTTGGTTTGGCCGATGCAGTTTATAAAATCCGTGACAAATATGAAAGTTTTGTAGATGTAAAAACAGATCTTCCGATTAAATCTATCAGAAATATAAAAGAAGGAAGATATCGTTATTACAACGAGGTTCTTTTTGAACATGGCCCCGACTCAACCCGGCTTGTAAGCCAAAGGTCAGGAAATAAAACAGTTGCACCTAATATTTATGATATCGTATCGGCCTTTTATATTGCCCGGAAAAAGCATTTTAATGATTCATTGGCTAAAGGCCAGGTTATAGAGATTGTCACTTATTTTTCTGATAAGGAATACCCGTTAAGAATCCGGTTTAAAGGTATTGAAACCATTAATACAAAATTCGGGAAGCTTGAGTGTTATAAATTTTCGCCAGTAACCGAGGTAGGTCGTTCATTTAAAACCGAAGATGATATGCATGTTTGGATAACCCGCGACCTAAACCGGATACCGGTTCGCATTAAATTCAATCTCGTTGTTGGATCATTTACCTGCGACCTGGAGCAGTTCAGAGGCCTTCAGAACCCGTTCTCCAGTTTTGTTCCATAGCCCGATTTTTCAAAATATAAGACCATAATCATTTTTTTTCCATTGATTTGAATTATTTTTGCCACGAAAATAATATTAAACAGAGAAGTTTTTTATATGGCAACAACAGCAGATTTTAGGAATGGAATGTGTATTGAGTTCAACGGGCAGTTATTCACAATTGTACAGTTTCAGCACGTAAAACCCGGTAAGGGTCCGGCATTTGTCCGCACCAAATTAAAAAACATATCTACAGGCCGTGTTATTGAAAACACTTTTACATCAGGGGTGAAAGTTACCGAGGCAAGGGTAGAACACCGCCCTCACCAGTTTTTGTATAAAGATGATTCCGGTTACAATTTAATGAACCTGGAGTCATTTGAGCAATTTTCAGTAAATGGATCAATTGTAAGCACTCCGGAATTGCTTCGTGACGGGCAGGAAGTTGATCTTGTTTACCACGTTGACAGTGAAACTCCCCTATTGGTTAATCTTCCTCAATTTATAGTTTATGAAGTAACCTACACTGAGCCGGGTATTAGGGGCGATACTTCATCAACTTCGTCACTTAAGCAGGCTACGATTGACACAGGGGCAATTATAATGGTTCCATTATTTGTTAATACAGGTGATAAGATTAAAGTTGACACAACTGAAAAAACTTACGTGGAAAGAGTTCGCGAATAAAATATATATTTAAGAACACTATAAGGATCCAGATTCAATGCGTTGTTTTCCGGATCCTTTTTTATATTAATTTAAGGTCATAAATAAAATAAATAATCCCAATTTATTGAATGTAAGGTTAAAATTGTAAACAGGATTTATTAAATGTTTTTTTGACTAACAATTATTTTTGTAAATTTAGGCAGTACAGAGCAGGTTAAAAGCATGATTACACAAACCAAGAAAAGACGCCTTAAGCTATACAAAGACAGACTAAATATCCTTTTGGACCTGGCCCAGACAATTAACCAGGACCATGGGATTGATGATTTGTTGGCCGAATTTGAAATTTTGCTTAGGGAAGAACTTGAAGTGGGTAAAATTTTAGTTTATACCTGGACAGATAATGTATGGAAAAACCTTTTGAATTCAGGCGTTACAGCTGAGGAATTGGAAAAAATAGATGTTGAGAGAGACCTTTTCATTTATCAGGGAATAGAAAATATTACCCTTTCGCCACCCGATAATTTAAAAGGATTTGATGCTGTTATACCCCTTTACCACCGGTTAAAACCAATAGGCTACGTTTTAATTGGCGATATGGAGGAAGATTTACAGGGAATTAGCCCAACCATAAAGCACCTTAAGCTTATTCAGATTATTTCCAATCTGATAATTGTTTTTATTGAAAATAAGCGGATGCATAAAGCCCTTCTTGAGCAGGAAGCAATGAAAAAGGAGCTTGAACTTGCCTCGCGAATTCAAAATCAGCTTATCCCTGCTCCACAGGATTTACCACAGCTAAAAAAACTATCGGTTCAGACTATTTACCATCCACACTTGGGAGTTGGCGGCGATTATTATGATCTTATTAAATTGTCGCGTAATACAATAGGATTTTGTGTGGCCGATGTTTCGGGCAAAGGGATTTCCGCTGCACTTCTTATGTCAAACTTTCAGGCTGTTATTCGTTCTTTGTTTACTTCAAGTGTTAGCCTTAAAAAACTTATACATAAGCTTAACCAAAGGGTGAATGAAAGTGCAAATAATGAAAAATTCATCACTTTTTTTATTGGCAAATATAATCTTACAACAAGGCAACTAACTTATGTAAATGCAGGACATTTACCCCCCCTGTTGTTTGATCCCCAAAAGGGATACCTTTTTGCACTTGATAAAGGTTGTATTGGGTTGGGAATGCTTGATGTAATTCCGGTGGTTGAAGTTGGGCGTTTGAGGATTAAAAAGGGAACAAAGTTCCTGGCATTTACAGATGGATTGGTTGAATTGGAAAGAGGGAATAAAATAACGTCAGGGTTAATGTCAGTTGAAAAAATAATTAGCAATAACCACACAATTGAGCAAAACATTCAAGAAATAAAGGGCTATATAAATAAGCATATCGACAGGAAATCATTTTTTGACGATATTTCCCTCATTGGTCTCGGATTTTTATAATATTTAATTAACCTACGGGCTTAGCAAAAATCTCATTTTTATATTTGCATGGTTGTGCGAACAATGGGTACCTTTTATATAAATAAATTACTTCGCAAAAATCAGGTTAAATTTCGGCTTTATCTTCAAGAAAATTGATATTTGGGTGTTTTGAGGTATATATGACAATATTTGGGGATTTAAAAATAGCAGGGAATTTTAAATCGCAAAATCACCTCCTGTTTATAACCTGTTATAAAGTAACAGCAATCCGGTATTAAAATCGAAATAAATCAGTGAGGTACTTTACTATTGCTTGTAGTTGAATTAACATCATGGCTGCTAGGAACAAATCTTTGAATTAACTCCAGCAGATCAGGATAATTTATGGGCTTTGAGATGTATTCATCACATCCGGCATTTAGTGACAACTCCCGCTCTCCTAACATGGCATACGCAGTTTGGGCAATCACCGGTACCGATTTATTAATTTTTTTAATTTGCCTGGTTGCTTCATAGCCATCCATACCCGGCATTTTAATGTCCATAAGTACCAGGTCAATATGTTTCACTTTGCTGAATACTTCAACAGCTTCTTTACCATCCCTAGCCCAAATAAGACTCGCATTAAACAGTGAGAGCGCAACTTCCAGATACCTGAAGTTGTCCTCTTCATCCTCAGCCACCAGGAATGTTTTCCCCACCCAGTTAATTACCGCCGATGACCAGGGTTGGGACTTGGCAGTGTTGTGAGAGATGATTTTTTGGAACGGAATTGTAAAATAAAAAGTTGTACCAGGTGTTGGTTGTGGTTCCACCCAAATATCGCCCCCCATGTGTTTAACTAAATGGCGGGCTATTGTTAAGCCAATGCCAGTGCCTCCATAAAGCTTTTCGTCACTATGGCTGAATTTTGAAAACCTGTTGAAAATTTCCTCCTCTTTTCCTGCCGGTAAACCAATGCCAGTATCTTTTACATAAAACTGGATAAAATGGTCGCTGTTTAATGAATAACCAAATTCTATATAACCTTTATCAGTAAATTTAATAGCATTACCAATCAGGTTATTTAGAACTTTTTTAAGGCGGGCGGCATCGGTAAGTATTTGAATCTTTTCGTCAGAAATTCCTTTTTTCAGATATAGTTTAACACTTGTAATTCCCCTGCGCCGTATTTCATCACTGAAAGCCGTATAAACCTCTTCTAAGACCTGGTGTAAATGGCATGGGGCATTATGAATTTCAAATTGTCCGCTTTCCATTTTTGAAATATCAATAATATCTTCTACCAACGACATCAGATTTTTACCATTCAGCTTTATTAAATTAACAAATTCATCTTTTTCATCATCGGTAACACCAGGATGCGAAAGAAGATTTGAAAAACCTAAAATGGCATTCATTGGCGTTCTTATTTCATGCGACATATTGGATAGGAAGGCGGTTTTTAGCCTGTCTGACTCTTCGGCTTTTTGCCGTGCATATACAAGGTCTTCCTGCTCACGTTGTAAAATTCGTTGGTATCTCCGCTCCTTTTTTACGGTAAACATCATTCCGTTAAGTAATGATATTAATGGTGAAAGAGTTATCAGGTTTAGAACCAGAAAGGTAATTGAAAGGTTTATATAAGTATGTAATTTTATGTCAGGGCCATTTGGATGTTCAAAATGGCCCGAATACCAGAAAAAGCCCGCCCCTGTAAGGGTTATTGAACAAATTATCAGGTACCATATGCCTGTAACAGCTCCCGACATGGTACCTCCCATTATGGTGGCAGCAAATAAAAAAATCATGCCCATAGTGGAGTTGGGCCCCCTGAACAGCAAAAAGGTACCTGTAACAAAAAGAATAAATAATACCCAGCCTATTCTGAATGAAAGAGGTATTTTATGAATACTTACTACAAGTAATGAAGTAACAAAAACAAACGTTGAAAATGCAAAAAACAGATATTGGCCACTCAATAGAAAAAACAGGCCGTAGTAAAGGTAAACGGCAACACCAAAAAATACAACAGCCAGTGAAAAAAAATGAAATATGCGCTCACGCCAGTACCTGATACCATCACCCGGTAGAGACGATGGCCCCAATTGCCGGTTAATAAAAGCCCGCAAACGTCGATATAACACACTTTCAGAAAATTTTGCCATGTTTCAGCAAATCCCGTTCAGTTTTTTTGTTTTGTTTATTCCTTTAAAGATAAATATTTAAAGTTTACACGTTTTGCTTTGTTGATAATTATTTTTATAAATGTTTGGGATTTAAATTCGATAGTATTTAAAATAAGGAATATACATTGTGATTTTTATGGTTTCACAATAATGCAAACTAACGAAATAACTAAAATTGGTCTGAATAAATTGTAAAAAAATACAAATAAAAAAATACTTTAACGTTCAATAAAAAACCCATTAACTGTAATAAGTTAATGGGTTTTTTTGTACCCAGAGCCGGGGTCGAACCGGCACGATATTGCTATCACTGGTGTTTGAGACCAGCGCGTCTACCAATTCCGCCATCTGGGCATAATAATATGTTTCCATTTTAGAGGATGCAAATATATAATATTCCTTTTTCAGTACAAAGGAAAAAATGAAGTGAAATTTAAGCACATTTGATTTTATTTCGCCGTCATACAAGATATTTCTCCAGTCCGTTTTTTTTAATTAAAGTTAAAACTGTGATTCTTTTTTTTATTGAAGAATAGATATGGTACAACCACGCTTTATGTGGTAAATTTGGTGTAAAAATTTTTAAGATGATTGTAAAAACCCGGGGTATAGTGGTTAACCATACCCGCTTTTCTGAGTCAAGTATTATTGTGCATGTGTTTACACAGGAGTATGGTATGCAAAGTTATATGGTTAACGGAGTTTTTGGAAGCAAAAGGCGCGACAAGGCAGTTCTTTTACAGCCACTTAATATACTTGATATGGAAGCTTATTTTAAACAGGGAAAGGAGGTTCAACGAATTAAAGAGTTTAAACTTGAAAGGCCGTTAATGGTTATCCCTTTTTTGCAGGAGAGAAGGGCCCAGGCATTTTTTATAACCGAATTGCTCTCTCGTGTATTAAGAAATGAACACACCAACAAACAACTTTTTAAATTTATTACAGATGCCATTTTAATACTGGATTCAGAAAGAAAGGGGATTGAAAATTTTCATCTGTTAATCTTTTTTCAGTTAACCCGTTTTTTAGGCTTTTTCCCCAATAATAATTATTCAGTTGAATTCAAATATTTTGATTTATATGAGGGGGGTTTTGTAAATACAGAACCACAACATCCTGATTTTTTAAGTGAACCAGAAAGTCTTATCTTTCTTCGCCTTTTTGAAACCGGAATTGACGAATTGTCAAAGTTGGCGGTAAATGTTTTTGAGCGAAGGGTTTTGATGAATTCTTTGGTAAGGTTTTTTGAGTTACATTTTCAAGATGCAGGACGTTTACGTTCGCTTGATGTTTTATCCGACTTGTTTAAGGAGTGATTTTAAAGCATTTAGGCCCAAAGGGTTTTAGGCCATAAAACTCATTATTTATTTGAAGAAACAAATGTTTTATTTGACCAATAGCATGTTTTAAACGGTTCACAGACGCAATTCAGATGACAGGAGGGGTTAAAAGATTAAGGGTAATAGTATCCATTGGAGTAATTTTACACAAACTATAAATGATTTATATTTTTAATGATGATGTACCCAAAATTTAATTTCCCGGATACGGGTTTGGTTGATGAAATGGCTATGGTGCCTGGTATTTTAAATTTAGCAGGAAACTATTCTGAATTTGATGGCATTACAAAACTTGATGAATTATTACTTGAAAATATGCCCAAACGAACCGGTCAGAATGTTTCCGTATTTGGAGAAATCCAGTTACGCGAGCAGGTTTCCAAAAAAATTACATCATTGTATGGACATAATTATTCTGCCAATAACGAAATAACCGTCACACAGGGGTCAAATCAGGCGTTTTATGCCTCCATTGCAGCCCTTGTTGGCGAAGGTGATGAAGTAATATTATTTGAACCGGCTAATGAAACCTACCTTCCGGCAATTATTTTAAATGGGGGCAAACCGGTATTTATATCTTTAAAAGAGCCTGATTTTCATGTTGATTGGGAAGATGTGGTTTGTATGATAAATGCCAATACAAGAATGATTATTATCAACACTCCGCATAATCCCACAGGAATGGTTTTTAATGAGCTGGATATGCTTAGGCTTCAAAAGATAATTAATGGGACCCGTATAGTTGTATTAAGTGATGAGAGCTTTGAACATATAATTTTTGATGGTATATCCCACCAAAGTGTTTCTCTCTATCCCAAGCTGGCTGAAAAGAGTGTATTAGTTAACTCTTTTAGCCATACCTGCCAGGTTCCCGGCTGGAATGTCGGGTATTGTGCTGCCCCGGCGTCAATGATGGTTGAGATACGCCGTGTTTTAAAGATAATGGGCACAGGTGTTTTTGCGCCCTTTCAATTGGCCCTTGCTGAATATATTGGCGATAGGGAAGGATATCAGAATGTTGGTAAGTACTTCCAGGGAAAAAGAGATTATTTTACTTCTCTAATGGATTCACTAACCCGTTTTGTTGCTGTACCTACTTTCGGGACCTTTTATCAATTGTATAGTTATAAGGAAATTTGTGAAGAAAGGGACAAATCAGTGGTTCAGCGTTTGATAAATGAATTTGGTGTTGGTTCGGCCCCTTTCAGTTCATTTATACATGACCAGTCAAAAAAACCATTGATAAGGTTTAATTTTGCACAGTCAAACGACATTCTTGCAAAGGTAGTTGAGCGTCTTCAAAGTTTTCATTAAAACCCTGCTATAAAATATAAAATTTAAGTAACCTTTTTCATGAAACTGATTTGGGTTACTCGTATTTTTGGTTAATTTTGCACCGCAAATTATGGCCTCATAGTTCAAGGGATAGAACGGAAGTTTCCTAAACTTCAGATTCAGGTTCGAGTCCTGGTGAGGCTACTAAGTCCCCATAATATTAAATTTATGGGGCTTTTTTTCTTCCCATCAATATTCTGGATTGTATAAAAATATCCTAAAATTATTTCCCTTGTTACATTGTTGGCGATCAGTTTTAATCAGGTGATATCATTAGTTGTTAAACAGAGTGCGATTAACCTCCTGTTTTCCGCACTTTTCTGCAACACCTTCCTAACTATTTGTAAATCAGTAGTAGAATTTTAAAATTGGGTGTTACAAAATTTTTAGTATGTTTGTCATAAAGCTACAGAATCGCTCAGGAAGCCTTTCTGTACAAGTAATTCAGAAGGTGCGGGGCAAGTATAAAGTGATAAAAACATTGGGGTGCTCCACCGCACAGTTGAAGAACTTGTCAATTTGGCCAAACAGGAAATCGAAGAGCTATCTCAGCAGCCCATCCCCGTTAGCGCGAGTTTGTAACACGTGCTTTGCTTTAAATCATAGAATCACGAATAATTTTTATATAAATACTTATCTTGTATAATCAAATCCTTAATTCTATATCTGATAAATACAAGATATACGACAACAGTAAAGCAACTTTTTAACATTAACCGTTGTAGGTTGGATTGATGTTTTTATTCGTAAAAACTATACACATATTTTAATTGAATCGCGGCGATTTTATCAAAAAGAAAAAGGCATAGAAATATATGCTTACTGTTTAATGCCAAGTCATCTGCATATTATAGCCAAGGCGGCATCAAAGCAGAATACATTATCAGAAATTTTGCGGGGTTATAAAAAATTCACATCTAAAACTATTGTTCAGGCAATAATTAATGAACCGGAAAGTCGGCGTGAATGGATGCTATCTTACTTTAAAAAAGCCGCTGAGAACCTTAAAAACGTAAGAGATTATAAATTCTGGCAAAATGGTAATCATGCAGAGTTAATAGAATCCAATAAGTTTTTCGACCAAAAGCTAAACTACACTCATAACAATCCTGTGCATGATCAAATTGTGGAAAAGCCCGAAGATTATTTGTGGAGTTCAGCGCGTAATTATGCCGGGTTGAATAATTATCCCGGATTAGTCATTAGAAAGGCAATGAACTAATGACTTAGCCGGCATTAACCCTACCGGATGGTAGGTACGGGCTGCTTTAGAAAAGCTTAATTTGTTTGCATTTCTGGTTACAAATATTTGGTTTTTATTAAGCGGTTTGTCACAATATAAGTCACATAACCAACAAACTAAGACTATAAATTTTTACTGACGCCATTAAAAAAATCGACTTAAGACAAATTTGGGTTAATTTAATAAAAAAGCAAGGCGGATTATTGTTTATACACATATTCCGGCTTGCTTTTTAATTAGTTTTTAACAAAAGTTTGAAACGTAACAGCTATTTTAATAATTGCTGAGTTATAACTGCTTAATTTTTTTGGTGAATTGTTTCTTACTTAATGGGGTAAGCCCCTATAAAAGCCGGAGTGCCTTCATTTATACCCATTGCCTGAATAATTTTACCCGGAATATCCGCACCTTCATATGTTTTTGAAAACTCCTTTGACATATGAAAGTTATTGTTTGTGGCATCGATAAAAACATTGCCTGTGTAACCATTTAAAAAGGTGCCGTTTTTCGAGAATGCCGGATTTAGTTTATTAAGTTCCTGGGGTGATTCAATTCTTGCCTGGCAGTTTTCGTTGTCAAATGGGCTCCATAAAATTATTGGATAGTTGTTTTCAGGGTTTGAACGAACATAAATATTATTACCAAATGATTTCAGGGTTGATTTGTTAAGGCGCTGGCATAAATTAGCTGTTTGCCAAACGAATAACAACGGTTTCTGTACATCAACATCAAAAGTAATAAGGTTATTCATAAATACATGCCCATCACGTTCCTCTACTCCAGGGCCAGTTGTTGGATGCCATCCAAAATGATCGGCACCATCGCCCCTGGCCGTACGACCGAATGTAGCCCTGCTGTTAACAAAAGTATTGTTATAAACTTCAACATTACTGCTGTTTAAAATCAGGATGCCCTGGTCGCAGTTTAAAAAGATATTACCTGCACAAATGGCCCCCTTGGAAATTTCAAAAAAGAAGGCATTGTTACTTGGCCAAACCTGGTCTTCCATGAAAGGGCCATCCAAAACTCCAACATTTTCAAGCCAGTTGTTTACAAAAACACCGTCAACATTACCAACATCATACCATATACCATTTGAAAAAGGATGGTCAATTACTTTATTTTCGCGACAGGTAACTCTGTATGATTGATTAAAAATCTTTACTGCAGCCGGAAAAAACCCAGTCCATTTTTCGATATTATTATGTGCAAAAATGTTTTTTTCGAGTAAAACATCTGATGAGGCTACAATATATACCCCTTCGGTATTAGTATCAACAACTTTACAGTTTCTCATAATTAAACTGTCGCCGATTGAAAAAACACCGATCCTGAAGCTGTTTGAAAAAGTGCAATTATCCAGAACAGTTCCCACAACATCTTTTCCGTGCTGTGTTTCATGAGAAATACCCTGTGGGTAATAACCATCAATGTGAACCATTGTATCGGGATATTGAGTAATTTCAAGTCCCCGGATTACAGGCCCCCTTTCATCTGATTTTTTCCCATGCACTTCCCCTGTGGTTCTGAAAATTGCTTTTCTAAATGCAGTTATTTCAACTAACCTGTTAGTAGGATCAGTGCCAATAAAAATTTCATTGGTACTGTAATCAACATAAAAAGTCCCTTCGTTTACTTCGCCTTTATTACCGGCCGATTGAAGATATTTACCATCAATAAAAACACCATCGTTGTTAAAGCGGTGCATGGGAGTAAATTTCTCCTCCCTGTCACGTCGCCACCAACTTTCTGAACCGGCAGGAAACAGATGTTCCCATTTTGTAAACCATTGTCCATTTTCGGCTTTTTGCCAATCAGTGGCAACCAAAGTTCCTTTTATTATGGGCTTTTCATTGCCAAATGGCTGAATTGTTATACCCTGGTTAAATGTAAGGTTACCGGTACGGTAAGTTCCGCCACGCATAATAATTGCATCACCTGTTACAACTTTTGATATTGCAACTTCAATTGTTGTAGGGTTTTCAGGTGTTAAGCCATTTGATCCTGCATCACCCGTTGGTGAAACATAGTAAATAATTCCACTTATCATGGGCAATTCGTAAGTTGTGGAGTAGGGACCGTAAAGTATTCCGGGTTCGGCCCCCGGAGGGTTTTTTTGCATTTTGCAGGAAATAACTGCAAAAAAAATTAGCAAAATGTAAATTTTTGGTGATAATGTTTGGATTGTTTTCATTTTGTAGAGATTTGTTTTTTCAAATTTATGGTTTTTATTAAAAATTACCTAATAGTGTTAACGGTAAAGGGCGCAGTAACAAAATTTGGATTTCATGCCAATGGCATTTAAAATATAGAATTGTTGAAAAGGAAACTTTTTAACCCTGTTTTATATGGTCGGTTTTTAGTTCGGTAGTTTAATATGAAAAATATGGATTAACAATAATCAGCACATGAATTTCAATCATTTAATTAAGTTAAGAAAAAATTGATTAACCCGTATTAGTCATTTGGAAAGCAATGAACTAATGGCTTAGCCTGGTTTAACCCTACCGGATGGTCGGTACAGGCTGTTTTAGAAAAGCTTAATTTGTAAGCATTTCTGGTTACAAATAGTTTGTTTTCTTAAGCGGATTGTTAAAATAGAAGTCACATAATCAACAACATAAGACTATAAATATCTAATGACGGTCATTAGGAAAATTGGCTAAAGACAAATTTGGGATCAAAATAAAAGCGGGTTACAATGATTTTTGTAAGCCGCTTTTTAAAACCATTAAGCCTTATTATGAATTATGTCCTAATAATCATACAACCTAATATCCAGCTATTATTGATGTAAAACAGAAGTTCCTGGTAACCTTTTTTACTAAAAATTAAATGAAACACCTATAGAATATGGATAAAGCTCGGGGCCCTTATTGTTTTTAAAAAGTGATACAGGTGAATATGAACCATAAAGGCCAACATTTTTAAAACCGGCCCTCGCAATATAACAGTAACGCAACCCATTTAAATTGAAATCATCCTTATTTTTCCGTTTAAAACGGCTTGCACCACTAGTATAAATAACCTTTGTGTGCGATCGCAATCTTAATTCTCCTTCAATTCCACCTGCAATATAAAAACCGTTGCGATTTCTTCCATCAGGAATCTGAATTTCTAATAAAAGAGGAACGGTAAAAAAAAGATTTGTAAGTTTTGATTTTGAAATTTCAGCATTTTCAGGCATTGTAGGGAACCAATCCAAACCGGTATCATTTAGTTGATTTGGAGAAGTCAGGTCAAACCGGTAGTTATTAAATTTTAACCCCATAGCCGTTACCAAACCAACTGATGATCCAATTAGTTTTAAATCCTGTTGTACCGGGTAAACTGTTAATTCAACCGATTTTTCATGGTTTAGTTCCATGAAACTATAACCCGAAGGCACATTTTCGTTGCCATTTTCATCAACATAGCTGTTAATACCAAGGTTAACACTGGCCAAATGGCCACTGAAAGATCTTGATTTGCGCTTTTTCTTTTGGTTATGTTTTATTATAAATTCACTACTATTGTCATTACGCTGCATTTCAAATCTTTCATTTCCAATATTTACGCCCTGGTTATTGCGTGGAGGGTTCGATTGATTAATCTTAGCGGTATCTGAGAAAGCTTCAGGTTTGGGAGCTTGTTGTTCAGGGGCTTCAACTATTTTGCCCTGTTTATCAATAAACAAAATTAAACCTGATTGTATAACCTTTGCTTTTCCATCTTTAAACGGCCAAACCTGATCGTAAATAGGAGGTACTACAATGTTACCTGCCTTATCGGTATATCCCATCTTACCATCCTTTAATACCCGTGCCATTCCTTCTTCAAACGACCATATTTGCTGATACTCGGCTGGTAAAACTATTTTTCCCGATGTATCAAAGAATCCCATTTTTCCATCTTTCAGTATTTTTATCAACCCATCCTCTTCAGGCCAGATATGATTGTATTCAACAGGTATTACCATTAAGCCATTTTTATTTACATAGCCCATTTTTTTATTTTTAAGGACTTTGGCAAGTTCACCATTAAATGGCCATACCTGGTCATATTCAGCAGGTAAAATTAATCCTTTATCGAGATGGTATAGTCCAATTTTCAAGTCTTTCAAAACACGAACATAGCCATCATCTGTCAGGTCATAAACCTGGTCAAACTGGCATGGTACAAGGAGTTTCCCATTGATATCAACAATACCCACCTGGCCATGGTTTAATACTCTGAATATGCCGGGTTTCATTTGCCATGATTTTTCCCAGTTTCCTGGAGCGTTAACCTGCTGGGAATAACCTTCCAGACTAATTAATAAAAATAATATAAGAAGTAAATTAAACCGGGTAGAATTCATATTGATAGTTTTTAATACATTTAATTTTAAAAAGATACTACGGTAATACCAACTGTCCAGGGATAAAGTTCGGGGCCCATTCCGGCCTGAAACAGCCTGGTAAGGTCATATGAGGCATATAGTTTAACAAATCTGTATCCGCACCTTACTGTTGCCCCATATTTAAATGAATTAACATTTAAATCGCTCCTTGACTTCTCCTTTTCTTTTCCTTCGTTATCGCTATATACAACTTTAGTATGGGAACCCAGCTTAAAACCGCCATAAACACCACCACTAAAAAATATTTTATGGTCATTTGATGTTGGTATTTGTAATTCAATTAAAACAGGAACAGTAAGAAATGTGGTTGTGAGTTTATTTTTCTTGATTGCCCGTTCGGTTTGGTAGTAGGAGGTATTGCCTTGTGCATCCCTTATAAGAATGTAGGGACTGTCTAACCGGTAATTGTTAAATGTTAATCCTATGCCGGTTACAAGTCCGATATTGTTTTTATTAGGTTGAAGTTCAATATTGCTTTGAATTATATTTACCCCTACTGAAATTGATTTGCCGCTGTTTAGGTCCATAAATCTTGATTGCTGTGGCAGTTCACTCTCAAACGGACCCGAAAAATAGTTGTTTAACCCCAGGTCAATACCTGCCCAATGTCCCTTAAACTTATCCTTGGGTACATGAACCATTCTTATGCGGGTTGAACCTTTTGATTCATCATCCAGAATTTCAATCCTTTTACGGCCAATAGTGATTTTAGTAATTGTGTCGCCAAGGTGGTTGACTTCAACCGAGCCTCCGGGAAATGTTACATTTGTTCGGTCATGATCTTCCTCAACTTTTACTAAATCTTTGGATTTTTCCTTGGGTTTATCCTGGGCTATAATGAGAATAGAAAAAAGTAACATTAATATGGTAAAACTAAGTGTTCGCATAATTTTTATTATTTGAGTTTTCAATTTTTGTAATCAGCTTAAAATGTGTTTTAAGATTCCGGTTATCTTTTGTATTTGTGACGATTCACTGTTTGTTATAGTTACAGCAATTTTAAAAAATCATTTAATATTTAGTAAGTTTGTCTGCCGTAAATAATTTTTAGTTTAATGTCTCCGGCTATTAACAGCCAGGAAGGATTTTTTGAAGGTCAACCCTTAAAATACAAGATTTCACAAAAACCAACTGTTATTAAGCCAAAATAATAATCGTTATTATTAAATAATGGCAACGCAAATTAAGAAGGATTGGTTATTATTTTTGATGGCAGATAAAATTGTTAACGAACCAGCCATTTGGGTAAACGCTGTGCCATTTCAAAATCACCTGACTTAACATTTACGGCCACAACATTTCCTTCAGAATCATACACCTTACGGAAGGCAAGTTCCTTTGTTGTTAGCCTGGATAAAATATCGGTACCTTTTTCCAGCAGAGATAAGGTTACACCATATGTTTCTTCAGATGCCACTGAACTGAAATTCTGAAATCTTTGATTTTGAATATATACCGGAATCATCATTGCCAAACCTTGTTCAAAGGCATTAATTTGAATTGATGATACCCGCAGGTTTATTACAGGCCCGATAATTGGATCCACAGGGTCGGATTTTTCAAAGTCGGTTGGCAAAGGGTGGCTGTTTTCCGGCTTAACTGTTTGTTTTTTTGATAAAACTTCACCCTTAGTGATGGCCGAAAAAGTTTCTGGGTTGTTTTCTGCAACCGTTGGGGTATTGGAGTATGTACCTGAGATAAAAGCCGTATTACCTTCGGTAGAATTATTTTCGTCAACCAAAACTTTCCTGTTTTCTGACAACATAAGCATAACCAGTATTGCTGCGGCAACTCCGTTATAAATAATCCTTACCCATAGGCCTGATCTTCTTCGGATAAGTTTATTGGGCGCAGAATAAACTATTGGAGGGGGAACAAGTTTGGTTTTTGGGTAAAGTATATCGTCTTTTTTAACCTGCGGGTATTGTTTTATTAACTGTATTAACCTTTCTGATTCCTGATTTGTTAGGCCTTCTTCCATCTTTTTAATTAACAGGTAATCAGTTTCGGGTATATTAATTTCTGATTCCTGATTTCTTAAAAGAAGATGTTTATTTTTAAACTCAACGCTTTTTTTTGTAGCGGTTAATTTCATTGCTGCTATGGAGTCAAGTTCTTCTCTAAGGTCATGATTAAGATCGAGGAATTCCAAAAGTATTTTTTCCCTGTCAATTGTAATGTTACCATCGAGGTAATCCAAAAACCACCCCTCATAGTTTTCCCGGGTAATATTTCTGATGTTTTCGCTCATATCACAACCTCCATTTTTCCAATATAATTTTTGAGGAAAACCCTTGCCCTGTAAATGTAAACTTTAACCTGGCTTTGTGACAGCCCGGTTATTTGTTCAATTTCTTCGTACGAGTATCCCTCATAA
This sequence comes from Marinilabiliaceae bacterium, assembly GCA_037439945.1. Classification (GTDB taxonomy): domain Bacteria; phylum Bacteroidota; class Bacteroidia; order Bacteroidales; family Marinilabiliaceae; genus CALEUX01. The sequence continues at coordinate 42,232 of JBBIVA010000002.1, forward strand.
TCACGGAGCATAACCACCATTTTTTGGGTTTCGGGCAACCTGTCGATTGCTGAATCCAGCAGTTCCCCCAAATCTGAATAATTAAACTCTCCGTAATGGTTTGAAAGGTTAGAGTAATCGAGATAAACATGGTGCTTTTCCTTACGTACTGCATCAACCAATACGTGATATGCTGTGGTAAAAAGATAACTTTTTGCCTTGTCGGGATTAATCCCTGACCGGTGCCGCCACATTTTTTCATAAGCATCCTGGACAATATCGCTGGCTTTATCCTCATCTTTTATGTTTTTTAGGATAAAACGGTAAACATTGTCGGCATGTTTTTCAACGCACAAATTGTATTCTTTTTCGGTCATGCCAGGTAATTATTTAAAAATTGTGACGTTTATTACCTGTATAATGTTACACCTGTTTCAGAAATTTTAAAGTTATACTGTTTTATGCCCTAATAATATAGTTTCCTTTTTGTAGCCTTATATCAGGTCTTCAACTGGTTTGGGTAATCAATTGTAAAATGCAGTCCACGGCTTTCTTTTCTTTGCCGGGCCGTTTTAATAATTAAATACCCTACCTGAACTGTATTTCTTAATTCACATAATCTTTGTGATACTACCGAACGTTGGTAAAGGTCTTCAATTTCGTGATATAAAATTTCAAGTCGGTCTAAAGCTCTTTTTAACCTTAAATTTGACCTTACAATTCCAACATAATAACTCATAATTTGCTCCAGTTCTTTTTGACTTTGGGTAATAAGTACCATTTCTTCAGGCTGCGAAGTGCCTTCATCGTTCCATTCGGGCACCCTGTCGCAGTGGTTATACAATAGAAAGTTAGCAACCGCATCTTTTGCTGCTGCATCGGCATAAACTACCGACTCGAGTAGTGAATTTGAAGCAAGGCGGTTTGCGCCATGGAGTCCGGTGGAACTGCACTCGCCGGCGGCATATAAACGTGATATTGTTGAACGGCCATTTGTATCTACCCTTATTCCCCCACATGCGTAGTGGGCTGCCGGAACAACAGGAATCATTTCTTTAGTTATGTCGATTCCCATATCATTACATTTTTGATAAATGTTAGGGAAATGTTCCATAATCTCTTCCGGCTTTTTATGTGTAACGTCCAGGTAAACAAAATCATCACCGGTGGTCTTCATCTCATTGTCAATGGCACGGGCAACAATATCCCTTGGGGCAAGGTTTTCACGTTCATCATATTTATACATAAACCTGGCGCCATCTTTCCTTTTTAAAACCCCTCCAAAGCCCCTCATTGCTTCAGTAATTAAAAATGAAGGTCTTTCGCGGGGATTAAATAAAGATGTTGGATGAAACTGAATAAACTCCATATTTTCAATGGCGCCTTTAGCCCTGTAAACCATGGCAATGCCATCGCCAGTTGCAATTGGAGGGTTGGTTGTAGTATGGTATACAGCACCAATTCCACCTGTGGCCATTAAGGTTACCCTCGCAAGTATGGTTTCAACATTATTTGTATTGTGGTTTAGAACATAAGCACCGTAACACTCAATATCCTTGCGCCATTTATTAACTATTTCTCCCAAATGGTGCTGGGTAATAATTTCAACTGCAAAATGGTTTTCAAGAACTTCAATGTTTTTGTTTTTTTTTACCGCATCAGTTAATGCTCTCTGAATTTCGTACCCTGTATTATCTTTATGGTGAAGAATACGATTTTCGGTGTGCCCCCCTTCTCGGTGCAGGTCATATTTTCCATCGCTGGTTTTATCAAAAATGGTTCCCCAGTTAACTAATTGGTTAATAATTTCAGGGGCTTCAGTAACAACTTTTTTAACAACTTCGCTATTGCTTAATCCCGCCCCTGCCGTAATGGTGTCATTAATATGTTTTTCGAAACTGTCGGGTTTATAGGTTACAGCAGATATTCCACCCTGGGCATAGGTAGTGTTCGATTCGGTTATACTACCTTTGGTTATAATGCAAACCGACCCATGATCGGCCACTTTAAGTGCAAAACTTAAACCGGCAATACCTGACCCAATAACCAGAAAATCATACTTTTTTCTTCGTGAAGTATCTGTTTTTCTCATAACAGCAATATTAAGATGCAACAAAGTTAATAAACTATCAGGAAGGTAAATGTTTTTTTTTGATGGTTTCTTAACGTTAAATATTTAGTTTCCTGCATCGATATTCAGTTAACTAATTGTATCCAAATTGCTGTAAAACTGATTTTTTGGTTTATTTTTGTGACTTTAAAATTTTAATATCACAATAAAATAGATGTAGTTAATTTACCAGAATAATAATAAAGATAAAATATAATCATTATGGCTCAGGAAGATGTTTTTAAAAAGCTGGTTGCCCACTGTAAAGAATATGGGTTTGTTTTTCAAAGCAGTGAAATTTACGATGGATTAGGGGCTGTTTATGACTACGGACAATATGGGGTGGAATTAAAAAACAATATTAAAAAATATTGGTGGGATTCAATGGTCCTATTGCATGAGAACGTTGTAGGAATTGATTCAGCAATATTTATGCATCCCACAATTTGGAAAGCTTCGGGGCATGTTGATGCGTTTAATGATCCGTTAATTGATAATAAAGATAGTAAAAAAAGATATAGGGCCGATGTCCTTATTGAAGAGCTAATGGCAAAATACGATAGCAAAATTGACAAGGAAGTTGAAAAAGCATCCAAAAAATTTGGTGATACCTTTAATGAAGGAATGTTCCGTTCAACCAATCCAAGGGTATTGGAGAATATTGGTAAAAAACAGGAGATACACCAACGTTTTGTTAAAGCATTAAATGACAGTAACCTTGAAGAGCTTAAACAAATTATTGTTGATTATGATGTGGTTTGCCCCATATCAGGAACTAAAAACTGGACCGATGTGCGGCAGTTTAACCTGATGTTTTCTACCGAAATGGGATCAACTGCCGATGGGGCACAAAAAATTTATTTACGTCCCGAAACCGCACAAGGCATTTTTGTAAATTTTCTTAATGTACAAAAAACAGGACGGATGAAAATTCCGTTTGGAATTGCCCAAATTGGTAAAGCGTTTAGAAATGAAATTGTAGCCCGTCAGTTTATATTCAGGATGCGCGAATTTGAACAAATGGAAATGCAGTTTTTTGTGGCACCGGGCGAGGAGTTGCAGTGGTTTGAAAAATGGAAGGAAGTGCGAATGAAATGGCATAAATCGCTCGGAATGGGTGATCATAAATACCGTTTTCACGATCACGATAAGCTGGCTCATTATGCAAATGCAGCAACCGACATTGAGTATGAAATGCCTTTTGGATTTAAAGAGGTTGAAGGGATACATTCCCGTACAGATTTTGATTTATCCCAGCACCAACAGTATTCAGGAAAGAAAATGATGTATTTCGATCCGGAGAAAAATGAAAGTTATGTGCCATATGTAATTGAAACTTCAATCGGGGTTGACAGAATGTTTTTAAGTATTATGGCCGGTGCTTACTGCGAAGAAGATGTTAAAGGTAAAGATGGTGAAAGTGATTCAAGGGTTGTTTTAAAACTTCCGGCCGTTTTGGCGCCGGTTAAACTTGCAGTTTTGCCATTGGTTAAAAAGGATGGATTGCCTGAGTTGGCACGATCAGTTGTATCTCAGTTAAAGTTTAATTTCAATTGCCAATACGATGAGAAAGATTCGATCGGTAAAAGATACAGGCGTCAGGATGCAATTGGAACCCCATATTGTGTTACCATTGATCATCATTCAATTGAAGATAATACCGTTACTATTCGTTACCGTGATACTATGGAACAGGAAAGGGTTAAAATAAGTGACCTTTTAAATATTATTTCAGGAAAGGTTGAAATGAAAGAGTTGTTCAAGAGGTTATAATCCGGAATTTATATTAATATCACTAACTATCCGATAAAAAGTTGCTTTGTCACTAACAGGACAAAAGTTCAATTCTCAATTAAGTGTTTTACCGATATTTAGTCCCTAACGGTACTGTGCCGTCAGGTATTGAATATCGGTAAATATGAATCGACCCCAATTTTCAGTGTACTGTAGGGACACCGCAATTAGTTGGCATTATAACATCTTATCGAAAAATTTATCGGACAGTAGTGTATTAAAATAAAAAACCGGGCAAATCACCCGGTTTTTTTGTGGTAAAATAATAATCATGGTTGTTAAGCAATGTATAGGCCTAATATTCTGTAAATTTCGCATGTTCCTAAATCAACTTTGATTCAACAATCTTTATTAAGGTACACTCCAAATACTAACCCAAAGCACATCTTATTCGGTTAAATATTACTTGTAATATTTGCATTCAATATTTTAAGGATGAACAAGAGTACCTATTTTTTCACCGTCCAATACTTTTTTCAGATTACCTTTAATATCCATATTAAACACCAAAATTGGCAGATTATTTTCTTTACACATTGCAGTGGCTGTTAAATCAAGAACTTTTAGCCCACGTGAGTAAACTTCATCAAATGAGATAGTTTCAAATTTCACAGCATTTGGGTCTTTTTCGGGGTCGGCATTATAAACTCCATCAACGCGGGTACCTTTAAGCATTACATCTGCTTCTATTTCAATTCCTCGCAACGATGAGCCGGTATCGGTTGTAAAGTAAGGATTGCCCGTGCCTGCAGAAAAAATTACAACTTCACCGTTGTTAAGCGATTCTATGGCTTTTGGTTTTGTGTAAAACTCTCCAATGGGTTCCATTTTTATTGCTGTCAGCACCCTTGCTTTTATTCCTTCTTTTTCGATTGCAGAGGCAAGGGCAAGGCTGTTTATTACTGTTGCAAGCATTCCCATTTGGTCGCCTTTATAACGGTCAAAACCTTTTGATGCACCAGATAGTCCCCTGAAAATATTGCCACCGCCAATTACAATGCCTGCTTGCAGACCCAATCGGGCAATTTCAGCTATTTGCCCGGCATAATCATTTAACCGTTCTGAGTCGATGCCATAACCCTGTTTTCCCATAAGCGATTCACCGCTTAATTTTAAAAGTATTCTTTTATATTGCATTTTATAAACTTTACCTTGTTTACAGATTATTTCAAAAGTAAATTAATTTTTTATTTGCCACAAGTTTAAAAAGGCTTGGTTTAAGCAGGTAGTTTTCACACATTAAATTGATGGTGTGCTTTTTGCTAAAGTGTTTGAAATGGAAATTTTTAGTAATTTAGTTTTCCGGTTTTTTCTCAAATGTAATCTCGTTGCATAAATGGGCCACATAATGCTGTAAGTATAACTTAAAGCAAAGCTATGAATGCAAAAAACCTTAATCTGTTTCTGGTAATTTCGCTGATATTTTGTTCATGCAATCCGGTGTTTTTTACAGAGCCACAACCGTATGGTTCAAAAAATATTTTTGAATTTCCGGTAAAGTACAGGGGTGTCTGGATGGAGGGTCCCGATACAATTGTAATAAGCGCAAATGCCTATTTGAGTGTTAGTTATCGTAACGAATCGGTGCCTAAAAGTTTAGCCGATACATCATCAAATTATTTACTTGTAAACGATAAAATTTTCTTTGTAAAAAAGGAAGACCGGCTTCAATTAACAGGTGGTTATCCTTATACAGTAATTAATGATACAATTTTCTATAAAAACAGGGAAGTTGTTGAAATTTTTCTCGGGGCAAAAACCTTTTTACGAAAGGTATCTGACATGCACATTCTTAATATAAAAAGTGATGATCTGTGGTGGGAAATTATTTTGGTTGAAAAAGCTAAGAATGGGGGTATTTTAGGTCGAAGGTTATCGGAAGATGATATGAAATTAATGGGAATTGACCCTATCATGAAAGGAGAAAATGTAAATTACTTTGATGTAAAATGGAAGGAAAAAGAGCTTGAGGATATAATTAACAGGGGCTGTTTTTCTGATACCCTTGTAAATTTGTCGGTTGACAATAAAATCAGGAAGCGTAGAAATATAAGGTAAAAGCAGTAATATAAGAATTGATAGCACTACTAGGACCATCCGCGTTAAAAATAAAAAAGCCTGCAATTTAGAGATGCAGGCTTTTTTTATTTATTGATTTAGTTATTCAGGGAATAACGTAGGAAAGTTGTCACAGTTAAAGCTTTGTCAGTTTTCTGCAAATATTCCTTTATGCTTATTTTTCCATCTTTTACGTATATTTGTTCTAAAAGGGTATTTTCCTTAAAGAATTTAGACAAACGTCCCTGTGCAATTTTATCCAGCATATCTTCAGGTTTTCCCTCATTTCGGGCCTGGTCTTTAGCTATTTCAAGCTCTTTTTCAATAACATGCTGAGGTACTGAATCCTTATCAACTGAAACCGGGTTCATTGCTGCAATCTGCATTGCAACATCACGGCCTGTTTGAATATCAACGCCGGCCTGGTTTAGCCCTACAAGAGTTGCCAGTTTGTTGCCCGGATGGATATATCCAACAACTGTTTCAGCAGTAACTACTTCAAAATATGGCAAATCGAGCTTTTCACCAATAACACCAATTTGCTCAGTAATTACATCTTTAACAGCAACTCCGTTTAATTTCAGTTCCTTAAGTTCATCTAAAGAAGTAACGTTGTTAGCAATTCCCAGTTCCAGAATTGAACCAGCCAATGCAATAAAACTCTCATTTTTTGCTACAAAGTCGGTTTCACAATTCAAAACCAGGATAGCACCCTTTTTGTTACCGGATGCAACTTTCGCCAAAACAACACCTTCGGTTGCTTCCCTGTCGGCACGCTTATTAGCCACCGCCTGACCTTTTTTACGAATAATGTCAATTGCCTTGTCAAAATCACCTCCGGATTCGGTAAGGGCAACTTTACAATCCATCATTCCGGCACCGGTCATTTTTCTTAATTTGCTAACATCAGCAGCAGATATAGACATGATATTTCTTTTAAAAAGTGTTTGAATTAATCATCAATTTCTTCTGAAGATTCAACTTCTATTGAGTCGTTAATATCTTCAACTTCATTTTCCTCGATGTCATCATCTTTGCGTGCTTTAACACGAGCTTTACCTTCCCCTTTTTTACCTTTACTCTGAGCGTTTTTATCTTTTGATGCCGAGGGTTCATTATCCTTTTCAACTTTACGTTCAGATAATCCTTCTTTAATGGCATCTACCATAACATTGGTTATTAACTCAATAGATTTGGTAGCATCATCATTGGCAGGAATAATGAAATCAATATTTTTCGGATCTGAGTTTGTATCAACAATTCCAAATACAGGAATATTAAGACGCAATGCCTCTTTAACAGCAATATGTTCTTTCATTACATCAATAACAAACATTGCAGCCGGGAGTCGGTTCAGATCAGCAATACTTCCAAGGTTTTTTTCAAGTTTGGCTCTTTGACGGGTAATTTGAAGTTTTTCTCTTTTGGAGAGACTGTTCCAATGAGTTTCGCTCATAAGACGGTCAATAGAGCCCATTTTTTTCACAGCTTTCCGAATTGTAGGGAAATTGGTTAACATACCACCAGGCCAACGTTCAACCACATATGGCATGTTTACCGAGCCTATTTTATCGGCAATTATGTCTTTAGCTTGTTTTTTTGTTGCAACAAATAAAATTTTGCGGCCCGATTTGGCTATCTGTTTAAGCGCATCGGCAGCCTCGTCAATTTTAATTGCTGTTTTGTGAAGGTCGAAAATGTGAATCCCATTACGTTCCATAAAAATATATGGGGCCATGGCAGGGTTCCACTTTCTTTTAAGGTGGCCGAAATGTACTCCGGCATCTAATAATTCCTGAAAATTAGTTCTTGGCATTTTTTGTTTTTTAAGTCGTTTACATTCTTTTTTGTTTAGGCAACCCGAAAGTAGTTCTTTAAAAGAAATCTTTCAGGTTTAGATACTAAACGCTCCTGTGCAATATTAACGTTTACTGAACTGGAATCTTTTGCGGGCTTTGGGACGACCTGGTTTTTTCCGTTCAACTATTCGTGAATCGCGGGTCATAAAACCCTGTGCGCGAAGAGCAGGTTTGTCTTCGGGGTTAATTTTAGCCAGAGCGCGGGCAATTGCAAGACGCAAAGCCTGGGCCTGTCCTGTAATACCACCTCCGTTAAGATTTACTTTAATATCAAAATTGCCTGCAACACCAAGCAGATTTAAAGGTTGCTTAACAATGTACTGCAAGGTGGCTGCGGGAAAGTAATTTTGAAGATCTCTGCTGTTGATAGTTATCTGGCCTTTTCCTTCGCTAAGATAGACGCGGGCAACCGCTTCTTTTCTTCTTCCTATAGCATTTATCACTTCCATACTGCTTATTTAATGGTGTTTAAATCAATTACCCTGGGCTTTTGTGCCTCATGCTTGTGCTCCGAACCTGAGTAAACAAACAGGTTTCTGAAAAGCTGCCGTCCTAATTTTGTTTTTGGCAGCATACCTTTAATTGTTCGCTCAACCAATCTCTCAGGACTTTTTGCAAAAAGCATTGCAGGAGTTACTTCTCTTTGTCCTCCGGGGTATCCGCTATGATAGAAAAACACCCTGTCGTTCCATTTGTTGCCCGTAAGTTTTACCTTGTCGGCATTGAGGATTATTACGTTGTCCCCGCAATCCATGTGGGGTGTGTAATTTGGCTTATGCTTCCCTCTTAGAAGTTTCGCCACTTCTGAACCCAAACGACCAATAACCTTATCGGTAGCATCTACTACTAACCACTCTTTTGTAATGGTTGCATGAGTGGCTGATTGGGTTTTGTAACTTAATTTATCCACAGTCTCTCTTTTGTTTTGATATTAAACCTACAATTATTAATTAATGTTGCCGGTGTATAAAGTGTATCAGCCAGGCACCCTAAAGCCGGAATTACTCTAAGGCGGTGAACAAACAACTGAAATACAAATGAATTACACCTACGGGTACGGATAATAATCGGGCGCAAAATTAGAGTAAATATTTATAATTTCCAATGGTTAATAATGATTGATGAAAAAAAACAACATTTTTTGTTTAAAAATGATGTGATAGAATGGTTAATTATTTAGAATTTTTTTTCACTACTATCCGATAAAAAGTTGTTTAGTCCCTAACGGTACTGTGCCGTCAGGTACAGAATATCGGTAAAGATGAATCGACCCCAATTTTCAGTAGTGTCCTGTAGGGACACCTCAATAAGTCTGCATTATAGCATCTTATCGAAAAATTTATCGGACAGTAGTGAATTTTTTTGATAATTGCCAGTAATCACATATTCAGAATGATTTGTCGATAATTTCTCATTGTTACTTTTAATGCAAATACATTATTCATTTTTTTTACTGAATTCGTATTTCGCTTAATAGACTGCCATTCTTTAAAAAATGAGTTGGTGTACAAGCAATAAAATGTATTAATTTTGCATCATTAACCTTAGAAATTACATACTTTATGCAGAAACAGGTATTAGTAACAGGAGGAACAGGGTATATTGGTTCACATACGGTAGTGGAGCTTCAAAACAGCGGATTTGATGTTGTTGTTGTTGATGATTTGTCAAACTCGGAAATAGGAGTTATTGGCTCAATTGAAAAAATTACGGGCAAAAGGCCAAAATTTGAAAAGTTTGATTTGTCAGATAAAGGATTAACCGATTCATTCTTTATAAACTATCCAGGGATTGAGGCAATTGTTCACTTTGCTGCATATAAAGCTGTGGGTGAATCGGTTGAAAAACCATTGGATTATTATAGGAACAATCTGAATTCGCTTTTGAATATACTTGATAATATGAAAATCCATAACATAGGTCAAATGGTTTTCAGTTCAAGTTGCACTGTTTATGGTCAACCCGAAATATTACCGGTTACTGAATGGACTCCTCGTAAACCTGCGGAATCCCCTTACGGAAACACAAAAGCCGTGGGTGAGGATATCATAAGGGATTTTTGCAAGGTAAACACAGATATTAAATGTATTGCCTTACGATATTTTAATCCAATCGGGGCGCACCCTTCTGCTTTAATTGGTGAATTACCCAAGGGTGTTCCCAATAATCTGGTACCATATATTACTCAAACCGCGGCTGGACTTCGGAAGGAACTTAGCATTTTTGGTAACGATTACAACACTTTTGATGGTTCTGCTATTCGTGATTACATAAATGTAGTAGATTTATCAAAGGCACATGTGATTGCCATTAACAGGCTATTAAAAAATCATCAAAAAACCAATTATGAATTTTTTAACATCGGAACCGGCGAAGGTAATTCGGTGTTACAGTTGGTTAAAACCTTTATTGATGTTACCGGGGTTAATTTACCTTATAAGATAGTTCCACGGCGACCCGGAGACATTGAAAAAACATGGGCTGATACAACCCTTGCAAATAATGAACTTGGATGGAAGGCTGAAAAATCACTTGGTGAAACACTGCTTTCGGCTTGGAACTGGGAGAAGAAAGTTCGTGGAATTTAATATTTCATTGCTTTGATCAAACTAATTTTCTAATTTGGATGTTATGTTGTGTAAATGCTTTAAGAGGATATAAATAATAAGTTGGACAGTTTTTTATAATTTTAATAAGAATCAAATTTGAATTAATTTTTCGTATAACCGGTTATTTGAAAACCAGGTAATAAGCAGATTGCAAAAGTTTTTTGAATAAGTATATAAAGCGTTAATTTGTAGATATTTGGGTGGTTTTGTATAGGTTGCATAACGCCATGCCCCATGAATACCAGGGGGAGTTAATTATTTTTTTAAAAAATATTTACGGATGAAACTCACCACGAATGTTCGCGGTGAGAGTTCCCCCGATGAACAGGGACAAGCTATCCGACCATAAACTAAAAATTATTTACGGATGAAAAACATTGTTGTAACCGGCGGGGCCGGATTTATTGGGTCACATGTTGTAAGATTACTGGTTAATAAATATCCCGAATATAACATCATGAATCTTGATGCACTTACCTATGCCGGTAATTTGGAAAATCTGAAAGATATTGAGCATAAACCGAATTATCAGTTTGAAAGAATTAATATTACTGATGAAAAAAAGGTGAGTCAGCTTTTTGCCACCCATAAATTCGACAGTGTTATTCATTTAGCCGCTGAATCGCATGTTGACAGGTCAATAAGCAATCCTCTTGAGTTTATAAACACCAACATTCTTGGAACAGTTAATTTGCTTAATGCAGCAAGGATGGAATGGAAAGAAAAGTTGGACGGGAAGAAATTTTATCATATCTCTACCGATGAAGTTTATGGTTCCTTGGGCAAAACCGGCCTTTTTACTGAATCCACATCCTATGACCCACGAAGCCCTTATTCGGCATCAAAAGCAAGTTCAGACCATTTAGTAAGGGCATACCACCACACTTATGGGTTGCCGGTGGTAATAAGCAATTGTTCAAATAATTACGGGCCTAATCAGTTTCCAGAAAAACTAATTCCCCTGGCTATAAATAATATTAAAAACAATAAACCAATTCCTGTTTACGGAAAAGGGGAGAATGTTCGCGACTGGCTTTTTGTTGAAGACCATGCAAGCGCCATTGATTTAATTTTCCATAAAGGTGCTGTTGGTGAAACTTATAATATTGGAGGCAATAATGAGTGGACAAATATTGACCTTATAAACCTGCTATGTAAAGTTATGGATGAAGAGCTGGGGCGGGGCCCGGGGGATTCATCAAAACTGATTACTTTTGTGAAAGACCGTGCAGGCCACGATTTACGATATGCAATAGACTCATCAAAACTGATGAATGACCTGGGATGGAAGCCTTCATTGCAGTTTGAAGAGGGTTTACGCAAAACGGTGAAATGGTATTTATTGAATCAGGATTGGATGAACCATATTACTTCAGGACAATATGAGCAGTATTACTCTGAGCAATACGGTACAAGATAGAAGTTTAAGGATTTTAAACCCAAATTTGATATTGGACGGCCAATTTCAACCACGAAAATCTATAATTTAAAGGGGTAGTGACTAATGGCCGTTACCCCTTTTTTAATTGTGCCTTATTCAACGGTTACTGATTTTGCGAGGTTTCGTGGTTGGTCAACATTACAGCCTCTAAGCACTGCAATGTGATATGACAGTATCTGTAATGGTATTACTGTTAACAGTGGTGATAATGCCTCATGGCATTCAGGGATTTCTATTACATTGTCGGCCATTTTCTTAACAATTTTATCACCTTTGGTAACAACAGCTATTACCATTCCTTTACGGGCTTTCACTTCCTGGATATTACTTGCCATTTTTTCATACAGTTTATCCTGAACAGCAAGTACTACCACAGGTAATTTTTCATCAATAAGGGCTATTGGCCCATGTTTCATTTCGGCTGCAGGGTAACCTTCTGCATGAATATATGATATTTCCTTGAGTTTAAGTGCGCCTTCAAGAGCAACGGGGAATAAAATTCCACGACCCAGATAAAGCGCATCGGTAACATCTTTATAGGTTTCGGCAATTTTCCTGATTTCTCCATCTTTATCAAGGATTGATTTAATTTTTGATGGAATCTGAATTAGTTCCTGTATTAGAACTTTATACTCTTCAGAAGGCAAAACCTGTCGCTTATTACCAAGTAAAAAGGCCATCATTGCCAATACCGTAATTTGGGAGGTAAAAGCCTTTGTGCTTGCAACGCCAATTTCAATTCCGGCATGGGTATAAACACCTGCATCTGTTTCTCTGGAAAGGGAGGAGCCGGCAACATTGCAAATTCCCAGAATTGTTGCCCCGGATTCTTTAACCAAACGGATTGCCGCCAGGGTATCGGCAGTTTCGCCACTTTGTGATATGGCAATCACCAAGTCATCCTTATCGATAATAGGATTGCGGTAGCGAAATTCTGATGCATATTCGACTTCAACAGGGATCCGGGCATACTCCTCAAAAAGATATTCGCCAACCAGGGCTGCGTGCCATGAAGTGCCACAGGCTACAATTACAATTCTTTTGGCATCAATAAGTTTTGGCATAACGTCAAGTATCCCACCCAGAAATATCTTGCTTTGGTCCATTGATATACGGCCTCTGAATGTGTCAGTAATTGAGTTGGATTGTTCATGTATTTCCTTAAGCATGAAATGTTCAAAATCACCCTTGTCAATATTGTCTATGCTAAGGTTAATGGTTTTTATATCAGGTGTTTTGGAATCATTGTGAATATTTCTCAAATCGAGGCTTTCCCTGGTTATAACTGCCACTTCTTCATCGTTCAGGTAAATAACCTGATCGGTGTATTCAATAATTGGAGTAGCATCTGATGCAAGGAAGTATTCGTGATCACCAACTCCTATAACCAGGGGGCTCCCTTTACGTGCCGCAATAAGCATTCCGGGTTCGTCAACGCATGAAATTACTAATCCATAGGCTCCAACAACACGTGTTAAGGCCAGTCTTACAGCAAATTCGGCTGATACTTTTTGTTCGTTGTAAATATTTTCAATGAGATTTGCCAGTACTTCCGTATCTGTTTCACTCTGAAAGGCATATCCCCGGTTAATTAGTTCTTTTTTTAAATGAGCATAATTCTCAATAATACCATTGTGTATAACAATGAATTTTCCATTCATTGATTTGTGCGGGTGGGCGTTAATATCATTTGGTTCCCCGTGAGTTGCCCAACGGGTATGCCCCATTCCTACAGTGCCTGAAATATCGTTGTCTTTAACAAGGGCCTCAAGGTCTTTTACCTTACCTTTACATTTATACACATGGGTATGGCTGTTAAATAATGCTATTCCCGCTGAGTCGTACCCGCGGTATTCCAACCGCTGTAAACCTTTTATCAAAATGGGATAGGCAGTCCTGTCACCCACATAAGCTACAATTCCACACATACTTCTGAATTTTTCTCAATAATATAGTAATACAAAACTAATAAACATAGGCCAAATCATCCCTGTCAATAGTCAACCGGAAAGTGTAATTGGTAAAAAAATGATCCGGGTTTAGTTATGGTCACCCCATTTTATAAACCTATGGCTACCGTTTTAAATAAAATGGCCCAATTTAGCATAACCCCCATTTTTACATCAGCCTGGCTAATTTTTCCTTAACTTTCTTTGCCAATCCGCTTTTTTTCTCAATGTGTTCAATAATATCGGTAACCGCAGGGTGACTAGTAAATTCACCCCTTACATTCTCAAAATCTGACATTCTTGTTTCTTCTTCACCATCAATACCAAACCCTGTTTGAGATTTTAGTGTGAACTCTTTCCTGGCATCTTCATACATCATTTGGTCCAGGGTAACAACGGCATTTTTCCATTCATCAACAAACCCCTCGAGTTGTTTTGCTGTTACGGTTTCAACATTTAATCCTGCTTCAGATAAAAGTTTAGGCACGATCCAGTTCCAGGCCCAATGAAAATACTGACCCATCCAGTTATGGTAAATGTTGTTCAAATCATCGGGTGATGTAATATTTCCATTTTCAATTTCATTAACCAACCAGTTAATTTTTTCTTTTGGAACCATTAAACCGGCCATATCCACCCATTCGCCTGAACCCTCATTGCCATCGGGAGCAATGGCCCGGCGCATTTCCTCCTCAGTTGAATATTCAGAAACTTCCAGTTTTTTTACCAAACCATTTCCAAGAAATTTTGTAATACCCAACCGGTACAACTTTATTCCCCTCTCAAGGGATGAGTTTGTAATTTTGGCACTGTTATACATAAAATACTCTGACGAAATACCAGAGGTTTTTTTCAGGTTTTCCAGAATTTTCACTCCTTTAATGATTTTTAGAACGGAGTATGGGCTCAGAAGGTTAAATATTATACAGTCGAGCAGGTATTCATCTTTTCTTCTGTCCCTTTTTGGCCATTTTCTGGCATCACGAATTGTTCCAATGCTTCTTAATGTTACCCCCGGGGCAAGGAAGCTTTCATCGGTATTTTCAATCAGATATGAAAAAGGGAGTTCCGAGGTATCGGGGTTTCGGTAATGCCTCCCCATAACAAGTGAAAATGCGCCAATTTTTGCAGGCCACAAAATATATGAATCACTTGTTGTTTTACTACCTCGTTCAACAACCCCCTGGTGTATTGGCCCCAATTTGTATAAATGATTACTTTGGTTTGAGCCGCTACCAGCATTAAGAAAAGAGTAATAACCCGCAATAAGAAGCGTAGATTTATGGTGTGAGACCGTATAAGGTCCGGCAAAAATTGAGCAGGCTTCACCATGAAAGCCCTGACAATTTGCAAAAAACACCGAATTTTCGGCTGAGTATTGTTTTCCCAAAACAGTTCCCTGCCCAATAAAGCATTTTGAAATCATAGTTGAATCGCTTATTGAGCTCCCGCTTGATAGGATAAAATCTTCGGCAATTACTCCCGGGCCCACATATGATGGGTCCTTTTCTGAACTGTTTATTGTACCATTGTTTAAACGGTAAATACTTTCAATTTTAGTAAAGGGACCAATATTAACATTTAATATGGTACGGCAACTCAACAACTGGGCCCCCTCGCCAATAATACCCATTTGAGAACAAATAGTTTGGGTATACTTTTCAACCATTTGCTGCAGGGCATCAATTAAACGAGGGCGGTGGCGGTAAAAGGCCATTAAATAAGCGGTGTGGGCCGACAAATTGTTAAATATTGGTATTTCCCTGCCACCGGTTTCACTTAACACGGCAACCCGGGTTCCGTTTCCAAAGCATGATTTGCCTGTAACCCCTAAGGTGTCAACACTCTCAATAAATACATTTTTGCCTATTTTATAATTGGCAAGATAGTTCTTAACCTGATTTATATAAACATCGTCATCAATATGGCAATTATGAATAACGGCACTGTATATCCCTGATAATTTCTCAATTCCACCCTGAAGTTCTACTCTTCTTTTAAATACCCCTAACCAAACATCTCCGGAAAATGAAACGTGTTTACAACGTTCGGCATTAAACCCATCTTTAACTTTAATTCTTTGCCAGTCGGTGCTTTGGCACCCGTTTTTTTCGAGAAATTCGATCTCTTTACCTGAAAGATTTCTGTATGATACCATATTTTGAGCTGTTTTTTCAACCGAATGTAAGAAAACTCTTTCACTATTACATGCAATTGAACTAAAAGATAATCAAGCCAAAGGAAATAGTATAATTAAATAAAAAGTATAATTAAACGAAACTGCATAAGGTGGCTAATTTTGATTTTAATAAGGTTTTGAAAACAGAGTTGAGATGAATAAAATTTAGCCTGTCCTAATAAGGTTATTCAAGGCAATTTTGTAATATTGTATTGCAATCATTATAAACCTTAAAACTTAAATTATGAGCGCAGGAATTTATGGATTTGTTGGACTAATTTATTTCGCATTTATAGTCCTTATGATTATATCAATGTGGAAGATTTTTGAAAAAGCAGGGCAACCGGGCTGGGCCAGTATTATTCCAATTTATAATACAATTGTATTATTGAAAATTGTTGGTAAGCCCTGGTGGTGGTTACTATTGATGCTATTATCTGCAATTATAATAGGATTGATTTGGGCAATATGGTCAGTTAATTTACTTTCAAAAAGTTTTGGCAAGGGTGTTGGTTATACCTTGGGGCTACTTTTTCTGCCATTTATTTTCTACCCTTTGCTTGGGCTGGGCGACGCAACTTACCAGGGCCCTGCAGGTAAAAAAGCTTAATTATCATTTATGTTATAAATTATTTGTTTTTGTACTAAAGATTTAAAACCCCCGTTTTGACGGGGGTTTTTGTTAAGCCTATATTGTAGCAGATTAGCTTTTTGTAAAAACATGCAGGTTTTGGTTCAGGAATGGTCCCCGGCAAATACTTTTCCGGCTTTTGCAATGTTATCAGGTTTCCCAAGTACGTAAGCTATATCGCCTTTTCTGAATGAGCAATTATGGGCAGGGTTTTCAATAATATCATCTCCCCTTTTTATTGCCACTACTGTGGCCCCTACAAAATTTCTGAAATCAATTTCGGCCAACGCTTTGCCAATAACAGTTGAACCGTCCCTTACTTTTAAAGCGGCAATTTCAATATTTGGTAAATCTTTCATTATTGAGATGCTTGATTTTGATTTACCCTTATCGCGGAATATGCCATAATTATCTTTTCTAATGCGGCCAATAATCTGTCTTATTTCACTTTGTGGAAGCAGGTATTTTGTTAAAACGCGTTCAAATATTTCAATGGCGGTTTCAAATTCTTCAGGAATCACCTGTGTAGCCCCAAGCTTATACAACTCTTCAATATCTTCAACATGTTTTGTCCTTACCAGTATTGCAGCATGGTTATTTAAATGTCTTATCTTTTCAACTACGGCCATTGATGCCATTAAATCTCCTATTGAAACTACAACAATTTCAGCGGTATCAACATGTGCCTTTTTTAGTATTGGTTCATTTATGGCATCACCATAAATAATTGCTTCACCTTTTTCCTGCCGGCGTTTAACATCTGCCGGGTCAAAAGCTATAGAAATGCATGGCAGGTTAATGTGCATAGCCATGGCCGAGAGGTTTGAAGCCCTGGAGTCTTTACCAATCAATACAAGATGGTTTTTCATTTCAGGAACATCAATATGTTTAAGTGGAAAAAGACCATCGACAAGAAATTTGGGTATTGAAAGCTTCAGGAAAGTATTGGATAAAGGTTTTGCTACCATTATCATAAATGGTGTTACCGACATACTCATTATTGCAACGGCCAAAAATAACTGGTAATAATAGGGGGAAAGAATGTCAAAATTTTGTCCCATTTTAGCCAGAATAAATGAGAATTCGCCGACTTGGGCAAGTGCAAAACCAACTAAAACCTGGCCTCTGAATGTATGTCCAAGAACAAACCCTGTTAATCCGGCCACAATCATTTTTAATCCAATTACAAATGCTACAGTAACTAATACAATTCCAAGATTATCCAGAACAAAACTTATATCAAGGAGCATCCCTATTGATACAAAAAAGAAGGCTGAAAAAGTATCCTTAAATGGTATGATATGTCCAAATGCATTATGACTATATTCCGACTCTGAAATCATAAGACCTGCAAGGAATGCACCAAAAGCCAGCGACATTCCCAATTCATGGGTAAGAAAAGCAACTGACAAACAAATTAACAGGATACTCATAAAAAACAGTTCCTGATTTTTAGTCATTGCAATGGCCCTTAGAATTAAAGGCATTACCCATTTATGGCCCACAAAAACCAATATAATAATGAGAGCAGATTTTACTCCAAGTAATATAAAACCGGTTCCTAAATTATTTACTTCTCCTGCCATTAACGGGGTAAATAATAAAAGTGGCACCAAAAGTAAATCCTGGAAAATAAGTATTCCCAAAATAGTTCGGCCAAAATTTGATGTTAGTTCAGAGCGGTCTTGCAGAACCTTTAAAACCACAGCAGTACTGCTTAGGGCAGTTAAAAACCCAATAAAAAAGGCTGCTGATATTTCCAGGCCATAGCTTTTGGCTAAAAAAGTAATTACCAGGGTTGTTATGGAAACCTGCAATAAACCACCAAAAAATACAATGCGACGGATTTTAATTAAATGTTTTAAAGAAAACTCAAGGCCAATTGTAAATAACAATAAAACAACCCCAATTTCTGCCAATGTTTCTATGTTGGTGCCCGACACCACAATTCCGGCTAAATGAGGCCCTGCTAATACCCCTGTTAACAGGTAACCTATTATTGTTGGAATTTTAAACCGGGTAAATATGTAATTAACCAGGGTTGATAATGCAAAAATTACCAGGATATCTTTTAAGATGTTAAATTCCATAAATTACCGGTATAATTTAATGTTGATTAAGGCAAAGATAAACCATTAAAATAAGAATTAACTCAAATTTGTGATTAGAGGCAGATAGTTAATTTCAGGTTTTACAGATAAACTGCCTTGCTTTGATTAACAAAAATTTACTATGGCAAACTTGATACGGGGAACTATTTATAATCAAGAATTACCGGCAATAAATGGTTTTAATACCGGAATAAATTTATAAAGGGTATTAGTCCGTTAAAAACATAACTTCCGTTTTAGGATAAAACTATTTGCTTTATTTTGAATTTAAGAATAAGGGGAGTTTTTTATCAAAATACTTATAATGGATAACCTATTTATTAACAAATGTTTTATAGTTGTATCAAAGTGGTTGATTCTAAAAAATTATTATTTGCGCTATTGTTTTGTTTTGAGCGGATTTGTTGATTCATTATAGAACTGGTTCTGCAATGCAGGAACTATTTTATCGTTTTTTACTGCTTTTATGGCTTCAACCAATTGGTTTACAGTATAATTAATAAGTAGTTCTCCTGCTTGTGGATTTGCCCGTGATGCATCCCCAGAATAATGGTTAGGAAATTTGGCATACCACCAAATTCCGGTGTATAAGTTTTTTAAATGGTTCAATCTTGCCTGATCGGTCCCTGTTTGTTCCATAACCCTGTTTTTATGCATCAGGGTTGGTTCAATAGCCATAATCATTGATGCTTCTGTATTACCTGCATGGCCTCCATCTGGATCAGGTTGTGTAAGTTCCTCAACTTTTTTGATTAATTCATTGCTGTATGATTGACGAAACCAGTAAAGAACATAATCTTTTTTTTCGGCAAGTTGGGAAATTCCAAAATATTCAAGAAAAGCATTATTGCCACCATGCCCGTTTACAATTACAATTTTCTTAAAACCATTTCTGCTTAACTCGTCAACAGTTTCCTGCAAAGCTTTCCAAATAAGTTCATGTGAATATGCAATTGTTCCGGGTTGATGCTTTGCTTCGTTTATTTGGCTGAAATAGTACCACGGAAACACAACAGTATATTCTTTCTCAGCTGCTCTTAATGCTATTTCGCGAGCTATGTAAAGGTCTGTTCCCAAAGGCATATGTGCGCCATGTTTTTCAAATACACCTACAGGAATAATTACTGTGGATGAACTTTTTTCCACTGCCTTAATAAAATCCGGAGAGGTAAGTTCTTCCAACCTGAAAGGAAGGTTTTGGGCTTTTAAAGGAAATAGTGCAAGCAATAAAAAAAATGCAGGCATTAATTTTTTCATCAGCAAGTAATTTTTAAAATAGGGCCGGATTGTTTTCATGGTTAAAATATTTGGGTTATAAATTGAAATACAACCAATTGGTTTTATGAATACTGACAATGTCAGTTTTAACTATAACTTAGTTTTTTTGTTTCACAGTTTTTTTTAAAAACTGATTTGACTTAATCTCTCTAAACAGATTAAAAACCCGAAAACCTAACGGACTTAAGTATTATTATTTAAGCTAAAGCCTGGTTTGTTAATTTAATAAAACTGGGATAAAAAGCCTGACCATTAAAGGTTTTCTTTTACAATGGCTTCAACATCATCAATAGTTATCGGAATCCGGTTACCAAGTATCCGGGATCCTTTATCTGTAATAAGAATATCATCTTCAAGCCTTATTCCACCAAAGTTTCGGAATTTTTCAACTTCATTGTAGTTAATAAAGCTTTCGAATTTTTTCTCGTT
Source organism: Marinilabiliaceae bacterium (assembly GCA_037439945.1). Classification (GTDB taxonomy): domain Bacteria; phylum Bacteroidota; class Bacteroidia; order Bacteroidales; family Marinilabiliaceae; genus CALEUX01. Next base: position 62,659 of record JBBIVA010000002.1, read on the forward strand.
TTTCCAGTTGTCAATTAAAGCCGGAATAAAATAGATACCCGGTTCATTTGTAACCACAAATCCGGATTTTAATCTCCGTCCCAATCTAAGCGAGCGTAACCCAAACTGGGTTGAACGACAAATTTCATGGTCATATCCCACCAAAGTATCATTGTAATCCTCCATATCATGAACATCCAATCCCAACATATGCCCCAAACCATGAGGAAAAAAGAGGGCATGAGCCCCTTCCTTAACGGCAGATTCGGTATCACCCTTCATAAGCCCAAGCTCTTTAAGACCATCGGCAATGGTTAAGGATGCCAACAAATGCACATCACGGTAAAAAACTCCCGGCTTGGTTCCCTCGCGGGCAGCATTATTAGCATTGAGTACTACCTGGTATATATCTTTTTGTTGTGGTGAAAAAGTACCGCTAACAGGTATGGTGCGTGTATGGTCTGTGGCATAATGCAATGGCGATTCAGACCCTGCATCAACCAAAAGAAGATCACCTTTTTTCAGTTTATTGCCATGATAATGGTTGTGTAAAGTTTCACCTCTTACTGTACAAATTACAGGAAACGAAACCATGCCTCCTCCGGCAAGGGATATCCCTTCAATGGCGCCGGCTATTTCCTGTTCAATAACTCCTGGATGTGCCATTCGCATCGCTGTTGTGTGCATATTGTACGCTATTTTCATTTGGCGTTCCATCTCTTCCACTTCAACTGGTTCCTTAATACTTCTAAGTTCTATGCAGGCCAGGGTCAGTTCCTTCGATACATATTGATGTATGTTTTTTGGGTTAAGCCCAAGCAAATCGCTAAGCAACAAAACCTTTTCACCCCTGTATGGGGCGGTAAAATGAATTGTGCGCCCCTGGCTTATGGCATCTCCAACAATACTGTAGAGTTTGTTAAATGGCAAAACTTCGGGAACCCCAATTTTTTCTGCTTTTGATGAAAGAGACGGTTGATGCCCCATCCAAATAATGTCGTCAAGGGAATAATCATTGCCAAATAATATATGACGGTTATTATCAACATCAATAACCCCTGCAAGTCCTTGATGGTCAATCCCGAAGAAGTATAAAAAGGTACTGTCCTGCCTGAAATGAAAAGTATTGGCCGGATAATTCATTGGTGAATCGTTGTTTCCGGGTATTAGAATAATTCCGCTTTTTACCAATGATTGCAACCGGTTTCGCCGGTTAATATAGGTCTCCTTTTCAAACATTTGGAAATATTTAAAATTTAAACTAATGAATTTAATCGAAATAATGGGATCACAGTTCCTTTTAAAAAAGGTTTTTATAACTGTTGGGATGGGAATCCGGGTTTATGTAAATTCTTATATAAATGATTAATTTCTAACAATCTGTTTTCTTAGATTATTCAATTGTAATATATTAGTTTTTTTCATCACTAAAGGCTCCAGTAATCCAAATTGTTTATTTTTCCTCTAAACACGCCTTTAACATCAACAAAAAGACTGCTGTCAAGAGTAATGCTTCTGAAATATTTTTCATCCAATTGTAAAAAAGGTGCATGGTTTACGGCAACAATTACGGCCTCATATTTACCTTTTGGCTTTTCCACCAGGCCATATCCGTATTCATGCAACAATTCGTTGGAAGATGCATATGGATCAACTACTTCAACATTAATACTAAATGATTTTAATTCGTTAACCAAATCAGCAACTTTTGAGTTACGGATATCACTAACATTTTCTTTAAAAGTTGCTCCCATCACCAATATTCTGGATCCGTTTATTTTATGATTTCTGGAAATCAATTTTTTAACCACCTGACGGGCAATGTATGGCGCCATGCCATCGTTTATAACTCTTCCACCGGTAATAATTTTTGAGTGATACCCAAGTTCAGTGGCTTTATATGTTAGATAGTAAGGGTCAACACCAATGCAATGTCCACCAACCAGACCCGGAAAGAACCTTAAAAAATTCCACTTGGTTCCGGCGGCTTCCAAAACTTCAAAGGTATTTATGTTCAAACGGTTAAATATTAACGACAACTCATTCATAAGAGCAATGTTTACATCACGTTGTGTATTTTCTATAATTTTGGCTGCTTCGGCCACTTTAATTGAACTCGCTTTATAAATACCGGCCTTAATTATTGATTCATAAACGCTTGATATTACTTTTAATGCTTCATTGTCACTACCTGAAACAATCTTGAGGATTTTTGTAAGCGTATGTTCCTTATCCCCTGGATTAATACGTTCCGGTGAATATCCAACCTTAAAATCAACATTAAATTTCAGACCTGACTCCTTTTCAAGAATTGGTACACAATCATCTTCAGTACAACCAGGATAAACGGTTGATTCAAAAACAACGTAGTCCCCCTTTTTTAATATTTTACCAACAGTATGGCTGGCGTTTAACAGCGGTCCAAGGTCGGGTAAATTGTGCTTATTTATGGGGGTGGGTACTGCCACAATATGAAATGTGGCTTTGCGCAAATCTTCCGGATTACTTGTAAATAAAATATCACAACCTGTAAAATCTGATGGCTCAAGTTCTTTGCTGGGGTCAATGTTTTTTCTCATTAATTCAACACGGTCCTGTCGGATATCAAAGCCCACCACTTTCATTTTTCTGGCAAATTCCAGTGCAATGGGCAGGCCAACATAACCTAAACCAATAACCGACAGGCTGTTTTTTTTATCTATTAGTTCCTGAAACATGAATTTCTTGTATTAGGGTTATAGTTTTTAAATTATACAATTTTGTTACCGGGCCCACGTAAGGCATATATACTTTCAATTATCTCAACCACTTTCATACCTTCAAGTGCGTTTGTTGCAATTTCGGTTTCTCCATTTAATGTTTTTACAACGTTGTTAATAACCGATGCATGGTTTGAAGCTGAACCGGTATAGCCACCATAATTGTTTGGTGGATTAACTTTGTCAAGAACAGGCATTTCATAATTTGAAATATGACAGTTTTCAACCTTATCCATATATTGCCCTGAAATTTTAACACTCCCATTTTCGGCAATTATAGTAATACTGCTTTCAAGGTTTTTGTCCCATACAGAGGTGCTGTAATTTAAACAACCCATTCCTCCATTTATAAAATCAAAGGTAATACTGCCTGTATCTTCAAATTCGGTTGAGTGGTTATGGTTGAAATTTCTGAAATTTCCTTTGAAATTACAAATATCGCCAAACAACCAGTACAAAATATCTATAAAATGTGAAAACTGGGTAAATAAAACGCCGCCATCAAGTTTGGCAGTTCCGTGCCAGCTTCCTGTTTTATAATATCTGTCATCACGATTCCAGAAGCAATTCATCTGCACAAAAAATATTTTTCCAAGCTTTTTATCCAGCATCAAATCCTTTAACCATTTTATTGGTGGGGAATACCGGTTTTGTTTAACCGTGAATACAGAGCGCGAAACCTGAAGGGCTTTAAAAATAATACTTTCGGCATCAGACTTGTGCAGTGATAATGGTTTCTCAACAACTACATGCTTTTTAAAATTTAGAGACTCAATTGCCTGCTGAGCATGTAAGCCGTTGGGAGTACAAATGTTTACCACGTCGAAATTTACATCGGCATTTAACATTTCTTTAAGGCTAAAGTAAAATGGAATTTGAGTATTTTTCCAATTTAATTCTTCAGGTGTGAGTATATCGCAAACAGCTACCAGTTCTGCATCTTTATTTGCAAATATTTCAGAAGCATGCCGTTTACCAATATGGCCCAGGCCAACTATTGCAAACCTGATTTTTCTATTCATTTGTCATTTGCAATTTTTATTACATCACCCTTGCTAAAAAGGTATATATCACCACTTTCAGGGCAGGTAGCGAGCCCGTCAGGTTTAAACTGCAGACGGTAACCGAACTCACTCATCCAACCCACCTGGTAAGCCGGATTTCCAATAACCAAAGCGTAAGGCTTAACGTTTCGGGTAACAACTGCCCCGGCACCAATAAATGCAAAATTTCCTATTTCAATTCCACACAGTATAGTGGCATTGGCCCCAATGGAAACGCCTTTGCTTATAATGGTTTTTTTTATCTGATTTTTTCTTACTATTGCGCTCCTGGGGTTTACAACATTTGTAAATACGGCAGAGGGGCCAATAAAAACATCATCGGCACAAATTACCCCTTCATAAATAGAAACATTGTTCTGGACCTTAACGTTGTTACCAAGAATTACCCCTTTGGCAATCATAACGTTTTGCCCCAGGCTGCAATTTTTTCCAATTTTACATCCGGCAATAAGGTGACAAAAATGCCAAATCCGGCTTCCCTCCCCAATTTCACAGCCATCATCAATTACGGCTGTTTTATGAATCATGGTTGCATCCTGTACCATATCATTTATTTAGTAAAATAAGTTTTTATTGTATCTGTAATAAATTCGACTTCCTGTTTTTTCAAGCCAGGGTAAATTGGCAACGAAAGCGCCTCGCGGCATAAAGTATCTGCCCTGGGACATTGTGAATTTTCTTTAAAAATATTTTCTATTGCCTTTTGTTTATTAAGTGGAACAGGATAATAAATACGGGATTTAATTCCCTTTTCCCTAAGGTAATTTTGAAGCGAATCTCTTTTGTTGTTTAACACCCTTATAGTAAACTGGTTATATGTATGATTTGCCCCCATCTGCCAACCCGGGGTTATAATTTCATTTATTTTCTTCAGTTTATTGCTATAATAGTTGGCAATTCGCTGTCTTAAAGTAATTAGTTGGTCAAGATATTTTAATTTAACCCTTAAAACCGCCGCCTGTATGGTATCCAAACGGGAATTAATTCCAATTAAATCGTGATGATATTGTTTAACAGAGCCATGGGATGCAAACATTTTTAAACGTTGTGCCAGTGTTTGGTCATTTGTAAACAGTGCGCCTCCATCGCCAAAACAACCTAAGTTTTTGGTCGGGAAAAAAGAAGTACAGCCAATATTGCCTATTGTACCCAGTTTTAGCGTTTTACCATTAATGCAAAAACTGCCACCAAGCGATTGTGCTACATCTTCAACAACATAAAGGTTGTATTTCTCTGCAAGATCAATTATCTCAGCCATATTTGAGGCCTGGCCAAAAAGGTGGACAGGCAAAATACATTTTGTTTTTGATGTTATTAACGGCTCAATTGCTGAAGGATCTATGTTATATGTAAGCAAATCAACATCGGCAAAAACCGGAACCAAGCCAAGCAATGCAATTGCTTCAGCTGAAGCAAAAAAGGAAAAACATGTTGTTATAACTTCATCTCCCGGTTTCAGGTTAAGGGCCATTAATGCCAGTTGAATGGCATCGGTCCCGTTGGCGCAAGGAACTACATAGCCTACACCAAGGTAATCGGATAATTCTTGTGCAAAAATATTTACTTCAGGCCCATTTATGTAATTACCTTTTTCAATAACACTCAAAACAGCCCGGTTAATTTCAGGTTTAAAACGTTTGTATTGCCATTGCAAATCAACCATCTGAATTGAATTGATGTTCATTAAAAAAAGTGTCAGTAAGAATTAAAATTTATTTTTAAAGGTCATCATAAACCTTAACTTCCTTAATTCTGTCAATTAGAGGAATAAACCTGATATCTCCTTTTTGCAAGGTTTGTTGCAGCATTTGAATTGTAAACGGACTCATGTTTTTGGCATGCAAAACAACCATCCCGTTGTTGCGGGCCTTTGAGCTCAAATATTTCCAGCGTATAGGGTCTTTTTCCTCAGGGGTTAATAAATAATAACGGGAACCAATTTTGGACCACATGTGCCCGGTTTGTTCTTTTTTTGTAAAACTCAGTCTTTTACCATCACCATAACGCCCCTTACCTGTAAAAAAGAAATTTCGTAAAATGTAAAAAAATAACCTGATATGAAAAGGTACTTTTATTGTTTCTTTAGGGAACTCCCAAAATTGACCTTCGGTATTTGGACGTTCCAGTGACTTGTCAAATCTGAAATGGAGATAAGTTGGCAACCGGTAAAAGTCAAAAGGGGAGATCGGGGAACGGCTTTTCATACCATATGCTGCAGAAGAATCAACAAGTATATTATTGAAATTAAGGGCGTGGGCAAGTTGTTCAAATGGCTGTACCCGGTAGCCTCCGGCTCTGAAAGCCCTTACTTTATAGTTTGGGTCTTCCATTTGGCAAATCTGTTCCAAAAGATTTTTGGCTTTTGTCACGCATCCCAATATTGTCTGTACATTCTCCGGTTCATTTTCGCTCCAAAGCCTGTGGAGCGAAAATCTGTTATATGAAAAATACCACCTGTTGTTTTTCCATGAAGCATCAAGCCAGTGCGGATATATTTGTAGTTGAATATCATGACCCTCGCTAACAAGCCACCTGATTTGTTTTTCTATTATTTCACGGTCAAACCGTAAATCAGGCACATCGTTTTCAAGCTCCTTTAATCTGTAAAAATGCATAATATCCCAGAAAATGGTCATTTTACAACCAAACTCCTTTAAAACCGACGCAAGCCGGCGGGTAGGACGTATCATACAGTTTTCAACGGTACCGGGGTCGGTTCCAAAAAATAGTTCATAATCAACAGTAAGAACCAGGTTCTTCATTTATTTTATTATAATGGTTTTCGGTATGCAATAAATATTGAAAAACCCCCAGGGTTTTTGATATTTATAATTAAAGCGTAAAATAAAACATTTTTTGCTCAAACCGGTAATCAAAAGCCAAAGGAAAACAACTTTTTATCAAAAATAAGCCGTGATTTGTCATTGTAATCAGCATTTCTTTATTTTGTTTAATTTGGGTTTAAAAATAAATATGCCAACTATTATTAATTAAAACAATTGGCATATTAATAAAATAAATATCTGAAACTAAAACCAGAGCATGGATCAGGGACTGGTTTTTTAGTTATGGGCAAATCATCCTAAATACCGAAATCATTTTTTATGGCATCAACATAATCTAATTTTTCCCAGGTAAAGAATTCTACTTCTTTTTCGGTTTCAATACCATTTTCAGCAACCTTAACCATTTGTTTATAAGGTTTTCTACCCATATGGCCATAAGCTGCTGTTGGTTCAAAGATTGGATTTTTCAAGCCCAATCGTTTTATAATAAGTCCCGGCCTTAAGTCAAATAGTTTTTGAATCCGTAAGGCAATTTCCCCGTCACTTAACTTAACTTTTGAACTGCCATAGGTGTTAATGTATAAACCTACAGGCTCTGCAACGCCAATTGCATAAGCCACCTGTACCAAAGCTTCGTCGGCAAGTCCGGCAGCAACCATATTTTTGGCAATATGCCTGGCTGCATAAGCGGCCGAACGGTCAACTTTTGAACTGTCTTTACCCGAAAAAGCCCCACCACCATGGGCGCCTTTACCGCCATAAGTGTCAACAATAATTTTCCTACCGGTTAAACCTGTATCACCATGCGGGCCCCCTATTACAAATTTTCCTGTGGGGTTAACATGTAGAATGTAGTTATCAAAAAGACCTGGCACAGACGAATTCAATTTCTTTTTAACCCTTGGGATTAATATGTTTTGAACATCCTTTTTAATGGTTTGCTGCATTGTAATGTCATCACCAAAGGGGTCGTGTTGTGTTGAAACCACAATTGTATGAACTCTGTTCGGAGTGTTGTCGTCATTGTATTCAAGTGTAACCTGCGATTTTGAGTCAGGACGGAGATATTTCATTTCTTTTCCTTCACGCCTGATACTTGCAAGTTCAAGAAGCAACAAATGTGATAAATGAAGGGCCAGAGGCATGTACTCTTCTGTGTCGCGGCAGGCGTAACCAAACATCATCCCCTGATCGCCGGCGCCCTGTGTTTCTTCACTTTCACGGTCAACCCCCCTGTTAATGTCTTCAGATTGTTCATGAATTGATGAAATAACACCACACGAACCTGAATCAAACATATATTCGGCTTTGGTATAACCAATACGTTCAATAACCCTGCGGGCAATGTTTTGTACAGGTACATATCCTGAAGTTTTTACTTCACCGCTAAGTACCACAAGGCCTGTGGTCACCAATGTTTCGCATGCAACCCTTGAGTTTGGGTCTAATTTTAAAAACTCGTCAAGTAGTGCGTCTGAAATCTGGTCGGCAACTTTATCCGGATGTCCTTCCGATACGGACTCCGATGTAAATAAATATCCCATAATAGAAAATTTTTATGTCCATTACTATTAAGTAATGATGTAAATAAATGATTAACAAATTAAAAGGGATAGCAGATGATAAGTCAAAAAGATGCGTTTTAGCATTTTTTTTGAGTGGTTGCAATCGGCCAAATCCCTCCACTTTTTAATTACTGCAAAGGAACAATTTTTTTTTATTTTCCAAAGAATTTAATCCCCGATTTATTTGGAGGGATGTTAATTTCATCATGTCAAAGTATCATTTATGTATCAGGTTAAACCAAAAACATCAAATAACCAAATTGATAAATGATAATATAGCGGAATTCCAAAAACTACATTAAAGGGAAAAGTTATTCCGAGGGATGCCGATAAATAAAATGTTGCATTTGCTTCCGGAATGGCAATTTTCATTGCCGCGGGTGCAGCAATATATGAAGCACTGGCTGCCATAGTTGCCAAAACAACTGTACCCCCAACCGAAAGGCCAGTTAACATACCAACTGCAATTCCAAGTACGGCTGATATTATTGGCATAACAATTCCAAAGAAAAATAGAAAAATACCAGCTTTTTTTAGATCCGAAAAACGTTGTGAAGCCAATATTCCCATTTCCAACATAAAAATAGCCAGGAAACCTTTGAATAAATCAAAGAAAAATGAATGTAGCTGCTTATTTCCGGTATTGGCGGTTACTAAACCAATAATTAACCCACCAATCAGTAGGATAATTGTTTTTCCCAGGAATATCTCGTGCAGGACGGCCTTTATGTTAAAACTTTTACTTCTAAAATTCCATTTTGCCATGAATATACCCACAGCTATTGCCGGTATTTCAAGCAAAACCAACAAAACTGTAACATACTCATCGTAATGCACCTGCCTGTCGTCCAAATAGCTTAACACAACTGCGAATGTTACAGCGCTTACCGATCCATAATGTGTAGCTATAGCAATGGCATTGGGTTTATCAAATTTTTTAAGCAGTACAATAAATGCAACAAAAGTAATTACAGCACCAAGTATTATTGTCCCAAGTGCCGGAAAGGCAATATTTTCAAGACTGTTATCGAAAAGTTCAATACCACCTTTAATTCCTATTGATAGCAATAGGTAAATGCTAAGTGTATTGTAAACAGATTTTGGAATCCGAAGGCCTGATTTAACAACTCCTGCCAAAGCGCCCAAAAGAAAAAACAAAACTACAGGATCTAATAATGCTTGCATTTAATATAGTTTTAAATGGTATATTAATAATAACCTGATTATTAAAAGCAATAAAGAGTAGAATAAGAAATTTGTTTAAGAAGGTTGAATTTATTTTCTTATGGGGCTATTTCTGTTTTTTAATGGCCCAAAATAACACAAAGGTAATAAGCACTGTGGTTTAACCCCTTATTCTTTGTACAATTTTTTAAAAAAGGTTTAGGACGATTACTTTTTCATCCTGATTATGTAAAGGGCCCATATTCAGTTGATTTATTTCATACGTAAAAACTTGTTATTAAAACAAACCTTCCCTTATTTTTCAGAAAGTTTACCGGTTAAAGAAACAAAATTGCAATTTGCCCATTGAAAAATGTGGTGGAATAATTTTGGAAGGGCCTGAGTTGCGGTGATATTTATCATCAATCGGTACTATTTGTTTAAAACCCGATAACTTAGAAGCCTAATTACCAGAGTAGTTATATCTTTTTCGTTAAAAAATATCCCAGTCCAAAGCCCGAAACCTTAACATTTATTAACAGTATAAATTTTTACGTAAATTTATTGGGACCAATTGACATGAGGGATAAAATTTCTTTCTAAAAAACAAATTATTTCAAAGGAATAGAAGATTATAAAAATTGAGTTGTAAGATGTACATGGTCAATTTATTAACTAAAAAATTACAATGGTGAAAAAACGGGCAGCAAATATTATTGTTGAGCAACTGGTTCAGGAAAATGTAAGGTATATTTTTGGTGTTACCGGTAAAGCTATTTCTCCTTTTATTGATGCCATTCTCGACTATGACAAAATTGAATTTATATCGGCAAAACATGAAAGCGGTGCAGCGCTTATGGCTTTTGGGTATGCACAGGGAAGCGGCAAAATTGGGGTTTGTTGCGGCACAACCGGTGGTGGCTCAACAAATCTGGCAACAGGTGTTGCTACAGCCTATATGAACTCAATTCCATTATTGGTTATTACCGGTCAGGTCTCCACATTTGAATTTGGCAAAGGGGCTTTTCAGGAATCAACGGGGTACGGTCAATCTATAAATTCTGTTGAGTTGTTTAAAAGTATTGCAAAGGAGAGTTTTGCAATTGAAAACAGTTCAAATTTTGCCGATACAATTAAAAATGCAATCAAAATTGCAACTTCAGGAAGAAAAGGCCCGGTACATATTAGTATTCCATTTGATACTCAAATTGCCGAAATTGAATACAGGCCTTCTGATTTAAGAAAAAAACCGGGTGCCGAAACGGAACCTGTTGATATGGTTAAAATTAAACAAGCCATAGAAATGATTGAAGAATCTAATAAACCTGTTTTTCTTATTGGATGGGGAGGTGTTCTTTCAGGCGCAAACCAAAAGATTATTGAGATTGCCGAAAAATTAAGGATTCCGGTGGCAACAACCATACAGGGCAAGGGGGCTATTCCAACTAACCATCCTTTATGTGTAGGGGTTTTGGGTATTTGTGGCCATCCAACGGCTTCGGATTATGTTTTCGATACAGCTGATTTATTAATTGCTGTTGGTACTACTTTTGGCGAATTTTCAACTTTTAACTGGGACGACCGAATTATTCGCAACAAAAAAATAATTCAAATTGATATTGATTACCGTGAAATTGGTAAAAATTATTCCGTAAATTTAGGAATAACAGGTGACGCAAAAAATGTTTTTACTTTATTAAACCAACAAGTTGATGTCAGGGGGTCATTGCCAAAGCCTGACAATAGCAGGTTTATTGAAGGTGAAAAAGTAAGTGGAAAGTATATAAATCCACAGTTAATGGAAGATCTCAGCATTCCAATTAAACCTCAAAGATTAATGAAAGAAATAAGGGAAAACACCCCGGACAATACCATTTTCTTGGCTGACTCGGGTGCTCATTGGGCTTGGGCAATGCATTACCTGTCGGTTTATCCCGGCGGAGGGTTTTATCCAACCTTAGGCCTTGGTTCAATGGGAGCTTCAATATGTTCGGCTATTGGGGTACAAATGGCCAAACCCGGTCAACCGGTTGTATGTATATGTGGTGATGGGTCATTTTTAATGTTCGGGAATGAAATAGCCACGGCTGAACAATTTAACATTCCGGTTATTTGGATAATTCTTAATGACTCAAAGTACAGCCTGCCTGAATTATCATTAAAAAAAATGTTTAACAGAACAATTGGGGTTAAGCTTAATGAAGTAAACTTTATGAAGTTTGCCGAAGTGTTTAATATTAAAGGATACCGGGTTGAAAAACCAGGTGAATTAACCACGGTTTTATCCGAAGCAATTGCTTCAAAAAAACCGGTTGTTATTGATGTTGTTATCGACCAAAATGAAATGCCACCAGTTGGGCGGCGAAAATTGAAATAGAAGTTTTAAAATTTCACACCTTTTGATATACGCTTGACCATGAAGAATTTCGAAAAATCAGATATAATTACCGAAGTAGCATATAATAAAAATAAAGCAAGGTTTTTGCCCCGAAACGAACAGATGATAATTAACAATCAACTGAAACAAAAACTATTACGCTTTGTAAACGAAATTAAAACCGGAAAAAACAGGCCCAAGGCTATGAACCTGTTTGACTCCATGATGAATGATATGCATGGGCAAAGGGTCAAAGACCTATATACATTCAGGAACCAAGGGAACCATGTTGTCGCAATGCTGTGTAACTCAATCCCCCCCGAACTTATTTATGGTATTGATAATCATATTCCGGTTAGTGTTTGTATGGGAGGAGGTGAAGTTGAAAAATTTGGCGATGATTATACAAATGGAATGTGCCCGGTTACAAGGTCAATGGTAGGGTTTTTAAATTCCGGGATGTGTGTTTTTTTCAACCTGGCCGATAGAATAATTGCTTCGGATATTTGCCCGAATATTAAAAAAACAGCGGCGATAATTAATGAAATATCGGAAGATTTTGATGTTTATTGTATTGAAACTAAGTTCACACATAAAGGAGAATTAAATATTGGTATCAAAGGCCTTTGGGAGTGGGTTAATAAAATTTCAGAAGGGAATGGGTTAAATAAATCAAAATTTATTGAATACGCTAAATTGTATTCCGAAATAAGGGAAGTTTATAAATCAATAATGACCCTTAGAAAGGGGCCCAATCCGCCAATAAACGGGAGCAACTTTTTATGGGCTCAGCAACTTTTTTTGGTCCAAGAGCCTTATAAATTGTTATCTGCCCTTAATGAACTAAAAGATGAGTTAATAGAGAATATTAACAATAAAATTGGTTACAATGGCGATGGGACAAAAAAAAGGGTGATGTTAATAGGGCCACGGATTATGCCTCCATTTGCTGAAATTTACCGGTTAATTGAAAATAATAACGCAATAGTTGTTTGCGAGGATATTGACATGGGGATAACTAACGTAAATTATAAAATTAACTATTTGTTGGAAAAAATTAAAGAAGCCGATGGAGTAGCAGGTAATGCTGTACAATATATTATGGAAACTATAGATAAAACGGCCTTTTCATGTTTGGAAGATTTTGATATTGAACGCATTGTAAGCAAGGTTAAAGAGTTTAAGGTTGATGCGGTTATCACTTATTCATATATTAACTGCCCATCAATGGAACATAAAACCCAAAAAATTAGTGATTTGTTAAACAATTTGGGGATCTCATGTCTTTCGCTTAAATCAGATTATCTGGAAATTTATGACAACCAGGATTATTACATGGACAAAATCCAAAAATTTCTGATTTAATGGAAGAAATTTCATTAGGTATTTAGTAATCAAAAATAGCAGAATGATGGATTCAAAAAATGAAAATCATGAACTTCAGCAACGCATAGATTTTCTTGAAAAAAAAATCAGGAAAACTAAATGTATTTCGGCCAAAATGTTGAAGGTGATACTAAATTTGGAGGAAACACAGGTTTTTAAATGTAAGAAAAATGCCGATAATGAATATGTAATTACATATAATGAAGGAAAACTGGCCCAGCGATATAATATTACAACAAAACAAATTAAGGGAAAAAGAATTAAGGATATAATTGGTAATCAGTTATTTTCTGAGCTTAAAACAAATTATGAGAAAGCCTTTTCGGGAGAAATTGTAAGTTATAAAGGATTTATTTTTAATGAACGTTATTTTACATCAATACTGGCCCCATTTAAAAGGGACAAACTTGGCAGGGTTACTGAAATAATCGGCAGAACCCAGGATATCCACGACAAGTACCTGTCTGATATTGAAAAAAGAAAACAAGCCGATATTCTCGACAGGATAATTAAATACAATCCCTACAGTATTCAAATTTTGGATTCCGGAGGATATCATATAGCCGAAAACCAGGCCTTTATTAATCTGTTTAAGGCTATCCCCGATAAAAGCTGGAGCATCCTGTCTGATCAGGTTGTAACACTGGGTGGTCTCGAAAATCATTTACAAAGGGTTTTAAAAGGTGAAATGGTTACAACCCCTCCAATTTGGTACAACGCCCATCTTTTAAACCCTGATTTTCCCGATAATCCAATTTGTATTGGCTCTGTAATATTTCCAATTTTTGTTTCCAATAATAAGCTCGAACATATTGTAATAATGCATGAAGATATTACAAGCAGGATAAAAGCGGAAGAAGAATTGGTAAAAGCAAAGGACCGTGCCGAAGAGTCTGAAAGGCTTAAATCTGCATTTCTTGCAAATATGAGCCATGAAATAAGGACGCCTATGAATGGTATTCTGGGTTTTGCCGATTTGTTAAAAACCCCGAACCTTACAGGTGAAAAACAACAGCGTTATATTAAAATTATTCAGCAAAGTGGGGAGAGAATGTTGAATATAATCAACGACCTTATTAATATTTCCAAACTTGAATCGGGACAAATGGAAATAACTCTTACAGAAACAGATATTGATGAGCAGCTTGATTTTCTTTATAATTTTTTTGAACCAAGCGCCAAAGAAAAAGGTATTCATTTAGTGGTGGGGCGCCCGGTTACAAATAGCACAATAATAAATACCGACACTGAAAAGGTTTATGCGGTATTTACAAATCTTATACGAAATGCAATTAAATTCACAAATATTGGAAAAATTGAATTTGGTTACGGGATAAAAAACAGCCAGCTTGAATTTTTTGTTAAAGACTCAGGGATTGGAATTTCCCCCGATAAGCAAACTATGGTATTCGAACGTTTTGTACAGGCAGATCCAACTATAACCAACGGCTATGAGGGTTCGGGGCTTGGCCTTTCAATAGCAAAGGCTTATATTGAAATGCTTGGCGGTAAAATTTGGGTTGAATCAAAAGTTGGGAAAGGAACAAATTTTTACTTCACAATTCCCGATAATCACAGTAAAAAGAGCGTAAAGCCCAAAAAGGAGGAGATAAAAATTGAGGTGGATAATAATAAGAAAATAAATTTAATCTTAGTGGTTGAGGATGATGATATTTCATCTTTATATCTTTCACATATTCTTATGGATTATTGCGATAATTTAATAATTGCCAAAACAGGCGAAGAAGCGGTTGAAATTTGCAGGAATAACCCGGATATCAACCTTGTATTCATGGATATTAAAATGCCGGTTATGGATGGACATGTTGCTGCAAAAATTATTAAAGAGTTTCGTCCCAACCTGACAATAATTGCCCAAACCGCCTTTGCCCTTGAAATTGAAAAGGAAAAGTATAAAGAAACTTTCGATGACTACATTACAAAGCCAATAAAAGGAGATGAATTATTACAAAAAATTGAAAAATATAAGAAACAAGTTCTTTAATAAAGTATTTACAGGTAGGGATTTACATATTTGAATAACGAAAGTTGCTGTGTTTTTTTAAAAGTTTATTACGCAACTAATTGAAGTTTTTGCATCATTAAAGGGATATGTAATAAAAAGGAATTGTTGGAAACGAACATATTTGACAAAATCGCAAACACCTATATGAATTAATCATGTGATTCCCCCCGATCAGACGCCATCCTAAACTTAAAATTATTTTAGAATGAAAACTTTGAAATTCATAAACCTGGTTATTTTATTTTTTTACTTAATAAGCTGTGATAAAAACGACATTAAGCAAACTAATAACCCCGAGGTTGAAACATTTATTGGGTTATTAAGATCGAATCAATATAATTCCTTAAACCTACCGGCATTTTCATATAATGATATTGAGGCATTACTTCAGTATAGGAATGAAACCAAAATTATTACAAATTTCCCGCATAATCCGGTTTCTTCTTTATACGTACCTGATTGCAAATTAGGATTATATGTATTATGGACCATTGAATCAATTAGAGCAGGTTCAATTAAAAGTGAATATTTAATAATGTCATTCCCATCTCAGAACCCAATATTGGCACTCCGGAATTCGGATGAGTTAAATTTGGTTTCTGATAATTTATCGCACAATATTACTGCTGATGCATATTATTATTGGTGGGAGGTTAACAAGGGTAAGAATTTTAATGAATTTAAAAATATTGACCCGTTAAAAAAAACCGATTATAAATGGCACTAAAAAAAGCCATGGTTTAATACTAATCTGTTTTTAAATTTGGGCACAACTAAACAACTCATTGTTTTTCAATTGAAATTTTTATTGGCAGGGAGCAAAATATAAAATTTCACTACTATCCGATAAAAAGTTGTTTTGTCCCCAACGGGACAAAAGTTCAATTCTCAATTAAGTGTTTTACCTATGTTTAGTCCCTAACGGTACTGTGCCGTCAGGTACCGAATATCGGTAAAGATGAATCGACCCCAATTTTCAGTGTCCTGTAGGCACACCGCAATTAGTTGGCATTATAGCATCTTATCGAAAAATTTATCGGACAGTAGTGATAAAAATTTATTTAATCTACAAATTTTAATTGTTTGGATAGTTTTGTAATAAAGCAATGGGCTACATATAATTTTTGGATAAATTATTAGGTTTAAAGTTTATTGACAAATAGTTGGACAAAACTAAGTTTTAAGAAAAAGTCAAATTTTTTTTGCATTTTTTTTGAACCTTATATTTGGATGATGTAATATTTGCCCTATCTTTGCATCCGCAAAATAAAAAAGTTTCTGCATCATTATGTATTATGGTCCCTTCGTCTAGGGGTTAGGACGCAAGATTTTCATTCTTGAAACAGGGGTTCGATTCCCCTAGGGACTACAAATTAAAAATTTAGGTACACTTTATACTAAGAAAAATGGCAAATCATCAGTCTGCAAAAAAGAGAATCAGACAAACTGAGACACGTAACGAACATAATAAGTATTACGCCAAAACAGCCCGTAATGCTGTAAAAAAATTGCGTAATACTACTGAAAAAGGAGCAGCTACCGATTTATATCCCAAAGTGGTTGCTATGCTTGACAAGCTTGCTAAAAAAAGCATTATTCACAAAAATAAGGCATCAAATCTTAAATCAAGCCTGGCCAAACACATTAATGGTTTAGGTTAATATTGCACCTGGTCCCTTCGTCTAGGGGTTAGGACGCAAGATTTTCATTCTTGAAACAGGGGTTCGATTCCCCTAGGGACTACAATGTCTTCCAGAAAGGGGAGACATTTTTTTTACCCATAAAATTAGGGCCCGCATATGATGAAAAATTCCAGGGATAGTAACAGGAGCAGATTTCAATACCCGGCAAAAAATTAAGTACGGGGTTTAGTTAACCAGTTTTGAGAATTAATTTTACCCGGCTATTTACTTTAAAAATTTCTTTTAGTAGATTGGGGCCAAAACATTTATGGCCGAAATTTACAAAATAGGGATTAAAGAACTTACCGTTGAAGACCGCCCAAGGGAGAAGCTGGTGCAAAAAGGGATTTCGTCCCTTTCAGAAACTGATTTGCTGGCAATAATAATTGGCTCAGGGAGCAAAAGGGAGTCGGCATTGGAACTTGCACGAAAAATTTTGGCAGGGTATAAAAATAATTTAAATGAACTTGGGAAGGCAACTGTTGATGAACTAAAAGCCAGATACCATGGTGTAGGTGAGGCCAAAGCAATATCAATAGTCGCAACATTGGAACTGGGGCGCAGGCGGCTACTACAGGAAACACTTGAAATGGCTGTGATAAAATCAAGTTCTGATGTTTACAACCTGCTTTTTCCTGTTATTGCCGATTTACCCCATGAAGAGTTCTGGATAATTCTTTTAAACCGTGCCAATAAAGTAAAATCACGCATTAACATCAGTAAAGGTGGGATGACCGGTACCGTAATTGATGTCAGGTTAATAATGAAGAAAGCTTTGGAAAGCCATGCATCTTCTATTATTCTTTGTCATAACCATCCATCAGGGAACATTGAACCAAGTGACGCCGATAAACAAATAACTGTGAAACTTAAAGAAGCCGGAAAAATTATGGAAATTCCGGTACTCGACCATCTGATTGTAACCCAAAATGGTTATTTTAGTTTTGCCGACAACGGATTATTATAATCCGGGTTACATGGCTAAAAACTTTTTTAGATGTGAAAATCCAATTATTGTTCAATAATCAAATTGATAAAATTAAATGGGATAATTGTATTAAAAACAGTTCCCATCCTTTAATAACAGCCGAAAGCTGGTATCTGGATATAGTTTCTCCGGGCTGGGAGGCATTGGTAGCCAATGACTATTTTGCTGTAATGCCTTTGCCTAAATTGGTAAAAGGGCCATTTGAATTCTATCTGCAACCAATATTTGTACAACAACTCGGAATTTTTTCAACTAACTGCCTCTCCGTAAATGAAGCAAACCAATTCTACAAAAAAATAAAAAACAGGATTTTATCGGTTAGTTTAAACGCACATCAGCCTGAACCCAAACCATTAAAGATTATTAAAGGTAAAAACTATATTCTAAATCTGTTTAAACCTTACAATGAGCTGTGGGATAATTTTTCAGATAACTGCAAACGAAATATTAAAAAGGCTAACCGGCTTGATTTAAAAATCGTGTCAGAATTATCACCTGGTGAGTTCATATATTTTTCGAAATTAAATGCCCCTTATAAACTACCCGAAAAAAGTTGGAGTAAACTTGAAATTCTGATATCAAATTCAAAAAAATATAATAAAGGGTTTACACTTGAAGTAACTGATAGAACCGGGCACATTATCGCTGTTGCTTTTTTTTTATCAGGAATCAGACGAATTACCTTTTTGTCGGGATCATCTTCAAAGGAGGGGATTAATAAAAAAGCGATGTTTTTCATTATTAACCATATAATACAATCTTACAGCAATAATAATTTAATTCTTGATTTTGAAGGGTCGTCAATAGAAAATGTTGAACGTTTTTATAAAGGATTTGGAAGTGTTAAGGAGGTTTTCTTTAAATGGGGGCATAATGCCTTTATGGTTGTTTTTAAAATGTTTAATGCACTAAAAAATGAATTAATTTAACCCTAAAATAGTTTTAAAGGCAAGGTTTATTGGTAATATAAATTATTTTTGTAACAAAATACAGCTCTATGGAAATCAAATATATCAATGAATCCCCTAGTATTCTTTGCAAGTTTGTAGCCGAAATGCGCGATTCTGAAATACAGCGCGACCCTCTTCGTTTTCGTAGGAACATGGAACGAATAGGAGAGATTTTTGCATTTGAAATAAGTAAAACTTTTAATTACGAAACAAAACCGGTTCAAACGCCATTGGGGTTTGCAAATGAAGCATTTCACCAGGAAAATATAGTTATAGCATCCATATTGCGCGCAGGGGTCCCTTTACATAACGGGCTTTTAAATTATTTTGACAGGGCTGAGAATGCTTTTGTGTCGGCCTATCGTAAATATACCGAAGAAGGAAGATTTGATATCCATATAGAATATATTTCAGGGCCCGATTTAACCGGAAAAACCTTGATTTTGGCCGACCCCATGCTGGCTACCGGCTCATCCCTTGAGTTGGCATACACTGCATTAAAAGCCAATGGAAAAGCTGAACATGTTCACCTTGTAAGCATTATAGCCAGTCAGGCCGGAGTTGAATATGTTAAAAATATGCTGATAAATGAGCCGGTTACTCTTTGGCTGGCAGCTGTTGATGAAGAACTTAATGCAAAATCATATATTGTTCCCGGTTTAGGCGATGCCGGCGATCTGGCCTTTGGCCCCAAACTCTGATTTTAACCAGTTGGTTTTTTTGGAAACCAGGGGCACACCATGTTACGATTTCTGCCCTACAATACCTGTATCTTTACATATCTTAAGTAGTTCATTAATATCTTTATTAAGATTTGGATGAACAAGGTTTCCCCAATGTTCACATAAAGGCACCAGGGCGAACCTTCTTAAATGCAGCCTTGGGTGTGGTATTAACAATTCAGGTGTTTCAATACGTAAATTGTCAATAAATAAAATGTCAAGGTCAATACCACGCGACCCATATATTTTATTTTTAATTCTTTCCCTGCCCAATTCTTTTTCAATTCCCAGTAAAATACTCAATTGCTCTTGTGGCGGATACTCTGTTTCAATTTCTGCCACCTGGTTTAAAAAATTATTATCGGCAGTAAATCCCCACGGAGAACTTTCATAAACAGAAGATACAATCATAATCCTGCCCAGTTTAACCCTAATCAGTTCAAGTGATTTTTTAAAGAGTAAAAGTGTGTTGGGTTGGTTACCGCCCAACAGTATAATTGTTTTATGTTTCATAGGTGGATATATTTCCCTAATATTTAATCCGGATTAGTCATTAGAAAGGCAATGAACTAATGACTTAGCAGGGATTAACCCTA
>JBBIVA010000003.1:0-69715 GCA_037439945.1 Marinilabiliaceae bacterium
AGCTTACCCGGGCATCCCATATAATAAAAGTGATAACTTTGTTACTGATTTTGCTGCAAATTAATTGTTGCTTATTGGGTTAAGTTATTTATAAATAAAATTGTAATCTGAATGAAAGGATATAAATACATACTTTTCTATGTAATAATAATATGTATTTTAATTGTAGCATTGTTTTTTATCATTTCGGGCGGGGCAAAAATTGAAAAAGAAGTAGGAATTACCTCATTGCCTATTGATAATGACCGTTTAGGTGATTTTATTTCACATATTAAAGCACATTTTCATAGTCCTTTATCAATCCTACTTTTTCAGATTGTTGTTATAATATTTGCTGCACGCATCATAAGCTGGTTGTTTAGAAAAATTGGTCAACCTGTTGTCATTGGCGAAATTATTGCTGGCATTATACTGGGGCCATCATTGTTGGGATTCTATTTCCCTGAAATATCGAATCTGATATTTCCTGTAAAATCGTTAAACAACCTTCATTTTGTAAGTCAGATAGGATTAGTCCTTTTTATGTTTACAGTTGGGCTTGAACTTGATTTAAGGGTGTTAAAATCTAAAGCGAAACAAGCCATAGTAATCGGTCAGGCAAGTGCAATATTTCCTTTTATTGCCGGGCTGTTGCTGGCTTATTCCCTTTATCCGTTGTTTGTTTTGGAAAACGTATCCTTTGTATCATTTGCATTGTTTTTCGGCATTGCCATGAGTGTATCAGCCTTCCCGGTTTTGGCAAGAATTGCACAAGAAAGGGCGATTCATAAAACCAAAACAGGCACAATAGTGATGGCTTGTGCTGCATCTAATGATTTGCTGGTTTGGTCGATACTTGCAGTTGTAATATCAATTGTCAGGTCGGGTTCATTCTTAAGTGCAACTTACACCATAATGTTCGGGTTAATCTACATTTTTCTGATGGTTAAATTAGTCCGTCCATTTCTTCAACGGATTGGAGAATTACACCCATCAAAAGCGAACCTTAGCAAACCCATTGTTGCTATTTTCTTTACAGTGCTTATTCTTTCTGCATTCATTTCTGAAGTAATTGGTATTCATGCTTTGTTTGGAGCTTTCTTAGCCGGCGCAATTATGCCTGATAACTTAAAGTTTAGAAGCTTGTTCATAGAAAAAGTGGAAGATGTGTCAATTGTCCTTTTATTGCCTTTGTTCTTTGTTTTTACCGGACTTCGCACACAAATCGGACTTATTGACGACCCTCTATTATGGAAAACCACAGGATTGATAATCTTGGTTGCCATTTCCGGAAAATTAATAGGAACGACTTTGACAGCAAAAGTTTTTGGCCAAAACTGGAAAGATAGTTTAGTTTTAGGGACACTTTTAAATACAAGGGGTTTGATGGTATTAATAATCCTGAACATAGGTTATGATTTAGGTGTTTTTTCATCAGAAATATTCACCATGTTGGTGTTAATGGCATTAGCCACCACCCTGATGACAGCTCCTGCATTAACATTAATCAATAAAATTTTCTATTCTGATTCGTTACAAACTGCAAATGAAATAAGTAGAAGAAGTAAATACAACATACTGATTTCTTTTGCCAATCCGGAAATGGGTAAATCGTTGCTACGATTAGCACACAGTTTTGTTAAAGAATTACATGAAAATGCAAACATTACAGTAATGCATTTGGCAGAAAGCAATGAACTGCATCAATATAATATTGAGCAATATGAATCAGAGAGTTTTGAAGCAGTTATTGATGAATCCAGATTTCTAAATCGGAAAATTTCAACACTGTTCAAAGCATCGGGTGATATTGTAACCGACATAACCGAAATTGCAAACAAGGGAAACTATGATTTACTTTTAATTGGAACCGGAAAATCAATATTTGAAGGCAATCTTTTAGGAAGTATATTGGGGTTTACTACAAAAATCATCAATCCTGATAGACTAATTAATCAAATTGTTGGCAAAGAAAGCTTATTTGGTAATATCCCTTTTGACCCCAAAACACAATTAATTCTCAATAAAAGCGATATTACTGTAGGTATCTTGATAGATAAAGGCTTAGTAAACTGCAATTTGATTATAGTGCCTGTCTTGTCTGAAAACGACATAACAATTTTGAAATTCGCACAAAAACTTATAAAAAACTCAGGTGCACAAATCACATTTATTGACCTGTCTGGCATTATTGAAAACAACATCCATTTAAAAGAATCAATAAAACGTATTGAGCAAATTGCCCCCAATCATGTTAATTGCATAAAAGTTTCCCATATACCCACAGACCTATTATCAAAACAAAATCTGATGATAATAAGCGATACAGGTTGGAAAAAAGCTATAGAGCAAAAATTTGAATGGCTAAAAAATATACCATCAACTCTGATTATTTCAGACAAATCAAATGAATCCTTCTGAATGAATTGTCCTTTTATAGGTTTACACAAAAAGTGAAATTGAATTTGTACCAACAACAATCCACCTTGTTTAGGCTCCTGAATTTAAGGTACGGATGGAAAAAGTTGAGATTGCCCGGTTTTTGAGAAATATAAAAACTTAACCCCATTTCTTTTTTTCTCTGTAAATAGAAGTATGTGAATAAGTACAAATGTTAATAACCCATTTGAAATGAACGGTTATTTTATTATGTTTTTCTCAAAATATTAATTTTCAGACAGAAATAATTTTTGTTTTTATTAAGTTTTTTAACAATTAGGCATTATTTATTAATTGGTTGTGGTTGTTAGAAGACTTTTTTTGTCCGATTAATTAGAAAAATTAGTAAAGCAAATAAATATTGCTTATGGTCTGGGTCTCCCATATCAAAGCGAGGATAGTTTTAAAAGTATATTTAACAAAAATGCACTTTCAGTTTATTATTTTTCTGGTTTAATAATAAAGATTAAACTCATCCGAAACCTTTAATTTTTTTGTAGCCAATTTCAGGTTTACCATACTTCCCCACCTACGATGATGAAATAATTATCACCAGTGGCGAAAGTATGGCAGTTGACTATTTGATTGGTTATTACTTTTTTAGAATTTTTATAGTTTGGCTTTCAAACGACAAACCTGAAATTTTTATAATAAAATATCCTGAAGATAAACCCAGAAGGTTGAGAGTTATAGCACGGTCATAAGTTTTCCAATCAAAACTCTTTGTTTTTTTCCCGTTTATATCATAAACATCTACAATTGCATTATCGGTAAATGGTTCAACTGCATAAAGCCAAACAATATCATCTGTCACTGTTGGGAAGGCTCTTATTTTTTCGTGCTTAAATTCTTTATTACTTTCAACCGATGTTGTTACCGGGGTATCTCCATTTAAAACAAAACCCAAAGATAGTGCCCAACCGCCATCAATCCTTATCGGATTTGGAAAAGTGGGGTAAGTGTGCCCGAAGGAAAAAACTGTTGGGTCTGAAATAAGTGCAATTCCCTTTGAAACCGGACTTTTAGTTTGCATGGCAAGAAGACCATTAGTGCCACTATATTGCATTGCTATATAGTACGATTTGCCCGGTTCAAGTATTACTGTATTGCTTGGGATAGACGCATAAACGGTATCTGGTTTAATTCCGGAAACAGAAACTTCATTTGTAACAGCTAAAAGTCCAAAGGCATTATTATATAAAGCAAATTTTACTGAACCATTGGGGTTACAAACAGCTGTTTTTAGCCCAAATTGCCTTAGCTCATGATTTGTGCCAACCGGCATGGTAAAATAGTTAAAAAAAATTGTCCCAGATAGTAATTCCAGATAATTGGTGCAGTTAAAATCCAGAATTTCGTCTTTGGGCACAATAGGTGTTGTTAACAGCTTTCCTTTCAGTAAAAACCCCGCGCTAAAGCCCCAACCGCCATGAACGGCTCTCGGGTCAGGTAGGTTTGGATAAATGTTACTTGTATTAAATATGGTATTTTCTATTCCCGTGGCAATGCCTGAGTTTACCACTGTAGAAGTATATTTTATGGTTAAATTATTAACACCTGAAAAAATCATAACCGCGAAATATGATTCGCCCGCTTTGAGTGTTATTGTTCCGGGGTTAACTGATGCTAAAGCTTTATCTGAACCGGCGGTATAAACAACTTCATTTGACCTGAAAAGCAAATTCCCTGAGGAATTGTATAAACCAAAAAATAGACGGTTGTTTTGGGAAGCAACATCAATTTGAATACCTATCTGGGTAAGGTCATAGTTACTGCCTGCAGGCATGATGAATGGTTGATAAATAACTGTTCCTGAAGAACAGGATAATGATTGGGAAGCTGGAAAATTTAATATGTCAGTGATTTGTGCCGAGGAATTAAGGTTAATCACAAAAAACATTAAAATAAATAGGTTGGGTACAAGATTTTTCATAATGCAAAATTTAAGTTAATTTGAAAAAAAAATGGGTTATATTTTGAATTCAATTCATCAAAATTCAACGATTTGATGTTCCTCAAATTTCATCAATAAATTTAAGTAATTTTTAATTATTCATAATCAGTTTATTATTAATTTTTAAGGCTAATATATCTAACAGTTGGCTTGCTAAAACAAACCCTTCAGTCCGGTTCTTAAAAATCAATTTTTATTATGATGAAACCAGCCCCGATTGTTCGGGGCGAGTTCTCCCTATGTATCGGTGACCTTAATCAAAAAATTATTTACGGATGAAAAAAGTAAGGGCGCCTGCTACATTAGCGCTTAAACGAAAAATTTTAACCTGATTAGTCATTAGGAATGCAATGCCCTGAACTTTGGCTTAGGATGGTTTAACCCTTGCGGATTGTGGGTACAGGCTTCTTTAGAAAAACTTAATTTGTAAGTGTTCCTGGTTACAAATATTTTGGTTTTCTTAAATTATTTGTCAAAATAGAAGGCATGTAATCAATAACTTAAGACTATAAATTTCTAATGACGGTCATTAAAAAAAATTGGCTAAAGACAAATTTGGGTTAAAATGTATGTTAAACCTACCGTTGACAATCGAAGTTTTCTTATTGGGTACAGATGTGTAATTTGCGTTATAGCATAACAATAAAAAACTATTGAAATAAAACATCCTAATCTGAACCAAATAAAGGATCGGTTGTTTTAATTGTAATAAGTCTAAATAAAAGCAATTAATAACAGTAGAAATTTAAACCAGAAAAATTATGGCATTTGAATTACCAAAATTAGATTACGCATATAATGCACTAGAACCTCATTTTGACGCAGCAACCATGGAAATTCATCACACAAAACACCATGCTGCATATGTTAATAATCTGAACGCAGCTCTTGCCGGTGGTGCCGGAGAACAAAAATCCCTTGAAGAATTAATGGCCGAAATATCCAAGTATCCTGTAGCTGTTAGGAATAATGGGGGTGGGCATTATAACCACTCACTTTTTTGGAAGCTAATTGGCCTTAACGGAGGCGTGAAACCCTCAGGAGACCTTCTTGCAGCCATTGAAAAAAGCTTTGGCTCATTCGATGCATTTAAGGAAGAATTTTCTAAAGCGGCTGCAACGCGATTTGGTTCGGGCTGGGCATGGCTGGTAAAACAACCCGATGGAAAACTGGTAATTGGCTCTACCCCCAACCAGGATAACCCGTTAATGGACATTTCTGAGCTCAAAGGAAAACCTTTATTGGGACTGGATGTATGGGAACATGCCTATTATCTGAAATATCAAAACCGACGTCCCGATTACATACAGGCTTTCTGGAATGTGGTTAACTGGAATTTTGTATCATCACTTTACAAGGGTTAATTTCGTTTGTGGGCTTACCATGTAATTTGAAAAAAAAAGGATTATGATAACCCCGGGGCAATACTCCGGGGATTTTTCAACAAGCCTTGCACCACGTGGGTACATTATAAGCCAATACTGGTTTTAACTTATTGCACCCCCGGATATTGGGGATATCAAAGAGAGTTTTGTTCTAAATCATTGCCAGCCCAAATATTTTTTTCACTA
The DNA here is from genome assembly GCA_037439945.1 of Marinilabiliaceae bacterium. GTDB lineage: Bacteria > Bacteroidota > Bacteroidia > Bacteroidales > Marinilabiliaceae > CALEUX01. The sequence goes on from JBBIVA010000003.1 coordinate 5,944, forward strand.
CTATCCGATAAAAAGTGGTTTCGTCCCTAACGTGACAAAAGTTCAATTCTCAATTAAGTGTTTTACCTATGTTTAGTCCCTAATGGTACTGTGCCGTCAGGTACATAATATAGGTAAAGATGAATCGACCCCAATTTTCAGTGTCCTGTAGGGACACCCCAATTAGTTGGCATTATAGCATCTTATCGAAAAATTATCGGACAGTAGTGATTTTTTTTGTTAAATTAAACCATGTGAATAATCGGTTTATTATTCATGTTCTATTAAGGAATTTTTGGTTAAATTTGTTAGAAATAATAAAACCTACAGCCATGAAATTCCAATTACCAGAGTTGCCCTATACTTTAGATGCATTGGAGCCATACATTTCAAAAAAAACTCTTGAGTTCCATTATGGTAAACACCACCAGGCATATGCCAACAATTTGAACAACCTTATTCAGGGAACCGAATTTGAAAACGCAAACCTCGACACAATTGTTTTGAAATCAGATGGGGCTGTTTTTAATAACGCTGCACAAGTTTGGAACCATACCTTTTATTTTATGTCATTTTCTCCGGGTGGTGGCGGGGTACCAAAAGGTAAGCTGGCTGAAGCCATTGATAAAACCTTTGGTTCGTTTGATAAATTTAAAGAATTGTTTTCACAGGCGGCTGCAACACTCTTCGGTTCAGGCTGGGCCTGGTTGGTAAAACGACCCGATGGTTCACTCGATATTATTAAAGAAAGCAATGCAGGCAATCCGCTGCGTAATGGTTTAACACCCATTTTAACCTGCGATGTTTGGGAACATGCTTACTATCTTGACTATCAAAACCGGAGGCTGGATTATATTCAGGGATTCTGGAATTGTATAAGTTGGGAAGTAGTTGAAAAACGGTTTTAAAATTGCCTGGATACACAGGAATATTTTAAGCCCTTTAATGCCGGTAATTTTTTCAGGGTTAACTTACACAGGAAACCGATTAATAATTAGTATATGAGCAGTTTAAAAGAATTGATTTTAAAAAACCGCAGTTGTAGGCGTTTTCATCAGGAAGTTGCCATACCAGTTGAAACATTGAGAGAACTTATAGATTTAGCCCGGATTTCATCATCGGCACGTAATTCCCAATCAATTAAATATATTATTTCAAACACCCCCGACCGCAATGCCCTTATTTTTCCACATCTTTCGTGGGCAGGGTATCTAAAAAACTGGAATGGGGCAGTTGAGGGTGAGCGTCCATCAGCATATCTTATAATGCTTAGTGATACCCGCATTACTGATAATTATTTTTGCGATGAAGGTATATTCGCTAATAATATTTTGCTGGGAGCCACAGAGATTGGCTTAGGAGGTTGCATAGTAGGGTCAATTGAAAGGGTAAAACTTCAAAAGGAGCTAAGAATCCCCATGTATTTTAAAATTATACAGGTAATAGCTTTGGGTAAGCCAAAGGAAGTGGTGGTACTTGAAGATGCAAAAGATGGTGATATAAAATACTGGCGCGATGAAAATGGGGTTCATCATGTACCCAAAAGATCTCTTGATGAATTAATTGTTGACTTATAATTATTGATTCAATTGCTTTAACCCATTACATTTAAAGGCTTTTATTAAATTTTTAACTATTCAGTATGGAGTTTTCTTTGAATGGTGACCATGGGTATTCAATGGTTGAAACCTATAATGATGAAATTACCCATAAGCTATCTGAACACTATAAAGGGACATTGGTATTACTTGGAGAGGACCCAACCCGGGAAGGGCTTGAAAAAACACCGCAAAGAGTTGCCAAGGCCATGCAGTTTTTAACACAGGGATATAGCATGAAACCTGATGAAATAATAAGGTCAGCCATGTTCCGGGAAGATTACCAACAAATGGTTGTAGTAAAGGATATTGAGTTATATTCGATGTGCGAGCACCACATGCTGCCATTTTTTGGTAAGGCACATGTCGCATATATTCCACGCCATCATATTACAGGGTTAAGCAAAATTGCAAGGGTAGTTGAGGCTTTTGCTCGGCGTTTGCAGGTTCAGGAAAGGTTAACAACCCAAATAAAAGAGTGCATACAAAACACTTTAAACCCTTTGGGGGTTGCTGTTGTTATTGAGGCTCAGCATATGTGTATGCAAATGCGGGGAGTTCAAAAGCAACATTCGGTTACTACAACTTCTGATTTTACCGGGGCCTTTAAAAAAAATATGGCCACACGTGAAGAATTTTTCAATATTATAGGGTCAAATTTACATTAATAAGGATTTGGCGGTATAATATTTTGCAAATAAAATGTAATCTGAAATTACTTTTACAACCGCACTAAAAAAGCGTTGTTAACAATATTCCTTATTAGCCATATGAAAATAATATTGGGTTAATTCTTGCTTTTTATTTTATAATAGGTCGTTAAACTTTTTTAATTTGCTAAATTTTTAATTCATACAAACATGCTGCTGAACGTGTAATGTGTTTAAAATCAAGAACCTGATTTTGTCTAACATCTAATATTCTAAAAATCTGACAATCTATTGATATTATTGAAAAAGATTAAATGTGGTATAGCAATACTGGTTTTTATTTCGGTCATAATACTTACTCCGGTTTATTTTTCACGGTTTAATATTATACCTTTAGATTGATTTATGTAATTTTCCCCTTTAGTCATGTTTATCGGGGTCGTAGATAACCGATGTGGTTGAAGTGGCAACTACTGTAAAGAAACCCAGTGCACCATTGCTTATATTTCCGGGTGTATTAGCCGGAGGCCCGCTAAACAAAGGGTCATTCCCTTGTTCATTTTTTTTCACTGCATCCATAAATTCATAAAAATCCTGAGTAATTGATGCAAGTTCTAAAGTAATTATATCTCCTTTTTCAATTAGTTTCGATTTTTCCCTTGCATCTATTGATTGGGCCCAACCTCCTTTAACATAATTACCATCAAAAAACTTATCGTTTGAAATCCTTATGTCGGAAGGTTTTGATGTTACCCTGTTATTGTTTAGGCGCAACCTGTACATGTAATTGTTTTTTGTTGCTGGGGGGTCCTGAAAATAAAGAAGTACCTGGTAAATCTCCCAATCCTTATTAAAGTATTGATATTTTAAATCAATTGAATCTGCTATAACAACCTGGGGCATTTCTGATGTTGCTGTATATGTCTCAAATATTCCGTCACTGTTAATGTCAATATTTTCAACTTTAAGTGTATAACTTTTTCCGGGTTTTGGCATAAAATCACCTGATGAAATATAATAATACCCCTTATGGTCTTTATATTCAATTAAGTTAAATACATTTTCACCTTCAGTTATCGACACCTTGGCACCAGTTACCGGTGGTGATTCTGTTTCAGTGAAATATGGTACCGAAATTGAAAGTCTTACAATTTTAACCTGTTGTTCGTTTGACAGTATCCCATCAACAACCATTCGTTTGGCGTTGGTTTTTAACTCAAGATCAATAGTCTCTGTGCAGCTGCCTGAGAATAAAACAACCGGTGCCAGGCCTGCAAATAATAAATTGATGGTTTTCATCCGTAAATAATTTTTAGTTTAAGGTCGGAGAGCTTGTTCCGATACATCGGGGGAACCTGTTTGCCTAACAGGCAGGCCCACATGCCCCAATTTGGCTTTGCCGTTCTTCAATTCCTAAGTTTTTGCATTTTTAACAAGAAGGCCAAATAATCACAGTTAAAACCTTATTACATAACCCACCGAAGGCACTATTGAAAAAAGGTAGGTTTTTTCTGCCTCCTTTTTGTATGGGTCAACATCATCATCGTTAACAAAACCAATCATCCATGCATTTTTCCTTCCATATAAATTATAAATTGAGAAATTCCATTCGCCTTTCCATGGCCTTGAAGCCGGATTCTTACCCTGTATGGTAACGGCAATATCCAATCTGTGATAGTCAGGTAACCTTTCAGCATTCCTTTCAGAATAGATAGGTATTACTCCACCCTGAAAATCAAATCTTCCAACAGGTAATGTTACCGGCGACCCTGTAAAATATATCCAGTTACCTGATAACTGTACCTTTGGGTTAATATCATAATTAACAACCATTGAAATGTCATGGGTATGGTCATAGGGCGATAAATATGTTTTACCCTGGTTTATCCATTTACTTTTCCGTTCGGAGCGGGATAGCGTGTAGGCAACCCATCCTGATAATTGATTGCTTTCGTACTTTGACAACCATTCAACACCCATTGACAGGGCTGAACCTGCTCTGATTTCTGCTTCAAGAACATCATTAAGCAAAAGATTTGCATGCTCTTTAAAATCGATTGAATTTTTATTTTTTTTATAGAATAATTCAAGTGAGTGTTCCCATTTTGTTGCTGAATTTATATACCCTAAACCTATTGAATATTGGTTGGAAATTTGTGGCTTTATGTTTGGCGATGAGGTAAACCAAACATCAAGGGGCGTGCCTGATGTTGAATTACTGGCAAGGTGCAGGTATTGCCTGCTATTAGAGTAACTCCCTTTTAAAGTAAACATGGGTGATAAAATCCAGGATAAACCAATCCTTGGCTCCAAGCCAAAGTAATGGTTAAAAATCCTGCCTTTAGCATAATCTGTTGTATCAACCGTGATAAAGTTTTTATCTAAATCAAAAATTCTTGCCTTACCAATGTTTTGGAATAGTGAATACCTTAAACCGTATCTAAGAGAAACATTCCCGCCAATCTGTTTTGTGTGGCTTATATACGCTGCATGTTCAAGTGAATTTGACAGAGGTATTTTTATCTCATTAAACGACGGGTCTTCTTCGGGTGAGGAAATCCTACCGGGATTAATTGAATGAAATATTGATTGTACCCCAAATTCAACAATATCTCCTGCTTTCGGATAATAGGAAAATGCATATTTAAACGATAAATCGTTTAAATGTGAAACCCACCTGATTGGCTCAAATCCATCACCGGATGTTTCAAGAACATAATCGTACCTGCTTGCAACAAAAGTGGCATTGCTAAACAATTTTGGCGAAAATACATGGTTCCATCTAAGGGTAAAGGTTTTATTGCCAAAATCGAGGTTTATCATTTGATTTCTGAACACATCCCTACCGGTATAGCCACTCAGAAATATTCTGTCGTTTTCACCAACGATATAGTTAAACTTAAGGTTTGAATCATAAAAGTAAAGTCTGTTATTACGAATATCCACATCTGATGATAACGGAAGAAACATATCCATATATGTGCGGCGGCCGCTTACCAGCAACGATGATTTATTTTTGGTCAAAGGGCCCTCTATGGTTGCACGGCTTGAAATTAACCCGATACCGGCCGATCCTGACCAGTTATTCATATTTCCATCACGGCTGCGAATATCAATTAACGAAGATAGCCGGCCACCGGTCCAGGCAGGTAAATCGCCTTTGTAAACCTGGACATCTTTAATTGCATCGTTGTTAAATATTGAGAAAAAACCAAATAAATGCCCACCGTTATACACAATTGCTTCATCAAATTGTAAGAGGTTTTGGTCAGGATTGCCACCCCGCACCGAAAGATTTGTTGAACCATCGCTCGATGATGATATCCCCGGCAAAAGCTGGATTGTTTTTAATGGGTCAGTTTCACCAAAAATTACAGGTAATTTTCTTATCTCTGAAGAGTTTAGTTTTTCCAGCCCCAATATTGTTTGACGCCTTTGATCAACTTTTAATGAACCGGTTACTTCTATTTCCTTCAAATTATGTGTTGCTAAAATAAGTTCCGGATTAATCCTGGTATTATCATTTAGGTCAATATTTAATGATAATGGCTGGTATCCGATAAAACTAATTATTATGGTATGATAACCTGAAGGTAAAGCCAGGGAATAAAACCCATAAACATTCGTTATTGTTCCAAGTAATGTTTCTTTTGAATACACTGATGCCCCCGGAAGAATTTCACCCGATGTTTTATTTTTTACAAAGCCACTGATAACAAACATGTTCCTTGTTTCCTGTGCTTCTGAAAACGATGGATTACATGATATTAACAGTATAAAAAGAACAAATATGCCGAATTGATTCATATATATTACAAACCTTTGAAACGATTATGTTTGCAAATATCGCAAACACTTTTAAAAAATGAGTCATGTTAGCCTGCCTGTTCGGCAGACAGGTTTCCTCGAATTGCGGGGACTCTAAAATAAAATTTATTCACCTGTTAAAACAATGGACTAAAGGTCATAATTTCAAATAACCATTACAAATAATTTGCCTTTATAACTTAATTCATATAGTTTTTTTGTAGGAAATTTGGCATTTGGTTTCTAAATTTTGATTATTATCCGTTATTTAGTTTTCAAATAATAAAATAATTAGTGAGTTGTTTAATTAAACTTTAAAATCATGAAAAAATATCTTTTGGTATTTATACTATGTGCTGGCACACAAATATTGGTTGCTCAAAACCATTTTCAACTGGGGATGAAACTGGGGTTTAACTCAACTAGTTTTAATACTGATAATGCTTCAAAAATTTTGTCAGGTACCGGTGATTACACTTTTTCAAAGGCGAAAGATGATTTCAAAAGCGGCTATTTGATAGGTGCCTATTCACGAATAGGATTAATTGGCAAACTGTCGTTGCAACCCGAACTTTATTTTGGCAAGAAGAGTGGTGAAACAGATTTTTATCTTAAATCCACATCAATGACTGATATTATTGTTTCTGAAAAAGTATCATATTACAGCTGGGATATTCCAATTCTTGCACATCTTAAACTCGTTGATCTTAAAGTAATGAATCTTTATAGTGTTGCCGGCCCGGTGGTTTCGTTCAAGGTAAATGATAAATCAAGCCTTTCATCATTAAGCAGCGATTTAAACAAAGAAAATATTAAAGGGGCTAACTGGAATTTTCAGATGGGTGGTGGATTGGAAGTTTGGAAGCTTAATTTTGATGTGAGATATGAATGGGGATTAAACGATGTTTCGAAAACAAAACTTGAAAGAAAAAGCAATGCCCTTATTTTTTCATTAGGTTACCGTTTTTTGGGATTATAGTTAAACAATAAATTTAAAACGAAATATTAGCCCAAATTACTCATTTTTAGAAATGAGTAATTTGGGCCTAATCGTTAACATAATACCCAACCTTTCCTTTGCCTTGTCTCCCATCAATGCTCATTACAAGGTTTTTTGCAAACCTCACATGTTTAACTAATTCTGTTTCCCAATTAGCAGGCTGCCCATCAAGCCATTCCATATCAATTTTACCCTGCTTTAAATGTGGGTTCACAGTGAAATAAGCAACACGTAATGATGTTAAATTTTGGAAAAAATGCGTACCCTGGCTAGGTTCCACATTGTAGTTTTCCAATCCCATTTCAACAATTGCTCTGGCTCCACATATTTGTCCCCATTTAACGGGTACTCCCAGCCATGGGTCCTGCGAGCCCCACCTCCCCGGCCCAATTAGTAGGTACGGGCGGTTTTCTTTCTGGAGATTTTGATTTATAATTTCAACATCCTTTGAAATATCTGAATTTAGTGCCGGTTTATAATTTTGGGTTTTTATGTAAACAATATCTGAAACATCGTTAATTATCCCATTGCCTAAAACCGAATCTGAATAAATAAATGAATCATCGCTGCCTTTTGTTAATTCTATTGCTGGCCCAACCGATGTGCGGCTGTCAACAATTGGCCTTATTTGAAGCAGATAAAAGACTGATGGGCTGTCTGCTGGGGTTTGCAGGTCAACAGCAAATTCAATTTCAACGGGTTGATTCATCTCTTGCTGGCCTATTTCAAGAATGAGTTTTGTTATTTCGGCCAGAGGGAATACATCATATTTTAGAATATTTGCGAAGGTAACAAGTGGGTAGCCTTCTCCACCTGAAACCCCATCACGAATCATCTGGTTCTGTAAATCAAACAGTGAACCGATCCATTTTAACGACCCGTCCTTAAGGGCTACTCGTAAATCAGGCTTTTCAAGATTTACTGAATCATCAACTGAAGGTATAAAAGCGCCCGAGTCAAGGTTTAGCGCGTAAAAATCCTTTTGTGTTTCCTTTAAAACCATTTCGGGTGATGATAACTGTATTATTTTAGTTGGATAAAAAGGGGAAAACCGTAATGAAGTTCCTCCTTCAACTATATGTTTTCCAAGCCCCAACGCTACATTTACAACTCCCTCTTCCGATTTTTCAGGCGGAATGGGATAAAAATTAACCGACCTTGCAACTCCTGAAAACGTTGGGTAAAACCTGTTACCATGTACCTGCCCAACTATCTCCTGAAGAACAATCCCCATCCTTTCCTCATCAATAAGATTCATGGTACTTGCCATATAGGCTTTACTCGATTTGAAATACACCGACGCATACACACATTTTATTGCCATTTCAAGTTGCCCTGCCATGCTTATATAATCATTAACCCATGGAATCATATAGGTTGAATAGATTCCGGCAAATGGTTGATGGTGACTGTCTTCCAATAAGCTTGACGACCTTACGGCCACCGGTTTTTCAGAAATTTGTGTAAATTTTTGAAGGTCATTAAAAACCCAATATGGTAATTTCCCTTTTAAAAAGGCATTTAAAATATCTTCATCAGGCAAATCTGAAAGTCCTATGGGATATAATGAATTATTCTCCATAAATGCTTCAAAAACATCAACACCAATTACTACTGTTTTGGGAATGGAAATAGTTACATCGGGGAATTCTTTGAAACTCTTGTATTTTTTTATCAGGGTACTTAAAAAAGCCAGGCCACGGGCTTTCCCACCAATCGAACCTTCTCCTATACGCGAAAACGTCACATAATCATCATATCTATCGCGGTCAAAGGCGGCAATTATTCCCCTGCCTTTGCTCATCCTGAAATTACTTATTATATGATATAGGTTTTGTTTGGCCAAATCAATATCCGTGTTATCGTCAACTTTAAGCTGTTTAACCACTTCGGCAATGGGAAATAAAGCCCGTGCAGTTAGCCATTTTGATACATGGTCGCGTGAAAAATGATATTGCAGTGATTCGTTTGGAATAGAGAGCAGGGTTTCCTGCAAATCCTTTAAATCACTAACCCTGGCAACCTCCTGGCCTGTTTCCGGGTTTACAAAAATAAAATCCCCAAATGCCAGATAATTATTTATAAACTCTTTTAGCTCCTGTAACAGTAATTTTGAATGTTTATTTATGAACCCTACTCGTAAATCCTTGGCCATACCCTCCATTTTTGAATCTGAAGACTGCAAAAGGAAGGGTAAATATGGATTGTCTTCCTTAACTTTTTTTGCAAAAGCCAACCCTGCATGTGAGTCTTTAACCCCACCGCGATAAAATGAAATGTCGGAAATAATGCCCAGTGTATTTTTTTTATATGTAGAATATAGGTTAAGCGCTTCCTCGTAATTACGGGCGAGGAAAATTTTAGGCCGGCCACGCATTCTCAGCATTTGCTGATGGGCGTTCAAACCTTCAATCATGAATTTTTGTGACTGCTTAAAGACTAATTTGTAAAAAACCGGCAAATAACTTGAGTAAAACCTAACCGAATCTTCAACCAATATTATGCACTGTACGCCAACTACGGAAACATCGTGGGGGGCATTCATCCTGTCCTCAATTAGTTTTATAATGGCAAGCAAAAGGTCGGTGTTGCCCAGCCAACAAAAAACATAATCAATGGCAGATGTGTCTTCATTACTAAGTTTAAGAGTAACTTCCCTGGAAAAAGGTGTCAATACTACTATGGGGATGTTTGAATAATTGGCTTTAATTTTTTTTGATAATGAAAAGGGATCCATTCCTCCAATGCTTAGCATTGAAATAATCAAATCAATGGATGTTGTTTTCAAAACATCAAAGGCGTCCTCAGCCGATGCTACCTGTATAAATTGAGGGGGGTGCCTCAGGTTTAGCGAAACATACTCGTTGAATATCTGCTCGTCAATCCTACCGTCTTCTTCAAGCATAAATGCATCGTATGAACTGCAAATTAACAATACCTTATGTATTCTTTTTTGCATTAACTGGTCGAAAGCCGTTTCGACCAAAAATTCATGTGGCATTTGTGTATATTTATCAGGCATCTTTAATCATTCATATTGTTAAATTATAAACATAAAAATAATAGTAACAATTAACAAAAATAAAGGCTGTCCCTTTTTGAGACAGCCTTTATTTTTTTAAATAATATTTTCCTGCTAGTATTTAAGTTTCTCAACTTGCCTGGCAGAATAATTTATTCTTAGGGCCTGTGCTTTCCTCAATGCCTGTTTAATGTCTGTGATTTCTCCCATCGGACAGTCATAATCGGCTTTAATGGAAACAGTCATAAGCGGACGATCTGCTTCTTTCATTGATTCACGCTCCTGAATAATATAGCTTTGAATATCATCGGCTGTAGCAAATGCATCGTTTAGCTGTATTCTTGGGTTTGAACCATACCTTCCCTGATACTGTTTTAAAGGAACCCCTACATAAATATAGGTAACCAAAGATTTTCTTTCAAGTTTGGTTAACTGGGTTGCTTCAGGTGCCCTGTTTATAACTTTCATACTTACCTCTTTCATGGTTGTTGTAACCATAAAAAAGAACAAAAGCATAAAAACAATATCAGGTAGCGATGCTGTATTTATTGCGGCTTGTGTACCGCCTTTCTTCTTCTTAAACTTTGCCATCAGATAGTCCTCCTAATTTTTTGGTTTCTTGCCGCCACCTACGTTACGAGGTTCTGCTTCAGATATTCTTTGCGGATAAATTACTCTCACGGCCTCTTGCTGTTCTTCGTTCAGGTCGTCGTATTTTTTATTAAACTGCTTCATTGAAATTTCATTACGCAGATCGGTAATAGCGGCCTGCAATTCGTTCTGAACATTCAGGTACATCTGATATTGCGTTCCCCTGTCGCTCTGTAATGAAATAACAGCATTTTTCGCCACCGGAAAAACCCCGAAGAAATTCACTTCCATCATTTCTAGTTCAGGAAGTGTTGAAAGGTTTAACGGGTTTTGAAGAAATTCTTTTGTAGCATCCTTAAGATTAACCAGGTCCATATATTGATTTTCAACCAGCAGAAGGTTGTTGGCATTTATTAATACCTCAAAAACGTTACGCTCCTTAACCGGTGGTGTATCCGGCTCTTCAACAGGAACCGGTGGAGGTAGCATCCTTGACAATCCTTTATCCGCATCCATGGTGGTAGTCATAAGAAAGAAGATAAGCAACAGGAATGCAATGTCGGCCATTGATCCTGCATTTACTTCTTGTAATTCTCTTTTTGCCATAGAAACTTATTTTTTTTAGAAACGGAAAAAATCCTGTTTCTGTTGTTTATCGGAACATACGTGAAATTTCGGCATATACAATTGAGAGCAATGCTATGCCAAACAAAAAGTACATGGTATAAAGGAATGTATCCGACATTATCAGCATGCTGGCAACATTGTCTTTTCCTTCATAGCCAGGGAGATTTAACGGAGTTCCATCTCCAAGTACATATGCAATGAAAATAATTACTGCCAGTCCCAGAATTGAAACCAATGACCTTACTGCATTTTTGGGACGCAATACAAGGAAAACGATTTCAAAAATTATTGTAACTGCAGCTGTAGCTATAACAAGGAACTTTCCCCAGTTCAAAAATGGTTCGGTGTAGTTGGGGGTGTCATACACAGCTCCCTCAACATAACCCCCAAAATAGAAAAAACCGGCAAAAGCGAGTGTTATAGCCAACAGGCCGTATAATACATAGTTTAATATACTTGATAACTTGGTCATGATTGAAATTATTTTTTCATATTATATTTTACAAGAATATCCAGCAGAGAGATTGAAGCATCTTCCATGGTGTTAACAATACCATCAATTTTTGAAACGATATAGTTGTAAAATACCTGAAGAATAATTGCAACAATCAAACCTGATACAGTTGTAATCAAAGCTACTTTAATACCACCTGCAACAGCAGAAGCAGAGATGTCACCCATAGCCTGAATGCTGTCAAATGCATCAATCATTCCAATTACAGTTCCCATGAAACCAAGCATAGGAGCAAGTGCTATAAACAATGAAATCCAGGTAAGGCCTTTTTCTAAAAGTCCCATTTGAACTGAACCGTAAGCTACTACAGATTTTTCAACAACATCAATACCCTCATCAATTCTGTCTAATCCCTGGTAGAATATTGAAGCAACAGGGCCTCTTGTGTTGCGGCAAACTTCTTTTGCTGCCTCAACTCCACCGTCCTGTAGTGCACCTTCTATGTCCTGAAGTAATTTTTGTGTATTGGTTGATGCCAGATTCAGATAAATAATCCTTTCGATACAAATAGCCAAACCGAAAATAAGGGCCAACAATACAAAGCTCATGAAAATGGCTCCACCCTCTATAAATTTAGCTTTTATCTGTTTGTGGATTCCAACTTCCGCATCACTGGTGTCGGCTGCAACTTGTTGAGTGGCAGGAGTTTTAGCTGCAACCTGTTTGGTTGTAGCAGCTTCGGTCACCGGTTTGTTTTCCTGAGCAAATGTGGCAGATGCACCATAAGAAAGCATCCCAAAAACTGCCAAAAACGCAAATAGCTTTTTCATAATCTGTTTTAAATTTTGATTTGTATTTGTTTGTTAATACTCAAATAATATAGTCAATTAAAATTTTATACTAAGAAAGCAAAAATAAATGTAACAACTTCGAAAAACAAGTATTTCTAATATCAATTTGAGATATTGTTAATACTATATTAAAAAAAATTGATTGGGAGCTGATGTTTCATTAAAAACCCTACAAAACACCCGTTTTTTTTCAGCTTATTTAATCAAAAACCTTCAATAAATAATCAATTTACTGCCGCTCATATTCATTTTTCATACACTTCATATCAACTACTTTTAAGCAGAAGACCATCTGTTTTTCCGATGGGTTATTGTTTTATTAGGATTTAAATTAACGTAAAAACACCTGTTTTTCAGGGGTGCAAATTACAAAAAAAATGGTAAAAACAAGCTAATTAAATATTTATTTCACCTTTTAATGAATTGTTAAGGCCGGTTTTAATTTCTTCTACGGATGTGCAATTTCCCAATAAATACATTAATTTGGTTATGGCAGCTTCGGTAGTAATATCCTGGCCGCTTATAACACCAATCTCAATTAAATGTATTCCTGTTTCGTAACGGCCCATCTCCACACGGCCTGCAATACATTGGGTTACATTAAGGATTATTAATCCGCGGTCAATTGAATTTTTAAGGGAATCTAAAAACCATTTATCGGTGGGGGCATTGCCCGAACCAAATGTTTCAAGGACAACTGCCTTTATACCCGGTGCATTTAAAACTGAATCAACAACCGCCTTGGTTATGCCCGGAAAAATTTTAAGCAGTGCAACTGATGTATCCATTTTTTTGGATGCACTGAATTGTTCATCAGGCCTGGATGTCATTATATAAGGGTCATTATAATAAATGTGTACACCAACTTCTGCAAGGTGCGGATAGTTATCGGACCTGAATGCCCTGAAATTTTCAGCGTTATATTTAGTAGTTCTGTTACCTCTGTAAAGTTTTGCTTCAAAATAAATACAAACCTCCGGTACTCTGGCAATTCTGTTTTTATGTGCCACTGCTATCTCAAGGGCTGTTAGCAGGTTTTCCTTGCCATCTGTCCGGGCTGTTCCTAAAGGCAGCTGGCTACCTGTAAGAATTACAGGTTTTTGAAGGTTATTGAGCATAAAACTTAAGGCACTGGCCGTGTATGCCATTGTATCAGTGCCGTGGAGGATAACAAACCCATGGTAAAGTGAATAATTCTCTTCAATAATGCCAACCAGTTTTTCCCAAATTTCAGGGTTCATCATTGATGAATCAACCACAGGATTAAATGAAATTATATGAACCTGAAAATCGAATTTGGTAATTTCGGGTACATTTCTTGAAATATTTTCAAAATTAAATGGTACCAGGATATTTGATTCCGGGTCGTTCATCATCCCTATTGTTCCACCCGTATATATTATTAAAATTTTACGATCCACCTTTTTATGATAATATTTGTTATTTTTTTTGTTACCGGGATACCAAAATTTTTTATATTCCAAATAAATCCCTGGCGTTTTTTATAGTCGCACCTTCAACTTCAAAGGGTGTCATTTTCAAAATTTCGGCAATTTTATCCCTTGTATAAGCCATGTATGCCGGTTCATTACGTTTACCCCTGTAAGGCACAGGCGCCAGATAAGGAGCATCAGTTTCAAGCAATAATTTTTCAATGCCGGTTTTCTCAATTATAGCAGGCAAATTGGTGTTCTTAAAGGTTATAACGCCATTTATGCCAATAAAAAACCCCGGCATTTCTAATATTCTCTTAGCGTCACTCTGGTTGCCCGAAAAACTATGGAAAACCCCTTTGAGCCTGTCGTCATAAATATTTTCTAACACACTGAATATTTCATTAAATGCATCACGCGTGTGTATTGCAACCGGCATGTTTAACTCCATAGCCCATTTTAGCTGTACAGATAAGGCGTCTTTTTGTTCTGACACAAAAAATTTATCCCAATAAAGATCAATACCAATTTCGCCTATACCCACAAATGGCCTTTTTTGCAGCCATTCTTCAATTATATTAAGTTGCTCTTTGTAATCAATTTTAACTGATGTAGGATGCAAACCCATCATTGCATGGCATAAATGCCGGAAACTTTTTTCAGTTTCCAGCATTCTGTTTATGCTTTCTACATCAACATTAGGCATTAAAATATCAGTAATGCCCTTGTCATGTGCTCTTTTTATAATTTCTGGACGGTCATTGTCAAAGGCATCCAGGTAGATATGCGAATGAGTATCTATCATATATTAGTCAAAAGATGTTATTGAATAGAAAAAAACTTAAAAGCAATAAAAATAGCAAAAGTTCATTTTTATCAATGCCAATCACCATTGACTAATCAACTATTCAATATAAATTATACAACCCCCTGGGCCATCATTGCTTCAGCCACCTTAACAAACCCACCAATATTTGCACCTTTTATATAATTGATTTTCCCGTTGGGTCCAGTGCCAAATTTTACACATGATGCATGAATATTGATCATAATCTGATTTAAACGTTCATCAACCTCTTCAGTGGTCCAGTTTATCCGCATACTGTTCTGGCTCATTTCTAGCCCCGAAACGGCCACACCACCTGCATTTACTGCCTTACCCGGGGCAAATAGTATTTTTTCAGTTGCAAGATTGGCGGCTTCTGCTGTACAACCCATGTTTGAAGCCTCAGCTATAAGGATACATCCGTTATTTATTAATGTATTCGCTTCATCTTCATTCAATTCGTTTTGTATTGCACAAGGTATGGCAATATCAACTTTTTGTTCCCAGGGCCTTTTACCTTCAAAGAATTTGGCCCCATATTTATCTGCATATGGCTTAACTATATCCTGATTTGAGTTTCGTAACTCGAGCAGATAGTCAATTTTGGTCCCGGTGATACCGTCAGGATCGTAAACATAACCATCAGGGCCGGAAATTGTAACAATTTTTGCACCCAGTTCACTTGCTTTTAAAGCAGCTCCCCATGCAACATTTCCAAATCCGGACAGGGCAACAGTTTTGCCTTTTAGTGTTTCGCCTTTTAATGCGAGCATTTCACGTACAAAGTAAATAGCTCCAAACCCTGTTGCTTCGGGTCTGATAAGACTTCCTCCATATTCACGGCCTTTACCTGTAAATACACCGGTAAACTCATTTTTTAATTTTTTATACATTCCATACATGTAGCCAATCTCGCGACCGCCCACTCCAATATCGCCGGCAGGAACATCAGTATTGGGGCCTATGTGGCGATATAGTTCACACATAAATGACTGACAAAAACGCATTATTTCATTATCAGATTTCCCCTTAATGCTAAAATCAGATCCACCTTTTCCGCCACCCATGGGTAAAGATGTTAAACTGTTTTTAAATGTTTGTTCAAAACCAAGGAATTTCAGTCCACTAAGTGTTACGCTGGCATGAAACCTTAAACCACCTTTATAAGGACCGATTGCTGAATTAAACTCAACCCTGTAACCTCTGTTTACCTGAACTTCACCACGGTCGTCAACCCAGGGAACTCTGAACATTATTACCCTTTCAGGCTCAACCATGCGCTCAAGTAATTTTGCCTTTTGGTAACGGGGATTCTCTTTGTAAAAATCCCAAACTGTTTCTACAACTTCCTGAACAGCTTGTAAAAATTCATCTTCTCCGGGGTTTTTGGCCCGAACTCCATCCATGAATTCTTTCAATTTTGCATCCATATATGAAAAGTTTAATTTTGATATTTATAGGTCAAAAATAGGAAAAAGTTTCATTTCCAGTAATAAATTATAAGAATTTTATTTTATTTTATTAAAACATTCAAAAAACAGAAAATCAGACATATAGATTGTTTTAATATATAAAACAGGGGTAGGTTGGTGACAAAAATCATCTGTTTTTAACTGTTTTTTGTAAAAATCGTAAGATAAATTCAAAAACAAAGCAAAATCAATAAAGTGTAGAGCCTGATAATCATATTAATATAGATTGTGTTAATTTTTTATAAGCAATTTTGGTTTTGCTGTAAGTAACATTCTCGTGTAATAAGTATGGTAAACCACTGTTAGTTAAGAATTATCATCGAGGCTGAGATACGATTGCTTAAATGCCAGCAATTATTTAAAATATGTTAATTAATTAGCTGTTTAAATCTTAGAATAAATCCGTTTTTTTCAGTTTCCAGGCTTGCTAATATATTTTTTAGTAAAAAAGTGTTTTTACGAATTTGGTTAAGTGATTGTATATGAACATTTAATTGTGTGACCAGGAATATATCATTTATCTATAAAATAAAAAACTAATATTAATATATTGTACTTAATACACTTCTGGTATAAGATTGTACCATATATTAACCCTCGTAAGGTTTATTTTTTCGTTGACAGCAATAAAAAAATGCCTATTTTTATGTGATAAAACTCCATAAAACATTAACATTTTTTACAATTGTACGTATCAATGTATTTGAATGGAAATTTTGCACCCACTGATATTCCACTTGTATGAATACATATTCTACCCAGAACACATTAAAAAAAAGAAGATACCTTAATATTCTATTGGGATTTATTATTCTTTTTTCCGGTATAAATATTAATGTTTATGGCCAAACTACCTATATTCCGATTACAGTTTGTCATGGTGGCGTAACTACCGGTTCAATATTAATGGATGCCGGAAGTGTTCCCGCAGGGCAGCGTAGCGGAGGGCAGTGGGTAAATACCGGGGGGCTGACTTTTTCCGATTTGGGTGTCAATCCCATTATTTCAGGTTTTTCGAACCCTCCCGGGAGTTATACCATCCAGTGGAGACGCAATAACGGCCGTTTATATGTATTCAATATAACTGTTAATAATTTACCTTTACCCAGTGTTTATTTAAGGGATCAGGCAACCTTGCGTACAGATGCCGTTTTAATGTGTTCCAAAAACAATGTAACAGTTAATGTAGTTCCCAATGTTGGGAACCCCGTACCCCCATCTTCATACCAATATTTCATAACATCATACACCACGGGAAACATTGTTTCATCAGCAACCACGGTTAATGCAAGTTATACCTATACAGCCCCAACTTATGAAAACCTGGATTATTTTTCGGCCCTGGTTACAGGAAATAATGGTTGCAGGGTTGTAACAAACAGAATACAGGTTTCTACTGTTTCAGATATTCAGGTTCAGGTTGTTGGGGGGGGGGCAGCTTGTGGGCCTGCTGTCATTAATAATGAAAGTTTGGAGGTTATACCATTTATGCCCGGTCCACCTACAAATTTTTCGTACGTTTGGACAACTCCAACTGGAAATGTTTCCAATGTTCCAACAGTTACAATAACGAATTTTGGACAATATTACGTAACTGTAACAGGATGCGGAGGCAACACCTATACTTCAAACATTGTTGAAGTAGTAAATTCGCAAGTACCTAATATTTTATTAAGCCCAACGGGTAACGTAAATATGTGTTACGGAGGCTCTGCTCTTTTTACCGCAACACCATCAACACCTCCTGTAAATCCATTAACCTATGATTGGTACCACAATGAAATACGTGGTATCCAGGAAGGTTTATCAAATAATTTAAATGCCTTATTGCCGGGAGATTATAAAGTCAGGGCCTTTGAAGCGGCCAACAGGGAGTGTTACAGTGAGTCAGGGGTATCCCGGCTTAACCTGACATCCTTTTTGGTAAATCAGTTTGGCTCAAACACAAACTTTTGCGGATCTATTTCGCCGGCATTAAGCTTGAATATTTCTGTGGAGAACGGTACAGGTCCAATAAATGTTACAATAAGAAATACCACAGCCGGAACCAATCATAATTACTCCGTACCAGCAGATGTTCTTACCTTTGTGTCATTGCCTTCAATTTCTGCAACATCTGTGTATCAAATTACCGATATTAATGCAAACGGATGCTCAGTAGCACCTGATATACTACTTAATATCCCAACAGTTACTTATACAAGGGAGCCCGACCCATTGGTTTATTCACTTACCGGAACTGCCAATTGTGCAGGTACAAATACCGTTATTGGTCTTAGTGGAAGCCAGGTTGGAGTTACATATTCGCTTCTCCGTGACAATGTTCCAACGGGTTTAACAGTGGCCGGAACCGGTTCTCCGATTGCTTCAGCATGGACTGTTAATACCGCAGGCAATTATACTGTAACTGCACAGATAGGGACATGCCCGACTATTACAATGAGTGGTAGTTTGCTTGTTAGGCCAATGCCTATACCAGTTGACTTTGTAAATACCGGACTTTATTGCCCCAGCGGTGTAATCGCGTTACAAACGTCATATACCGGTACAACTTATGTTTTATATAGATCGGGAATAAACACAACTATAACACGTACTGGCACCACCGGAAACCCGGTCTCATTTGGGGCCCAGTCAATTCCGGGGGTGTATACTGTAAGGGCTACAACCGGTGGCAGTTGCTTTATTGATTTGCCGGATCAATTGGAGGTTCAGGGCCCACCAACAATTTATAACCTGAGTGCAAACAAAACCAATTATTGTTCAGTTGCACCGTTAAGTGGAGTTACGCTTACATTAAGTGGTTCGCAAAGTGGATTGGTTTACCGGTTATATAATGGGGCAGCACTCGTGACAACAGTAGTTGGAGATGGGAACCCCCTGGTTTGGAACAATCTTTTTGCCGGGTCATATACTGTGGTTGCATCAAATGATGGTGGTTGTAATGTTACAATGGCAGGTAATCCCATTATTACCGCATTACCCCTGCCCACTGCAACAATTTCAGTCGCATCAGCAACCAACCGCAGGTGTGAAGGAACTATTGCCGATTTCAGGGTTGGTGTAGCACTTACAGGTATTCCACCATTTAATTTTGATATTGTAAATAATGCAGGATTACCAGTAATTAATATAATTAATCATCCTTCACCCATTTTTACACCCATTTCGGTAAATCCTAATCAAACTGTAACTTACACTATTGCAAATCTTTCTGACGGGTCAGGTTGTAACATGGTATCGGGAACCGGAAGTGCCCAGTTTTTTGTTGATCCATTACCATCTATAACTTTTAATCCCGAAAACCCGGAGATTTGCTTTGGCAGCCCGGCTATTCCTATTAATGCACAGGGTGCAGGTGTTGGCGGGTCATACCTTTGGAGTGATGGGCTTGGTTCAAACCAAACAATATTTGTATCTCCACCATCAACACAAACTTATACACTTACAGCCCGTACTGTTAATAACTGTTTTGCAACAAGGCCGGTTACAGTTACAGTTAATCCTTTACCAGTTGTTGACTGGACCCCTCCACTTAATGATTATTCACTTTGCCAGAACGGAGGAGTTGTAACTCTTACCCCGGTTCCTGTTGGAGGTAGCTTTACCGGGGTTGGAATTGTTCCATCGTCGTATGATTTTAATCCCGCCGTGGCCGGGGCAGGTTCGCATAATATTACCTATACTTACCAGGATGCGAAAACCTGTATAAATTCAAGTACAAAGACACTTGTAGTAACCACCCCGCCGGTAGTTTCAATATCAAGTTTGCAAAATAATTATTGTGCCGACGAACCCAATGATGTTATAATAGGAAATCCAAGTAACAACAGGGGGGTATTTTCTCTGGTTGGACATGCGCCAGGTGTAATGTGGGGCGACAATGGCAATGGAACAATGTGGTTGTCACCAAATGCTATTGTGAATGCGGGCTCGGGCCCGGGTACTTATACTGTTAGATATACATATACCGACTTAAATGGTTGTATATCTGTAGTTGACAGAAATACTACTGTTAACGAAGATCTTGGTAATGTAATCAGGTTCCGCAATTTACCGGCAACAAGTTGCCAAACAGGTGCCCCTGTTACCCTGCAGGCATATTTTGACAGAACAATTGATGTTGATATAACAACAAATGATGGAAGATTTTCGGGGCCCGGAGTAACAGACAATAACAACGGAACTGCCACTTTTAATCCGGCCATTGCCGGTAATGGGCTTCACACGGTAAGATATGATTATACTGATCCGGTAACGGGCTGTACTGCAAGTTATTCAGAAAATATTCAAATAGGGACCGTATTAACCATTCCGGGATTAAATGCAATTTATTGCGTTGAAAATGGCAATGTTCCAATATATGGAATGCCATCGGGTGGAACAATGCGGCTGTACAGGAATTCTGTTGCCCCTGCCAATCTTATTGATACCCAGGTTAACAACTCCGTTGCCAATCCGGTTAATTTTAATCCATCTGTTTTAGGCTCAGGCGCTTATATTTTTGAGTATGAGTATGTAATAGCAGGTTGTTCTAATCTTATAACCAGTAATACAGTTGTTCATAACGTAATAAATCCGGCTTTTTCAACCACAAGCGGATTAACACAATTTTGCCAGTCGGTTACTAATGTAACATTTGCCCCTGTTCAAACAGGAGGAACATTTTCGGGTACGGGAGTATCAGCAAATGTATTTAATCCTACTGTAGCTGGACCCGGAAACCATGTAATTACTCACACCATTAATACAGGGTCATGTAGTGCATCAACAACAATTACCCTTTCAGTAATACCATTACCCTTAATAACGCTTGTAAATCTTAATAATGCATATTGTGACAACGATGCAGGGGCTCATTTAATACAGGCAAACAATATTGGAATTGCCGGTGCTGTATATACAATAAGTTCAACCACCAACAGTATCGGAAGGTCCCCGTTGTATATTATTGATGGTATGGGCAACCGTGTTTATGCCTCAACACATTTGGCACAGGAGGTTTATTTTGATCCTGTATATGTTGGTCAGGGATTTTATACTATAACCTATAATTTTAATAACAGTGCCAATAACGGATGCTCGGTAGTTTTTTCACGAGTAGTGACTGTGAACCCTGCTCCCGGGGTAAATTTTGGAGGTATAGCCGATCCATTGGAATATTGTCAGGATGCCGGAATTCAAACTCTTACAGGTAGTTTTGTTGGTACTGGTAATTTTACGGGTTCCGGAGGTTTTACAGGAAGTGGAATTGTTGATGCAAATCCAAATGATGGTATTGCAACTTTTAATCCGTCATTATTATTACCTGGCGATTATCCGGTAATATATACCTATACACTGCCTACAGGTTGTGTTTCAACCAGAAATAAAAACATAAGGGTATTATCGGCACCTACTGTTTATAATATAACTCCGTCAAGTGCGGTAGTTTATTCAGGTAATTTCTGCCAGGGTGGGCCCGGGGTTACCATTGGTGTTGATTTTTCACAGGTTGGTAACACCTATCAGCTTATTTATAACAATAATTTTGCGGCACCCGTGCAAACAATAGCTGGAACGGGGGCGCCAATTCAATTTGCCGTTCCAGTTACAACTGAAGGCAATTATACCGTTAGAGCAGTAACTCCAACAGGATGCCGTTCAATAATGAACGGTTCGGTTCAGGTGGTTAGAAATTTTGTAGCAGCAGCAATTTCAACTGTTAACGTTTCCTGTCGTGGAGGAAATGATGGAACAATATCAGTAACTGCATCAGGTGGAAGTGTTCCTTATGTTTACAGAATTTCAAGTGATGGTGGAGTTACATTTACTAACAGTGCATCAAATGTATTTAATGGTTTAGTTGCCGGTACTTACCATATACAGGTAATCGACAATATTGGTTGTACCATGGCAGCACCTATACCGGTTGTAATAACACAACCAGGGGCTGTTTTGTCAGTAAGTTCCACCAAGGTTGACGTTGGGTGTTTGCCATGTATTGATGGTGGCGATTGCGATGGTTCGGCAACCATTGCAATAACAGGTGGTACACCATTTTCAAACCTTGTTTTATATCCATCAGGTTATAGTATAACCTGGCGCAACGCATCAAATGTAGTAATAGGCAGCGGGCTAACCATTTCCAACAAACTACCGGGAACCTATACTGCAACAGTTACCGATTCCCAGGGTTGCACAGAGTCTCATGCAGTGGTTATTGGAATCAGACCTGTTATGTCATTAATTGAGGTTTTACCTCTGCATAATAATATATTATGCCATGGAGCAGCTACAGGTTCTTTTAGTGTTACAGCAACTGGAGGCTCAGGGGTATACCAGTTCTCACTTGACGGAGTTAGTTGGTTTTCAAGTGGTACTAATAATTATACCTTTACGAATCTTACTGCCAATACTTATAATGCAAGGGTACGTGATGCTGCATATCCAAGATGTGTAATCACGGCAGCCCCAATTATTATTTCGCAACCGGCTGCGTTAACTTTAACTGAAGTTATAGCATCGCATGTAAATGTTGACTGTTTTGGGAATAATACAGGTCAATTGGAAGTAACCGCAACGGGCGGTTCGGGTGTTTATGAGTTTTCACGCAATAATGGAACAACCTGGCAACCGGGTGGCACGTTTTCAGGACTTTCTCAGGGGCAATATTTTATATGGGTCAGGGATGCAGGATTTACTTCATGTGTATACCAATCGGTGGTAGTTAACATAACTCAACAGGCTGCATTAGGTTTGTCATTAAACGTTGTTAATCATGTTACCTGTTTTGGTGGAACTAATGGGTCTGTTTCCGTTACAGCAAGTGGCGGAAGTGGCAATTATGGCTATTCCATTAACGGAGGTACAAATTGGCAAACATCTAACCTGTTCAGTAATCTGCCGGTGGGTAATTATCAAATTAGTGTCAGGGATGAATCTTCTGTTTCATGTCAAAATATAAACGCAGTAAATGTTAGTGTTACCGGTCCACAGAATTTTACTGTTTCTGAAAATGTTGGCTTGCATAAAAATGTATCATGTTTTGGAGGTAATGATGGAGCATTTACTGTAACCCCAAGCCGAATTGGTAATTTTCAATATAGTATTAATGGTACGGTTTGGCAGGACTCTCCGGTTTTCACCGGTTTAAGTGCAGGTGGATACCAGGTATCAGTGAGGGACATGGCTACAAGTGATGCGGCATATTGTGCCCGAATGAATGTTTTAAACGTTGTGATTACTGAGCCATTACAGGCATTGTCAGTAGTGGGTGCAATAACCGGCAACGTGGATTGTACAGGGGGTAACAATGGAAATATAAATGTAACTGTTTCAGGGGGTACAGCTCCTTATTCATATCAGTGGTATAGGGTAACAGGAACCGGTAATATACCTTTGGGTATTACAAATACAGGAACAACAAATAATGCAACCAACCTTACCGCAGGTGATTATTTCCTGATTGTTACCGATGGGAACCTTTGTCAGTTAACATCTGGTAATTATACTGTATCCCATCCTTTATCAGGAATATCAATTAATATCAGTGATTTAGTACATGTTTCCACTCTTGGAGGAAATAATGGGGCGATAGAGATTGCGGCATCAGGTGGGACATTGCCATATGCATCAATTGTATGGACCGGTGTTGATATGGGAGGAAATCCGGTTGCAGGTTTGGTAAATGGTCTTTACCGACAGGAGAATTTGGTGGCCGGAGTATATGAAGTTACTATAACTGATGCCAACGGATGTTTTACATTATTGAATAATATTGTTGTTTCTCAACCGGGAATGAATCTTGGTTTTATTATCAGTAAAAACAATCCGGCTCCATGCAACGGAGCCACTAATGGAACTATTAATTTATCGGTAATTGGAGGAACAGCACCATATAATTCAATTACCCTTCGAAATAGTTTGGGTACTGTTTTTATCAAAAACAGCTCGGGAAATAATTTTGCAAACTATATTGGGTTAAGAGCAGGTACATATATAGCCGAAGTAATTGATTTTAATAATATAAGCTACACGGAAACAATTATTCTTTATGAACCCGATGCAGTTGATCTGTATTTTGAGAAGATTAAAGATGTTACCTGTTTTGGAGAAAACAATGGGCAAATTAGAATTCGTGTTACAGGTGGCTCCCCTTATCCGGGTGACATTATTGATCCTTTAATACCTGATAATCCATATTACAATGTATTAATTGTACCATTAACCGGTCCTTCACGAAGTTATAAAGTTGAGTCAGGGCAAAACTTTCTTGTTAACGACCTTTTGGCTAACTCTAACTATATATTAACGGTTTCTGATGCCAATGGGTGTTCATCAAATGTCACTTTTGGAATTTCTCAGCCCGTTGCTTTGTCGGTGACTCCTTTAATTAAAAATGTATCCTGTTTTAACGGCAATGATGGAGAAATTACTGTATCAGTTTCCGGCCGGCCTGCAGGAACACCATTTATTTATAACTGGCAGCGATTTACCGGAGGGGTTTGGGTTGATTATTTGTTAAACGGTAATGCCAATATTACAGGATTAACGCAAGGAAGCTACAGGATAAATGTAGTTGAGATGGCTACATCATGTTCATTTACCTCACCGGCATTTACAGTTACACAGCCACTTGAATTAAATGCACAGGTTGTTCCGGCAAATGTGCTTACATGCAGGGGCGATAATTCAGGAAGACTTGAGGTTACGGTTAACGGGGGTGTAGCTCCTTATGTTGTTGATTATGGGCTTTCAATTGTTACAGGCAATGGGCCAATATTCAATATAGGTTTATTACCTGCCGGTCCTTATACAATTTCGGTGACTGATAAAAACGGGACCGGTTGTGTAAAAACTTTATCAACATCGATTAACGAACCCATGCAATCATTAGCAATCAGTAATTTCAACTCAAATATTGATTGCGAGGCTATAAATACAGGATTTGTGAGTTTTGATGTTGCCGGAGGAGTTTCTAATGCATCAGGCGAATATTCTTATACAGTTTCTCTGATTAATACCACAAGCGGGACTAATTACGGTTTAGTTGTTGCACCAACAACGGTTCAACCATATTTAGTAACAATTAACAGCCTGCCGGCTGGAAATTATGTTCTTAATGTAAAGGACAGAATTGTATTACCATCAGCTGCCTGTGCAGATTATACTCATAACATAACACTTAACCATATTGGTGTTTCGGCTCAGGTTGTTAACGCAACATGCAGTGGAATTAATACTGGAGAAATAAAGAATATTACCATAACAGGAGGTAGCGGTAATTATTTATGGAATTGGTCCAGTCCTAACGGTGGTCTGGGTATTGACAATTCCAACCTTAATCAATCAGGATTATCAGCCGGTACTTATGTATTGCAACTTACTGATGTTAACAGAGGGTGTGTTTTGGTTAGAAGTTACGAAATATTATTTAACAATAATATTCAGGTTACCGGTTCAACCAGGGCAGTAACCTGTGCCGGAAGTGGCGATGGAGCAATATATAATATTTCTGTAAGCGGAAGTTCCGATCCAAATTTGAGTTACGTGTGGAGCGGGCCCGGCATTGGGGTTATAACTGCAAATCCTGCCAATCCTGAGTTGACAGGGTTGTCGGGTGGAACTTATTTATTGACTGTTACCGATGGTAACGGTTGTTCAGTTATGAGGGCATTTACTATTGCAGAACCGGTTCAAATACAATTTGATCTGTCGTCAGCACTTGACAATTGTAATCCTTATTCCCGTTCAATCACAATGAACAATCTAATCGGGGGTACAGGAAACAAATCATTTGTTTGGAATGGTCCGGGAGGGTTTAATAATACATCTCAAAATCTGACCGGATTAAGTAACGGAGGGACTTACAACGTTACTGTTTATGATGAGAACTTCTGCCAGGTAAAACGTGATATTACTATTCCTGGTACCTTAACGGTAACATCATCCATGCAACATATTAATTGCAATGGTGAAAACAATGCCAATATTGTTTTACATGTAAGCGGTGGTTCTGGCAATTATTCGTACCTGTGGTCCACAACCAATGGTAGTGGAATTATTGCCGGGGCTAAGGATCAAAACGGATTAACAGCAGGTACCTATAATGTTGTGGTTACTGATAATGTTGAAATGGTGGGTGGTGTTAATTGTTCAATTGCACGGTCATTTACAATTAACCAACCATTACCGTTAATAATAACAGGAGTACAAACTCATTTACTTTGTTCAGGCAATAACAACGGAGCTATAAACTTAAATGTAGCAGGAGGAAGTGGGAATTATACCTATAACTGGTCGTCTTCCAACGGAACCGGTTTGATTCAGGGAGTTAGAGACCAGTCAGGTTTATCGGGTGGAACATACAGTGTTTTGGTTCAGGATTCAAGAGGTTGTAATGCTATTGCTACCTTTACTGTTATTGAACCTAGTCCGCTTGATTTTACTATTCTTTCGTCAGATACTGATTGTGCCGGTAATAATAGTATTGAGGTAACCGGAGTTGCCGGAGGTTCAGGCAGTTATTTAATATCCTGGGCAGGTCCGGGAATACCTGTCGGGTTTAATGGGACATTGCAGCAAAACCTGCCGGGAGGAATTTATACAATAAGGTTAACCGACACCGGAACCGGTCAGTTATGTACAATCGAAAAGAGTGTTACATTGGCTAAAGAGCTGAAAGTATCATCTGTTGTTATTAACGAAACCTGTCAGGGTGAATTTAATGGCAATATAGAATTAAAAGTGGTTGACGGAGTTTATCCATATTTATATTTATGGTCAACTATAAGCGGAAGCCCGGTTGTAAGCGGTTCACCGAACCAGGGTGGATTAAGTGCCGGAACCTACAGAGTAGTTGTAACCGATGTGCGTGGTTGTTCCGTACAGTTGGATGTAAATGTGTTACATCAAAACAATATAGCAGTAAATGGTATAGTATCTAATGTAAACTGCTTTGGAGCCCAAACAGGAGGTATTAGCGTTAATGTTTCTGGAGGTTCTGGTAATTACAGTTATTTATGGAGCAGTTCAGGTTTTTCATCAACAACTAAAGATATAAACGGATTAAGAGCGGGTGGTTACACCCTGGTTGTTACCGATAATTTATTAAGTTGTGATGTTACGGAGGCATATATTGTAACAGAACCATCAGGAGCGTTATCAGTTAATACCGTAAACATAACTCCTGTTTTGTGTAAGGGGAACGCCAGTGGTGCTATAGATATTACGGTAAACGGCGGAACATTGCCATATTCCTATCTATGGAGCACAACTTCGGGTTCGCTTTTGGTTTTAAACTCTGAAGATCAGAATAATATCGCAGCAGGAAGCTACCAAGTACGAATTACCGATGCGCTGGGTTGTGTATTAAATGCCGGCCCCTATATTATACCAGAACCGGTTCAACCTTTGGTTATTTCAGTTATTGATAAGGTAAATGTTGCCATACCGGGTGACAATACCGGTGCTATTGAAGTAAATGTAACAGGTGGCTCAGGAATCTACACATACTCCTGGGAAAGGACAAACCCTTTACCAGCGGTAATCCCGGGCAGCCTGGCACGCCAGAGTGGGTTAATTGCAGGGACATACAGGGTTACCGTTGTTGATGGAAACGGATGTTCACGGGTTGTTAATAATATTGTAATTACTGAACCTGGCCAGCCGCTGAGTATTATTTCAACATTTAAGCACGTGAGGCCATGTAATGGTAATAATAATGGTGAAATTGAAATTCAGGTAAATGGAGGGACACCTGATATGGGTTCAGGATCACCAACCTACAACATAGTTTTGAGCAGGGGGGCAGTAGTTGTTGCAAATGTGAATAATGTAAGTTTATTTGCCGGAAATCTGGGTGCCGGATGGTATTCGGTTGTTGTTACCGATGCCAATGGAGTGTCTGAAAATATCCAAATTCAGATAACACAGCATCCTGTAATGACTTTGACAACTTCGATTGTTAACAATGTTACCTGTTACGGTGGATCAGATGCAGTTATTAGGGTAAATTTATACGGTGGAAATCCTTCATCTGGAAATTATAAGGTTCAGCTTTTGGGCCCTGGTGTAAATATTATCAGAACAACAACTGGTGTAAATGAAGATTTCTCCAACTTACCCAAAGGTTCTTACACTGTTTTGGCCTGGGACGATGCAGACGGTGATGGGATTTTTTCATCGGTTAATCCTGTTGAAGACGATTGTTTTAAATCGCAGGTTATTAATATTACGCAGCCTGAAGCTGTGGCAACATTATCAGTTGTAGGTGGAAGTGCATCTGTTTGTGAGGGAGTTTTGCCCCAGTTGCAGATAATTGTAACAGGTTGGACAAACATTGCAGCCAATCCTTTAGTTGCAACATTAAATGATGGCACAGTAGTTACGATAAATAATTCACCATTTATTTTCCAGCCTGCCACTGCACCTGTTCCCGGTATTTTTAACTATTCAATTAATTCTTTGGAGGCATTCGGAACAAATTGCTCAAAAGGAAATGGTACCGGGGTTGCAACGGTTACGGTACGTCCATTACCCACAGGCCGTATATTTGGGGACAGCAGGATTTGTGCAGGCGGAACGGCCCAGATTGGAATTGAACTTACAGGAACCTCCCCGTGGAGCATAAATTACTCAGATGGTACAAATATATTTGTGGTTACAGGAATTACAACATCTTTGTATTATGTTAATGTTTCACCATTGGTTACCTCTGCATACCAGCTTGTTTCGGTAAATGATGCTTACTGTTCAAACACCGGAACAGGTTTATCAACAATAACCGTTGATGCATTGCCGGGAGTAAATTTATCAGGGAACCTAAACCCGGTTATTTGTAGGGGTAATAGTTCTGACATTACTTTTGAATTTACTTCAGGTGTTGGGCCATGGCTGGTTACATATAATGAAATAGTTAATATCGGGGGAGTACCGGTTACAACAACACGTGCCAGAACAATAGCTGTTTCGCCCTTTGTGTTGCCCGTTAATCCTTTGGTAACAACAACGTACAAACTGGTAAGCGTGGTCGATCAAAATGGTGGTAGTAACAGTTGCCCGGGAGTGGTTGGTAGCCACGAAGTAATTGTAACGGTAATTGATTTACCTGCCCAACCTGACCCAATTACAGGTTTGGGTACTGTTTGCCAGGGATCAACACATATTTATTCTGTTCCGGCAGTTACCGGGGCTATTGGTTATGTTTGGGATTTACCTGCAGGAGCAACCATTGTAAGTGGAAGCGGTACCCGTATAGTCCAGGTTTATTTTGACCAGGCAGCTGCAATTTCAGGATATATAAGGGTTAGAGGAACAAACAGTTGTGGAAGTGGTTTATCCCGCGACTTATATATTAATATTAATACTCTGCCTTTATCTACCGGACCAATTTCCGGACCTGCTGAAATGTGCCAGGGAACAACAAGGGCTGCTTTTAGCGTGGCCCCCAATCCAAATGCAACAGGATATACATGGGTAGCCCCGGCCGGATTTACAATACAGGGAAATGGCACAGCCAATATTATGGTTGATATTGATCCAAATATAACATCATTTATCGGTCAGATACGTGTAACACCATACAATGCCTGTGGGGCATCAACAGTTACTGAAGTTTTAAATTTCATGGTTTATCCATTGCCGGTAAGCAATGCCGGAGTTGATGATAATATTTGTACAGATACTTATACATTGAATGCTACCCCGCCACCGGCAGGGTCAACAGGTAGGTGGGAAATTGTACCAGGTATGGGTTCGGCAGTAATTGTAAATCCCAACAGTGCATCAACGGTTGTGAATAACATAAGCCGTGGTAATGTAACCTTCAGATATACAATCACAAACACACATGCAACCACCGCATGTTCTGCTTCTGACGATGTTATTATACGAAATAACTCATTGGCAGTAAATGCAGCAACTATGCAGAGTGTGGTTTGTAATGCTACTGCTCAGATAAGTGGTACACCGGTACCGGCCCTTCCAAATACAACCGGTATTTGGCAGGCTGTATTTCCGGTTGGATCCCCTGCTTCGTTTGATGCAGCGGCATCACCTGCAACAACTGTACGTAACCTTGCACCTGGCCTAAACAGGTTGAGATGGCAGCTAATCCAAAACGGATGTATAAGTTATGCTGATGTGGATATAATGAATAACCAACCCGATCAGGCTGTTATTTTTGGCGTACCCGTTTTAAATATTTGCGATTCTCAGGTTAACCTGAGCGCCAACACTCCCGTTGAGGGCACAGGGCAATGGTCAATTGAGAAGGGATTTGGTAATATTAATAATATATCATCGGCGAATATTAATATTACAAACCTTGCACAGGGTGAGAACATATTTGTGTGGACCATAAGTAAGGGAGGTTGCAGCAGAGTGGCCAAAGTCACAGTTTTTAACAATCAGCTTAATATAAGCGCAGGTAATCCACAAATAATCTGTACTGATAACACAGTTTTAAGTGGAACCATACCACCTGCTGGAGCAACCGGCCAATGGAGCGTTGAAACAGGAGGCCCTGTTGTATTTACAAATGGTACTTTGTATAACACATCGGTAAGTAATCTTGGATTTGATGCAAATACTCTTCGTTGGACAATTAACAACAAGGGTTGTTTAAGCTCAGCCACAGTATTAATTACCAGTAACAGGGCTACTATTGCCACAGTGGGGAGCACTCAGTCAGTTTGCGGCAACACAGCTACTTTATCAGGAAATAACCCGGCAAACGGTTCAACCGGAAGATGGAGCGTAATTTCAGGAAGTGGTGTTTTTGCGGATGTAACTAATCCTGCAACTCAGGTTACAGGACTAGGTTTTGGTAATAATGTTTTCAGGTGGACCATTTCAAAAAATGGGTGCAGCACATCAGCAAACCTGACAATTAACAGCTTAAAGGTATATGCCTATGCAGGAAAGGATACAATTATTTGTACCCGTACCACCCAACTAAAGGGTAATGTTCCGGTTAATGGTACAGGGCAATGGCGTATGGTTGCCGGAATGGGAGGTGCTACTTTTAGTCCCGGAACAAATGTTGCAAACCCTGTTGTAGGAGGTTTGGCATATGGAGCAAACGGATTTATCTGGACAATTACAAACGGTGGTTGTGTTTCCAGTGATACTGTTATAATAATGAACAATACTCCAAATCCTGTTAATGCCGGTGGCGATCAGATTATTGACGGTACAGCCACTACACTTAATGCAACCCCTGTAACTGGGCAGGGAGTTGGCCGTTGGGATTTGATCTCAGGCGGTGGAACAATTGTTAATCCTTTTAATCCATTTTCACAGGTTATAGGTTTGCGCCGGGGTGATAATATATTCCGATGGACAGTTACTAACATGAATTGTTCTGAATTTGATGAAGTAATTATAACAAATGGCGAGACTATAGTCGCCAATGCAGGTCGCGATCAGGAGGTATGCGTAAACTTTACTGTACTTGAAGGAAACGACCCTGATGTTGCAGTTGGTCGGTGGAGCGTAGTAAGCGGTTCCGGAATTTTTGTAAATGCATTTGATCCGAAAACAAAAGTAACAAACGTGGGGCCAGGCACAAATATTTTCCGTTGGACTATTATGTATTCTCTTAGCCAGAATTCAGACGATGTTGTTGTAGTTAATAATAAACCCGATGATGCCCACGCTGGTTATGACGATGTGGTTTGTGACACACAATATCAGTTGAGGGGAAATGCGCCACGTCTTAATATGGGTGTTGGACAATGGTCCCTAATAACCGGAGGGGGCACTTTTGATGATCCGTTGTTACCAAACCCGTCTATTACGGGGCTTGGATCGGGTGAGAATAAATTTGTTTATACCATAACAAAGGGAACATGTACATCAAGTGACGGAGTTACAATAATAAATGGATTGCCAACAATAGCCGATGCAGGAAACGATGCAACTATTTGTGTTGATTATATTAACCTGAAACCTAATACTCCTACCTACGGAGTGGGCAAATGGAGGGTAGGAGGCTCGGGTTCAGCCAGATTTGAAGGAAACTGGGCACGTGATCTTTCACCAGGGCCAAACAATCTTATTTGGGAAATAACAACAGGCTATTGTACCTCAACCGATCAAATTATTGTAACTAACAATTCTCCATCAGTGGCCTATGCAGGTCAAAACCGTGATATTTGTATTGCAGATGTGACATTATCTGCTACAGCACCCATATATGGAACCGGAACTTGGCAGTTGGTTTTTGGCTCCGGGGTTATAGCCAACACTAATGCCAATCAGACTAATGTTACTGGTTTGGCAAAGGGTCAAAATGTTTTCCGGTGGACAGTTGATAATAATGGATGTACATCAGTTTCAGAGGTAACCATAAGTAATAATTTGATAGATGCTGATGCTGGCAGGGCGCAGGTTTTATGTTCTGATAATACTGTTATCCAGGCCAATAACCCGCTACCAGGTGTTGGAACCTGGGGTTTATTGGGTGGTACCGGATCTGCCAATTTCGATAACTTAAACAACCAGATTACCACCGTTAGGAATCTTGACAGGGGCGAGAACTTAATTACGTGGACAATTGATTATAAAGGTTGCAGATCGGTGTCAGTTATTTCAATAACCAATAATAACCCAACAACGGCAAACGCCGGAATAAATGATGCTACATGTGTTCCTTATTATATAATGGCCGGTAATGCACCGGTAATTGGTAACGGTGTTTGGACTATACGTGAAGGTGGTGGTGATTTTTCAAGTTACACCAATCCTTCGGCAAGAGTTGATAACCTTAAGTTTGGACCAAATATTTTCAGGTGGACAATCGAACATCTTGGTTGCGTTTCTTTTGCAGATGTGCGGATAGAATTTAACCGTATAAATGCCAATGCAGGCAACGATCGTACTGTTTGTTCAACAAGTACCCTGCTTGAAGCAAATAGTGGATTGCCGGGTAATGGAGTGTGGTCAATACCCGGTGGTCAGGGTACTGCAACTTTTGAAAATCCTGCCAATCCATCATCAAAGGTGTCCAATCTGAGAAGGGGTCAGAACCTTTTGAGATGGACAATTGGTTATAAGGGTTGTGTAACCTTTGATGATGTAGTAATTACAAACGATTTACCGAGTGAGGCATACGCAGGTAATAATGTTAACCTTTGTGCAGATGGAACTACTCTTGACGCCACCCCGGTTACAATAGGAACTGGTAGTTGGAGTGTTGGAACTGGTTCAGCAATATTTGCAAATGATCTGAATCCTAAAACACAGGTTACAGGCCTTGCACAAGGAGATAATATTTTTATCTGGTCGGTAACGAATGGCTTATGTACTTTACAGGACGAAGTTCTTATCGTAAATAACCGACCATCAGAGCCATATGCAGGGTTAGATTATGAAGAAGTGTGTTCCAACACCTTCCAATTGAAAGCTGCCACTCCCGATTACGGAAATGGATACTGGACCTTTTTAGAAGGTGGCGGGAATATTTCAGATTATACCAATCCAAGGGCAGTAATTACAACCCTTAATAACGGAAAAAACCGTCTTCGCTGGACATTAACAGCAGGACAGTGTGCCCTTTCTGATGAAATTGAAATTCAAAATAATACACCAACAATTGCAAATGCCGGCCCAGATATTGATGATTGCAAGGACTGGCAGTTACTTGATGCCAATCCTCCGGTATTTGGTGTTGGCCGTTGGGAAAGGGTATCAGGGTATGGTGATTTTATTGATCCGGCAGGTCCCAAAACAAGAGTTAATAACTTAGGATTTGGCCCCAATATTTTCAGATGGAGCATTCAAAATGGTAATTGTGTTTCTGCTGACTTAATAACTGTAAATAATAAAATACCTGACAA
Organism: Marinilabiliaceae bacterium; assembly: GCA_037439945.1. Lineage (GTDB taxonomy): Bacteria > Bacteroidota > Bacteroidia > Bacteroidales > Marinilabiliaceae > CALEUX01. Next base: position 40,076 of record JBBIVA010000003.1, read on the forward strand.
AGCATTCGCAGGCAGTGATCAAACCATTTGTGAAAATTATACCGTATTAAATGGTAATAATCCATTAACCGGAATTGGACAATGGACAGTTATTAAAGGACAGGGAACATTTACTAACCCGTCATCAAATAATTCACCGGTAACCAATGTAGGTTTTGGCGAAAATATATATCAATGGCAAATAAATTATGGTGTTTGCAGCACAACTGATATGGTAATTGTGTTTAGTAATAAAGCCTACGCCTATGCAGGTGAAGATCAGGTTGTTTACAAACCAACTGCTTTGCTGAACGCAAATAATGCCGGAACACTAAATGCAAGATGGTATATAGTTGGTACCAGTACAGCCGTTTTTGAAAATCCACGGTTTTTCAATACCCGGGTTAATAATTTAAGCAACGGAATTAATACTTTCAGGTGGGAAATTGATGTTAATGGTTGTATTGCCAACGATTTGGTTAGTATCGATTATCGTCCGGTTCCAAATGCTGATTTTATAACTGATATTAACGATGGTTGTTATCCGCTAACTGTTAGGTTTACAAACTATTCCGTAGGTGGTTCGGTATATGTGTGGGATTTTGGGGATGGAAATTTCTCTGGCGACCGAAATCCGGTACACACATTTATTAACCCAGGTAAGTTTACTGTAACTTTAAGGGCCCCCGGACCTGATGGAAAGGATGGTATTGTAACCAAAATAATAAATGTGTACGATCATCCGGTTGCCAATTTTACAGTTAACCCTCAGTTGGTTTATGTACCTGGCGATAATGCGAGGTTCTATGATTTATCAACTGATGCGGTAAAATGGTTCTGGCAATTTGGTGACGGAAATACATCAGAAAAGCGTAATCCTTCACACAAGTATCAGGATAAGGGTATTTTTGATGTATCGTTACGGGTTGATAACAGGTATGGGTGCCGTGACAGCATTACCATTTCAGGGGCAGTTACAGCTGAATTGGCAGGGTTTATAGCCTTTCCCAATGCATTTAAACCCAGGCCTGGAAATACTGATCCGGGAAATGAATTGGGGATGGAGTATTCGGTTGTGTTTAAACCTGTTTACAGAGATGTTGATACTTATCTTCTTCAAATATTTAATCGTTGGGGTCAGTTGATTTTTGAATCACGCGATATTAATGCAGGTTGGGATGGATTATATCAGGGACAACTTGCACCACAGGCGGTTTATGTTTATAAGGCATCCGGAAAATATTTGAATGGACGGGAATTCAGGGAGACAGGTAGTGTTTTGTTGGTGCGTTAATTAAATTTAAAGGCTTTTAAGGATGAAAAAAACCGGAACAGCAAACAAAAAATTAAAAATTAAATATAACTTTTCCGGACCATAATAATATATCTGATGAATTTGAATATTGAAAGGCACATATTTGTTTTGGCTGTAGTTATTTTGTTGCTTTGTTCCTATGCAAATAACACAAAGGCGCAGGATGTTTCCTTTTCCCAGGTTTACTCTTCACCGCTTTACTTATCGCCTTCATTTGCGGGATATACAAGTGGTGGCCGTGCCATATTGAATTACCGGGATCAATGGCCGGGTGTTGCCAACACATTTCGGTCGTATGCTTTTTCGTATGACCAGTTCCTGAGCAGCTTAAACAGCGGTTTCGGAATACTGTTTTTGCGTGACGACCAGGGAGGGGGCCAACTGGTAACTCAAAATCTGGGCTTGGTTTATGCTTATGAACTGGCTTTGACATCAGAACTGTTTTTTAGACCGGGGTTACAATTTAAATATGCCGAACGAAAAATTGATCCATCACGGTTATCCCAGGTAGGACCTGACGGAAGGCCGTTCCCGTGGTTAAATGCTGATTTTCCGGTAGAACAGTTCAGAAAAGTGGATGCAACAGCATCGGCAATGGTTTACAGTGATTTTTTCTGGACAGGATTTACGGTTGACCATCTTGTTAAAAGTGATATTGGTTTTACCGATATTGAATCACCACTACCTATAAAAACAGTGGTTTTTGGAGGGGTTAAATACAAGTATATCGAGAATTTCAGAGGGCGGGGTGAACAAAGTATATCCCTGGCATTCATGTTTCGCAAGCAGCAAAGTTTCCATCAGTTGGATATAGGTACTTACTGGTACGCCAATCCAATTGAAGTTGGTTTATGGTACAGGGGTTTACCTGGATTAAGTTCAGGGTCAATAAGGAATAACGATGCTTTGATATTTAGCCTTGGTGTAAACGTGGGCACAATACATTTGGCATACAGCTATGATCTTACTTTATCAAAATTGGCCGGTTACAGCGGAGGAAGCAATGAATTTTCAATTATCTACCGTTTTAATCTTGGATCGGGGTTTACAACCAGAAGCGGCCCCATCCCCTGCTCAGAACCTAGTTATGAAAGCGGAGGAATTGGAAATAAGTTCAGGCCAAAAAGAAGGAAATTCTTTTAAACTCAGTTAACCTTTATTGTAATTTTGAACATTGCTATTTAATTATTTATCTTTTCCTGTCCTTTTTTAGCATAATTCTAAAAAATAGACCGAGAACTGTTTCTATATGTTGGTTATAAACTTATATTTGTGGACACAAAAAACTAAGGTAAAAAAATCATGGTTGAGAAAATGAAAAACTTATCTTTAATCGTAAACGGTATTCTCGTTATTGCTGTTGCAGTTTTGTTTATACTTGTTTTATCCGGAAAATCATCAAATAGTAGTAGTTCTGAGGGTGAATACAGCCAGTCAGATGCTAAAATGGGAATTGTGTATATTAATACAGATTCCTTGATTATTAAATATGATTTTGCAAAGCATTTAAGTGAAGAGTTGATTAAAAAGGAAGAAGCTTCCAGAACTGACTTTAATGAAAAAGCTAAAATTTTTCAACAGGACATGGTTGAGTTTCAACGCAAAGTTCAGAACAATGGTTTTCTTTCGCTGGAAAGAGCTCAGAATGAAGAACGCAGGTTAAGACAAAAAGAAGGCGAACTACAGGAGTTGAATAATAGGTTATCAAATGAATTGATGAATCACCAAGGGAAAATGAATCAACAACTTAGGGATAGTATTACAAATTTCCTTGGAGAGTTTTGTAAAAATAAACCCTATAAAATTGTTTTGAGCAATACATTGGGTGATAATATTCTTCATGCAGAAAAAGGATTGGATATTACAAATGATGTTGTTGAGAAGTTGAATGCACGCTATGTAATTTCTAAAAAGAAGTAGTTTAACTTTTAATAAGATAATGCTGAGGGTTGAACTTCAATTCTCAGCATTTTTTATATACAGGGGTTAAGTATGAAAACTGAAAAGGAATACAGGATAATTAACAAATATCTCCGGAGTCATCCGTCCTATAAAGGTTTTGAGAATATACCAAACAACGATACCAAATTAATCGTAGTAATTCCTGTTTATAATGAAAAGGAATATATTTTTAAAACCTTTGAATCTCTTTTATCCTGCTATAAACCTTCCTGTGCAGTTGAGGTTTTAATGGTTTTTAATGCATCTGAAAATGACACCGGAATTCTTATAGAAAATCAAAAAGAGACCGTTCGGTTAATAAGGGAACATTATAATCCAAATTTACCTGGCTGGCTAACCCTGCAAATTATTGAATGCTATAATTTACCATCCAGGCATTTTGGAGCCGGATTGGCTCGAAAAGTGGGTATGGATGCTGCATTAACTCATTTTAATTCAATTGGTAGAAGTGATGGAATAATTGTTTCACTTGATGCAGATACTTTAGTTAAACCCAATTATTTAACTGAAATATACAACCGGTTTACTGATAAATCATTAAATGGTGCATGCATCTATTTTGAACATCCAATTAAAGGCAGTGATTTTCAGCCTGAAGTTTATGATGGAATTCGGAAATACGAATTGCACCTTAGATACTACTTACAGGCTTTAAGAATTACAGGTTTCCCATACTCATTTCACACAATGGGGTCGGCCATTGCATTAAGGGCACAAGCCTATGCCCGAATTGGAGGCATGCCGCGAAAACAGGCAGGTGAGGATTTTTACTTTTTACAAAAACTTATACCACTTGGCAATTTTGGTGAAATTAACAAAACTGCTGTATTTCCATCCCCACGTCCGTCCAACAGGGTTATATTTGGAACAGGCGCTGCCATAACCCGGTACATATCAGGCGATAATTATGTTGAAACAACCTATAACCTTCAGTCATTTTTTGATTTAAAGGAATTATTTGACAGAAGGATGGAGATTTTTAAACTTGAATTTTCAGAATATGAAAGCTGGTCATATAAATTACCAGGCCCCATCAGAAGTTTCCTCCTTAACTCTGATTTCTTTACGGAAATGGACTTTTTAAAAAAGGAGTGTTCAATAATTGATGTTTTTTGTAAAAGGTTTTATGAAGTTTTTAATTCGTTTAAAATTGTAAAATATCTGAATTATTCCCATGCAAATTTTTATTCAAAAAGTGAAGTTTTTGATGCTGCTCTAATGCTTATTGAAAAACTGGGTGTTAATACTGAAAATTTTTTTCTTGAAGAAGAGTTACTGAATTTTTACCGGAATCTTGAAAAGGATAATGAATCCTTTATCAGTTAAACCTTCTGAAGCTTATATAGAAATCTAAAATAGCCGATAACGCAATAAAAATAATCCACCACGATTTATTATAGAAAATGGCCAATCCTGCTATTATCAAAAAAACAGCACTAAAAAATAAAATTAAATTTTTTCGCCTGTTGGCGCGCTTACTTACAATTAAATTATAAACCCTGATGCCAAAAACAGGAATTAATCCTAATGAATAAACTATAAGGGAGTAATTAATTTCAGTAATTGTCAGAACTATTCCGGCAAGGAGAATAATCATGCCGAAATAATATAATTTCTCAGGTAATTTTACAGGCAGCATACAAAATATCAGAAATTATCCGGATTATTAATCCAGGGTTTAACCCAATTAGTCTTCAACAATTATAAATATATCTTCATCTTGTTTCTTCATCAGGTACTCTTCGCGTGCGAACTTTTCAAGTTTTTCTGAATCACTTTTTAGTTCTTCCATCTTTTCCTGTTTCTCTTCCACTTCCCTGATGTAATGTTCTTTAAGTTTTTTTAATTCTGCATTTCTGTTTGATAATGAAATCCTGTCAACAAAACTATTCTGGTCAAAAAAACCCAACCAAATTAAAAAGATAATGGATGTTATTACATATCTGTTTCGCCGCAACGGAAGAGTTATTTTAAGCTTATCAAGATAGTTCATCGGATTGTAAATTATTAAATCTTCAGCCTGGATTTATTTTAACGGGCAAATTTAATTACTTTTTTTATTATCAATAGGGATTTATTATTGTTTAGATCCTTTTTGCTTTATTATTAATTAAATTAAACGATTATACATTTAACAGATTTCACTGTTTAAGAAACTGTTTGCTTTGCGTAGCTTAATAATTAATTGGTTCTTTTAAATGAATACTGTTTAATTTCAAAATAGCAACAAAATGGTATTAACCATTAGCTCCTTTAATAATTGGCAATTTACAACATTTGATTTGGGTTTTATTAACAACAAATACCACCTTCAAATAATAACCGGAAGGTGGTATTCTGGTGTATTACTCAAAAAAATTATTCTTCAAGCATAAATGGATATTTAAAATCGTGTGGAGGAACAAAGGTTTCCTTAATGGTTCGAGGGTTAACCCATCTGATCAGGTTTAACAATGAGCCTGCTTTATCATTGGTACCTGACCCCCTGGCGCCACCAAATGGTTGCTGACCAACAACTGCCCCTGTGGGTTTGTCATTTATGTAAAAATTACCAGCAGCATTTTCAAGCCGTGATGTAATTTTTTCTATAATATATCTGTCTTTTGCAAAAACAGCCCCGGTTAATGCATAAATAGAGGTTTTGTCAAGTATATCAAGGGTTTCATCCAGCTTAAGATCATCGTAAACATATATGGTTAAAACAGGCCCAAAAAGTTCATTTACCATAGTACGATAAAACGGATCTCGTGTCAGGATTACAGTAGGTTCTACAAAGTAACCAACAGATTTGTTACAACCACCTCCAAAAATTACTTCTGTATCTGGATTTTTTTGGGCTAATTCTATTTCGGCAGATAGTTTATCAAATGATGCTTCATCAATTACAGCATTGTAAAAGTTCCTGAAATCTTCAGGGGGCCCCATCTTCATTTCTTTCAGGTCATCTTTTAAATATTGCCTAATTTCGTTCCATTTACCGGCTGGCAAATAAGCACGGGAAACCGCTGAGCACTTCTGGCCCTGGTACTCAAAAGCACCACGGGTTAGCGCAGTTGCAACGGCCCTGGTGTCGCAGCTTTTATGAGCTATTATAAAATCTTTTCCGCCGGTTTCGCCAACAATTCTTGGATAAGATTTATATTTATGGATATTGTCACCAATATTTTTCCAAATCGATTGGAACACCTCTGTTGAGCCTGTAAAATGAAACCCTGCAAAATCAGGGTGATCAAAAACCACTCTTGCCATTGCTGGTCCTGATGAAAATACAAGGTTAATTACACCATCAGGCACTCCGGCTTCGCGGAACACCTGCATTAAAACATGTGCCGACAAAACCGCAGTTTTTGAAGGTTTCCATATTACTACATTACCCATCATAGCAGGGGCCGAAGGAAGATTTCCTGCAATTGATGTAAAATTAAAAGGTGTAAGCGCAAACACAAATCCTTCCAACGGACGGTATTCCATACGGTTCCATGCCCCGGGTGCCGAATTGGGCTGGTCTGAATAAATTTGTGACATATATGCCACATTAAATCTTAAAAAATCTACCATTTCACATGCCGAGTCAATCTCTGCCTGAAACGGGTTTTTAGATTGACCAAGCATTGTGGCTGCATTAATTTTTTGACGGTAGGGGCCTGCAATTAATTCTGCAGCTTTCAAAAAAATGGAAGCCCTGTGTTCCCAACCCATAGCGGCCCATTTGGCTTGTGAATTTAATGCTGCATCAATTGCCCTGTAAACATGTGTTTCATCTCCCTGGTAATAATAACCAAGAGTATGTTTTATGTCATGGGGGGGCTTTATGGCTATTTTTTTTTCAGTTCTGACTTCCTCGCCGCCAATAAACATAGGAATATCAATTTCAGTTGACCTGAATGCGGCTATCTGTTTTTTTAGTTCCACCCTTTCGTTGGAGCCTGGCATATAGTTTAGTACCACTTCGTTTTTTGGAGTTGGTACTTTAAAAAATCCTTTTGACATATTGTGCTTTTTTGAGAGGTTATTAAACTAACTAAATGTGTTATTGCTTTATTTTTTGGAAAGCAGGTACCAAAACAAATTTACATCAACAATAATAAAGTTGGAATGAATTATATCATGAAACGATAATGGTTAAATAAACCAGTATAAACCAATTTTTTGGGAAGGCCGTTTAACCCAAAACTGGTTTAGTTATATTTTAAATTAACGGTTACTCCCGTAAACCGTATCGCTCATGTTGTAAAGCCTGCGGTATTAGAGAGTTTAGTATTTCTGCTCCAATTAAGCGGTGGTTTTGATCCCCAATACCTTTATAATAAACTAATATTAAATAATCATTTTCTGTTTGTTCAAAATTTCCCTCAATTGGAGAAAGGGAGGTTGCTCCTTTTTCTAAAAGTAAATATTGATAATTGTAATATCCTTGTTTTAATAATAGGCTAAGTTCATAACTATTTGAAATCTGGTTAAAAACCATTTCCGAATTATTGCTTATCTGCCAGTTAGTAAGTGATCCATTTAAATAAATTTTTTGAAAAGGACTTGGATTTTCAGGTTTTAACAAGAAATGTACAAAAACATAATCAGCCTCCAGATCAGGATTGGTATGTTCCTGAACTTCAATAAAAAACCGGCCGTTTAAGTCCTTTCTGTATTGATATGAAAATTTGTTCCTTGTGTAATCGGTAAAAACCGTAACATGAAAAAAGGGGTCAATAAAGTTTATTTCCTTTACCCTGTCTGATAAAAACCTAGTGCTTCTTAAATCAATATATCTGAATTCATTTCCCCCTTCCATAAGGTTTTCGCGGTTGTAATTAAAATCCATTAAACCATCCCTGAAAAAAACTGGTTTTAATCCGGTTATAGCGTTGTCTGAACGGCCATTTTGTATAATGGTAACACTTACCTCGTTTAACGGATTTCTTATGGTGAAACCCGGATGATGGATTTCGAAGTCTATTTCATGATATGACGCCCTGAGAGATGAACTGGCAGTATTACGAATTACACTTTTTATTTTCACATTTGGTTCAACTACCATGAACTTTTTCACCAAAACAGGGTTGTCTTCTTTGTTAATTTCAAATATTTTAAGAAAATAATTCCCTGACCTTGTAGGTAAAATATTTTGATTGGGAATTTCAAGACGGTAATGCAGGTAATCAAATGTTGTATTAAATGAGAATGAGTAGTCAAGCAACGGATTTATTGCAATTCCTCGGAGGTAATCTGTGGTCATTAAGCCCGACTCCCTCCAGTTTGCATCACAAAGTGTAATTGTGTAATAATAATTTTTCACCTGGTTTCCCGGTTCATCAAATGTCAGTAATAACTTTTGGTCGCTGTTCAAATTTAAAATTGGGTATGATAATGGCCATCCAAGACGGTGAAACTGTACAGTTTTAATGCCTGGTGAAATTATTTCGACAGTATTATTTAGCAGGGATGATATCGCATGAAGATTATTGGCGTTAAAAAATATGAAAATATATAAATATATCAAAACTAATCGGCTGCTGAAAGTTCGGGTGTCCTTAACAATTAAGTTGTTGTCGGTAACATTGCGGGTTTTTAACTGTTTTTTTTTATTCATATTCTGATGTTCTCTAATGATTGTTTTATATGTGTAACTGATAAATTTATGTAATTTTGGCAACAAATAAAAAATCCGGTTCAAGTATGTCTCAAATAATAAAAATCAAGAAGGGTTTTGATATTCGAATGGTTGGAAAAGCAGAAAAGATTTTCGGGCCAACCCGCTTACCCAATCTGTTTGCAATAAAGCCTACCGATTTTAATGGTGTCATTCCAAAAATGGTATTAAAAGAAGGTGATGCGGTAAAAGTAGGTACAGTTTTGTTTTATGACAAATACCATCCGGAAATTAAATTTGTATCACCTGTAAGTGGCTTTTTAAAGTTTATAAACAGGGGCGAGCGAAGACGCATTCTTGAAGTTGTTTTGGAATCTGATGGGAAAAATGATTCTGTTGATTTTGGAACTCCTGATTTAAAGGGTATTTCGCGCGTGGATGTTGTAAAAAGGTTGCTTGAAGCAGGCGCATGGCCATATTTACGCCAACGGCCTTATAACATTATAGCAAATCCCACCGATACGCCAAGGTCTGTTTTTATATCCGGTTTTGATTCGGCACCTCTTGCGCCCGATTTGGATTTTATTATTTCTGGTAATGAAGATGCATTCTCAAGGGGAATAGAGGTATTAAAAAAATTATGTACTGATATCCATATTGGATTAAGCAGCGAGTCGGTCTCGAAGGTCTATAAAAATCTCAAGGGAGTTACAATTCATTTGTTTGAAGGGTTACATCCCGCAGGTAACGTTGGGGTCCAGATACATAAGGTTGCCCCTGTTAATAAGGGAGAAAAAGTTTGGGTTATACAGCCCCAGGAGATTATCTCAATAGGTAATCTGTTTACCACGGGGAAACATGATTTTTCAAGGGGAATAGCTGTTACGGGTTCTGAAATACTTAAACCTGCATATTTTCGTTATTGTTTGGGCGCCTCGGTTTCTGAATTGCTTAAAAATAATATTGCCAAAGGAACGTTACGTATCATAAGTGGGAATGTATTAACCGGCGAACAGATAGATGAAGATGGATATATTGGTTTTTATCACCATCAGGTAACTGTTATTCCTGAGGGCAATGAATATGAATTTCTTGGTTGGGCACTTCCGGGCTTTGGTAAACTTAGTATTTCAAGGTCCTTTTTTAGCTGGATGTGTTCTAAAAAGGAATATGTACTTAATGCCAACATGCACGGCGGACACAGGGCTATTGTAATGTCGGGCCAATACGACAGGGTATTGCCAATGGATATTTTGCCCGAGCATTTGTTTAAAGCTATTTTGGCCGAGGATATAGATAAAATGGAACAACTTGGTATTTATGAAGTTGTAGAAGAAGATATAGCCTTATGTGAGTTTGTATGTACATCAAAAATGGAGTTGCAATCAATATTGCGTAAGGGTATTGATTTAATGATAAAAGAGATAGGGTAAGTTAAGCTGTATTTTTACCAGTTAACTGGTAACAAAGATTGAAGTTTTAGCCCTCACCTATATATAATGAGTAAAAATTATCCCGAAAAACCAGAACATTAGAATTTCAGGATTTCAATAATAAAAAAACACTTTCTTATGAAGGTTTTACGAAAACTATTTGATAGCATTAAGCCACATGTGCAAAAGGGTGGCCGTTTCCAAATGCTACATTCAACATTTGATGCCTTTGAAACTTTGTTCTTTGTTCCGGATAAAACCAACAAAAACGGGGTTCATGTCAGGGATGCAATGGATATGAAACGAACTATGATAATTGTTGTAAAAGCACTAATCCCTGCTTTGCTTTTTGGTATTTGGAATACAGGTTATCAGCATTTTATAGCTTTAGGACAACAGGCACCATTTTTAGAGATTTTTGTTCACGGGTTAATTAAGGTATTCCCTATTATAGTTGTTTCATATGTTACCGGTCTGGCAATTGAATTTGCATTTGCCCAAATGCGTGGACATGAAGTAAACGAAGGTTTTTTAGTAACGGGCATGTTAATTCCGCTTATATTGCCTGTTGATATTCCGTTGTGGATGGTTGCAGTGGCAACTGCTTTTGCGGTTGTTATTGGGAAAGAGGTTTTTGGCGGAACAGGAATGAATATATGGAACCCGGCTTTAATAGCCAGGGCTTTTTTGTTTTTTGCATACCCCGCTCAAATGTCGGGCGATAAAGTTTGGATATCGGGACTAACCGCAGGAGAAGGTATTGTCGATGGTTTTTCAGGTGCAACACCACTTGGCGTTGCAGTTGAGAAAAACATCTCAGGCCAATTTCCGCTTTGGGATAGTTTTCTTGGTATTATTCCGGGGTCAATAGGCGAAACTTCTACCTTGGCTATACTTATAGGGGGTGTAATTTTGATATATACAGGTATAGCAAGCTGGAAAATAATGGTTTCGGTTTTTACAGGAGGTTTTTTAATGGCACTTGGGTTCAATTTTATTGGGGACAATACCCTGATGCAGGTCGATGCAATTCATCATTTATGTTTGGGAGGGTTCGCTTTTGGGGCTGTATTTATGGCCACCGATCCGGTATCGGGTGCACGCACTGAAATGGGTAAGTGGGTGTATGGTTTTTTAATTGGAGTTTTTGCCATTTTAATTAGAATATTTAACCCGGCCTACCCTGAAGGTATGATGCTTGCTATTCTGCTAATGAATACCTTTGCCCCACTTATTGATTATTTTGTTGTAAATGCAAATATTAAGCGGAGGCAAAAAAGAGCAACGGTTAAAAATTAAGGTTTGGTATTTCGTGAAAAACCGATTTTGTAACCTGGGTGTTTCGGTAATACAGTAAACCTGGTCTGGCAATTTGGCCTTATTTTAAAATCAATTTTGTTCCGGTAAACATTCATGGTTTAAATATCATGAAATTTGGGTTTTCAAGATGAATGTTTCACAGGTTCAATTAATTAAATAAATTTTATTCTCAAAAAAATGGATAAACAAAGTAACGGTTACACTTTTATGTATGCATCAGTGCTGGTAGTAATTGTTGCATTAGTACTTGCTTTGGTTTCGCAGGGTTTGAAACCGCTCCAGGCCCGTAATGAAATGGTTGCAAAGAAAATAGATATTTTAAGCTCAGTTAATATTGAAAGTAACAATAAAAATGCTGAGGAGAAATTTGAAAAGCACATAGGTAAAAATAGTTACGTTGTTAACTATAAAGGCCAAAAAGTTGAGGGTATTGCAGCTTTTAATGTTGATATGGCCAAAGAACTTCGCAAAAAAGCCGATGAGAGGAACTATCCGGTATATGAATCGCAGCTTGAAAACGGAGAAGTAAAATATATTTTACAATTAAGAGGTGTGGGCCTTTGGGGACCAATTTGGGGATATGTTTCAATAAACAGTGATGGTAATACCATATATGGAGCAACATTTGGCCATAAAGGCGAAACTCCGGGTTTGGGTGCCGAAATTGATAAAGATAATTTCCAGGACCAGTTTAAAGGAAAGCAAATTTTTGACAGCACTGACAAATTAATGTCAGTGCTGGTTGTTAAACCCGGAACCGGTAGTAATGATTTGCATTACGTTGATGCAATATCAGGTGGCACCATTACAAGTAAAGGAGTGGAAGATATGTTAATGAACTTCTTCCGGGGATATGAGAATTTCTTAAAGAACATAAAAAGTGTAAGTCATGAGTAATGATAAAGGGCCTTTGTTTTCTGCAAAGAATTTAAAATTGATTACAGGGCCGCTGGGGGCTCAAAACCCAATAACCATACAGGTGTTGGGAATATGTTCGGCACTGGCAGTAACAGCAAAACTTGAACCGGCCATTGTTATGTCGGTTTCAGTAATTTTTGTACTAATGTTTTCAAACCTGATAATATCATTGTTGCGAAATACAATTCCTTCACGAATCAGGATTATTGTTCAGTTGGTTGTTGTGGCTGCATTGGTAATCCTGGTTGACCAGCTTTTAAAAGCTTTTGCCTACGAAGTGAGCCGGCAATTATCGGTTTTTGTTGGGCTTATTATTACCAACTGTATTATTATGGGAAGGCTCGAAGCATTTGCCCTGGGTAATAAACCGTGGCCTTCAATTCTTGATGGAATTGGCAATGGGGCCGGATATGGCGTTATTTTGGTTATAGTAGCGTTTTTTAGGGAATTCCTGGGTTCGGGTACCCTTACGTTACCTGGTTTTGGAACTTTACCCGTTATACCTGAAATTTTTTATAAATGGGGTTACGTTAATAACGGGTTTATGATTTTGCCACCAATGGCATTAATCGTAGTAGGAATTATTATATGGGTTCAACGGGCCCGAAACAAATCACTTGTTGAACCTAACTAAAAATAAAGGATTTATAGAAATGGAACATCTCATAAACATATTCGTTAAATCGATTTTTATTGAGAACATGGTTTTTGCCTATTTTTTGGGCATGTGTTCTTTCCTGGCAGTTTCAAAAACTGTAAAAACATCCTTTGGACTTGGCGTTGCAGTAGTTTTTGTTTTGGCAATAACAGTACCGGTTAATTATCTTCTCGAAAATTATGTTTTAAGGGAAGGCGCACTGCATTGGATTAGCAAGGATTTTGAAACGGTTGATTTGAGCTTTCTTAGCTTTATAATGTTTATTGCAGTTATTGCATCAATGGTACAATTGGTTGAAATGATTGTTGAAAAATATAGTCCGGCCCTATACACTTCCCTGGGTATATTCCTTCCATTAATTGCTGTTAATTGTGCAATATTGGGTGGTTCGCTGTTTATGCAGGAACGCGCATATGCAAATATTGGCGAGGCCACAGTTTTCGGTTTAGGTTCAGGGGTAGGCTGGTTACTTGCCATAGTTGGGATTGCAGCTATACGTGAAAAATTATCATATTCAAATGTTCCGGCCTCGCTACGCGGATTGGGCATTACTTTTATAGTAACAGGGTTAATGGGTATTGCATTTATGAGTTTTATGGGTATTAAACTGTAAAAGAATTAGAAAATTCAAAATATATGAGTGTTTTTTTATTAATACAAGGTGCGGTGGTTATATCCGGGGTTGTGGTGTTTTTAATAGTAACTTTGCTTTTGGTATCGGTTCTTTTATATGCCAAGAAAAAACTTACCCCATCAGGATTAGCCTCTATTAGCATTAACAGTGGAGAAAAGGAACTAACTGTTTCTCCCGGTCAAACTCTGTTGTCAGCTCTTGGTGATAATAAAATTTTCCTTCCTTCTGCATGTGGCGGAGGCGGAACATGTGCCATGTGCAGGTGCCGCGTAACAGATGGGGCAGGGTCTATTCTCCCTACCGAAACCGGGTTTTTTACACGCAAGGAACAAATGAATAATTGGAGGCTTGCTTGTCAGGTTAAGGTAAAAGAAGATATTAAAATGGAAATTCCACACGAAATTCTTGGAATTCAGAAATGGGAATGTGAAGTGGTTTCTAATGCTAATGTTGCTACCTATATTAAGGAATTTGTTGTTAAACTACCTGCAGGTGAAACCCTTAACTTTAAATCGGGAGGATATATTCAAATTGATGTCCCTAAAATTGATGTTGATTTTAAGGATATTATCGTTGAAGATGATTATAGGGAAGAATGGGAAAAATATAAAATGTTTGATTTGAAAATGATTAACCCTGAACCTACTTTCAGAGCTTATTCAATGGCAAATCACCCGGCTGAAGGCAATATCATAATGTTGAATATACGTATTGCAACCCCACCATTTGATAGAGTTAACGGTGGTTTTGCAAAAGTAAATCCTGGTATATGTTCTTCATTTATATTTTCACGTAAACCCGGTGATAAGGTGACAATATCCGGGCCCTATGGTGAATTCTTTATAAAGGAAACCTCCCGCGAAATGATGTTTATAGGTGGCGGAGCCGGAATGGCCCCTATGAGATCGCATATTTTTCATTTGTTCCATACCCTGAAAACAGGTCGAAAAGTTACTTTTTGGTACGGGGCAAGGTCTAGAAAGGAGATTTTTTACGAGGAGTTATTCCATGAGATTGAAAAGAAGTTCCCGAACTTTAAATTTACAATTGCACTTTCAGAACCATACCCCGACGATAAATGGGAGGGCCCGGTAGGGTTTATTCATCAGGTGATTTATAATCAGTATCTCATAAAACATGATGAGCCCGAAGAAATAGAATATTACCTGTGTGGTCCGCCAATGATGAACTCGGCAGTTAATAAAATGCTTTTTGATTTAGGCGTTCCGGATGAAATGGTTGCTTTTGACGACTTTGGTTCTTAATTTGTTTATTGAAAATTTTACACCGGGCCGAATTAATGGTCATTAATAGCTTGACTAGGTGTTTTTTATGACGGTTTGGTATAGCCTTATACGGCAAAGTCGCCGGTTTTTAAACTAATATAATTGTGATTAGTTTAAAGTCCTGAAAAAGAGCCTTGCCTGAAATTTCAGACTAGCTAGTAAATTTGATTAATATGAGAATACTATTTTTAACCGGACTATTTATTATAACCGCAACAGGATGTAAACAAAAATCTCCTGAATACATTTTTAATGAAGGGAAAATATTCGGTACTTATTATCATATTGTTTACCAGTCCGTTTCAGGCGACAAGCATCAACAGATTAAAGATTTGTTAAACTCCTTCAATAAATCACTTTCCACTTATGATACAGGTTCTATTATAAGCAGGTTTAACCGGGGTGAAAAGAATGTGGCAGCTGATTCGTTTTTTGTAAAGGTATTTAATACTGCAATTGAAGTTTATGAAAAATCATCCGGAGCTTTTGACATTACTGTAGCTCCTTTGGTTAATGCCTGGGGTTTTGGTTTTAGTAAAATTGAAAAGGTAACTCCCTGCTTAATTGATTCACTTATTCAGTATGTAGGGATGTCTAATGTATCTATCAATAATGGAATAATTACAAAGAAGAAGGATGGTATAATGCTTGATGCAAGTGCAATAGCAAAAGGATACGGAGTTGATGTAGTTGCCCTATTTCTAAAAAACCAGGGAATTAAGAATTATATGGTCGAAATTGGCGGAGAGATTAATTCATCAGGGTTAAATCCAAAAGGAAAATTATGGCGTATTGGTATTGATAAACCAATAGATGACCCTTTGGTTGAGAGCAGGGAACTTCAAATGATTATTCAGATTTCTGATAAATCAATGGCCACAAGTGGCAATTACCGTAACTTTTATATTAAGGATGGGAAAAAATTTGCCCACACAATCGACCCATCAACCGGATATCCTGTGCAACATTCATTATTAAGTGCAACAATTATTGCTGATGATTGCATGACTGCCGATGCTTATGCCACGGCATGCATGGTGTTGGGTTTGGAAAAAAGCATTGAATTAATTGAACAGCTACCGGGAGTTGAAGGGTGTTTTATTTTTCAGGATGATACAGCTATGAATGTTGTTTATACTTCGGGTTTTGAAGGTTATATTGATAAACCGGGTTAATTTCTTTTTTGGGGATTATTTTCTTAAAATAAAATCATTGCAATATAAAAGGAGGTTTACAAAATTAATTGGCCACAACCTTATGGCCGGGAAAATAGCTTTTTCTTTATGCATGAAGGCTGACTTGAATTGTTATTTGTGAAAATGTTGATCAATAACTCCATTTCGGTGCCGAATAAACCATAGAATAAGAAATGTAATTATTCCGTTGAGAATAAGTTTTTCATACCCGAGTTTAAAACCAAACCACCCTACTGAATTAAAATCCAGGATACCTGTAATTACAGGGGGAATTATGGCTGCTATTATCACTAGATTATCCCTGATTTTTATGCTGGTGAATAAGCCAAAGGCAAACAAACCAAGTAATGGGCCATATGTATAACCTGCCAGCGTATAAATTATATCAATAATGCTGCCCTGTTGCAATGCTCTGAAAATCATTATTATCAGGGCAGTAATAATTGTAAAACCAATATGAATTATAATCCTTATTTTTTTTGCCTTTCCCTCTGTAAATCTTTCAATTCCCATAATATCAACTGAAAAGGAGGTTGTAACTGATGTAAGTGTTGAATCGGCACTTGAATAGGCAGCAGCGATAAGCCCCAAAATGAATATTGTACCCACAACATCCGGAAAGTAGCCGCCTAGGGCCAACATAGGGAAAAGGTCATCGGCCCTTTGTGGAGGAGCAATCCCCATATGTTGAACATAAATAAAAAGGAGGGCTCCTAATGATAAAAAAAGCAGGTTAATGGGTAAAAAAGCAGTTCCATACCAATACATATTCTTTCTGGCATCATTAAGGTTATTAATTGTTAAGTTTTTTTGCATCATATCCTGGTCCAGGCCTGTCATAACAATTGTAATAAAAACCCCCGAAAAAAACTGCTTTAAAAAATGTTTCGATGATAACCAATCGTTCCAAACAATTATATCACTTAAATCACTTTCCCAAATAACTGAAACCATTTCCCAAAAACTCAGGTTCATTTCAATATTAATGTATATAATTGTAGTTACCACAGCACTTATCATAAGTATGGTTTGCAAGGTGTCGGTCCATATTATTGTTTTTATACCTCCCCTGAAAGTATAAACCCAAACCAATGCCACCGCAACAACTACTGTAATACTAAAAGGAACCTGCAACTTATCAAAAATGGCCAGGTGCAGAACGCTTGTCATCAGGTACAACCTTGCAGCAGATCCAACAGTTCTTGAAATAATAAACAGTAAAGCCCCCGATTTGTATGAGAGCTTTCCAAACCGTGTGTTCAAATAAGTGTAAATTGATGTCAGGTTTAAGCTGTAATATAATGGTAACAAAATATTTGCAACAAATACATAACCCAAAACAAATCCCAAAACCATCTGTAAATATGTAAATTGTTGCGAACCTACCCATCCGGGTACCGAAACAAAAGTAACACCCGAAAGTGAAGAACCTATCATCCCTATTGAAACCAAATACCACGGCGACTTACGGTTACCAAGAAAAAAAGTGTTATTATCAGCTTTTTTGCTGGTAAGGATGGAGATTAATAACAATATTGCAAAATAACCTAAAATTAGCAGGCTTGTATAAAAGGGTTTCATTTTTACAATTGGTTGTTAGTTTTTCGTGAACCAAAAAACAAGAAATAATTTAATAAGGTTCAGAATATTAACAAAGGTGCAATTTTACATTGAGAAATGAAGAGTGTAATTTGAAATTTTATTGCCCATTTATCCTAACTCTTTAGTTAATGCTTTTTGCTACCTTTGCTACCTGAACAAACCGAATAAAATGAATACATCTCAGTTTCCTTCAAAATTATTGGAAAATGCGGTTAATGAATTATCACGGCTTCCTGGCATTGGAAAAAAAACTGCCCTTAGGCTTGCATTATTTTTACTAAAACAAGAGAAGCAATCAGTTGAAAGGTTTTTGTTGGCCATAAATGCCCTCCGGGGTGAAATTCGTTATTGTTCGGGCTGTTTTAATATTTCTGATACCGATTTGTGTAATATTTGTGCAAGTGCAAAACGCGACCAAAAAACTGTATGTGTTGTTGAAAGTGTTCGCGATGTTATGGCAATTGAAAATACCCAGCAATATTTTGGGGTTTATCATGTACTTGGAGGGGTAATTTCACCAATGGATGGTATCGGCCCCGATGATTTAACAATTACACAACTTGAAAACAGGGTACGTGAAGGGAAAGTTGATGAAATTATTTTTGCCCTCAGTACAACAATGGAAGGGGATACAACTAATTTTTTTATCTACAGAAAACTATCAAGGTTCCAGGTTAAAATAACAACAATAGCAAGGGGTATTTCTATAGGCGATGAACTTGAATACGCCGATGAAATAACATTGGGAAGGTCATTGCTTAACAGGTTGCCTTTTGATAATACTAAATAGGATTATTTTTGATTGTTCGTTTAAACAAACCCTGATTTACAATAGAGGTGATTACATGGAGCTTAGAATTTATTTGGCAGCTGTGGTTAAGCAAAACCTGTTGGTTAATTTTTATTGGATGAAAGCTTTAAAATCGTTTACTTATTTTAGCAAAAGGTTAATAACAGATTGAGTTATTCCTATGAATATATGCAAGTTGAGCAGGAAAATTAAAGGGATTAAAACCAACCCTGTTTTTTTTGGTCCATATTACACGCTATGGAATAATGACCGGTTTGGCAATAAATATTCACACGAAAATTTTATCCACTGAAATTAAAACCTTTTTATGTGACTTTTCAATTTAATAACAATAACTAAAAATAAATAAATTAACGGGTCAATTTATATAAAACAGATTGTAGCCATTTTCTGGATAATTTTGGTGGCCCTGGTTATAATGTTTACTGTAACTGTTTATTTTTCGCTTACCTATGGCCCTATGTTGGGGTTGCCAAAAAATAATGCTGAAACATTAAAATCAATAATTGTTATATTGGCATTAATTGGTATGCCCGCCGGTTATAGTTTTAATAAAAGGAGATTAAAAAAAATACCAGGAGAATTGCTTTTAATTGAAAAACTGAAAATATACAGAAGCAGTTTTTTTATTAAAATTGTCTTTGTTGAAGCATTGGCAATTCTTACCTTAACAGGATATTTAATTACTTCCGATAATGTTTTTTTACTTATTTTTGGTTTGTTTTTCATGGTTTATTTATTAAATACACCAAATAAAGAGAAAATAACATCTGAAATTGAACTAAACAGGAATTAATTACATTATCGCTATTTATGGTAATTGCAGTTGATTTTGACGGCACTATAGTTGAACACAGGTATCCTGCCATTGGTAAAGAAATGTTTTTTGCATTTGAAACGCTTAAAGCTTTACAAAAAGATGGCCATCAGTTAATATTGTGGACTTACAGGCATGGAGCCAGTCTTGATGCAGCAATTGATTATTGCAGAAAAAATGGGGTAGAATTTTTTGCCGTTAATTCAAGTTATCCCGATGAGGAAATGGACGGTAGTTTAAGCCGTAAAGTTAACGCTGATATGTTTATTGACGATAGAAATTTTGGAGGCTTCCCTGGATGGGGTGTTATTTACCAAACACTGTCAGATAATTCAAAAACCAGGGACAACGAATATTGGCTTAAACTGGAAAGAGCCACCGATAGGACCCTTTGTGGATTTTTAAAAAGAATTTTTTGCGGCAAATATTAGAATAGAATGACCAGCATTTTTCAAAATTGGATGTTTAGAAAATAAAAATATCAAAACAAAACCGTACTGTTTTTTTGCAGGTTTAAAAAATTATTTACAGGTGAAAAGGGCATGGGCTGTTAAACAGGCACCAAAAAACATTTAACAATTAGCAGGTTTCACCATTTCTTGATTATAAAATTTATTTTGATGAAACGAGCCCCGAATGTTCGGGGCGAGTTCTGCCGTAATAACCGGACAAGCTGTTCGGCCTTAATAAAAAAATTATTAACGGATTAAACACCCATGTTTTGTAAAACGCAAACACATAATTAACAAAATTTAAAAGGTGGGTGTTCTCCAGCAATTGCGGGACAAGCCATTATTACTTTAAAATTAAATTTTATTATGATGAAAAAAATTAAATGGATTTTAATTTCTCTGATTGTATTACCATTTTTTACAAGTTGTGGGTATAACAAAATGGTTGAACTACGTGAAGGAGTAGATGCACAATGGGCACAGGTCGAAAACGTATATCAGCGCAGGGCCGATCTTATTCCCAATCTTGTGATTACTGTAAAAGGTTATGCCGCGCACGAAAAAGAAACCCTTGAAAGTGTGGTAGAAGCAAGGAGTAAAGCTACAAACACTAATATTTCGGCTGAGGGAATGACCGAACAATCACTAAAACAGTTTCAGCAGGCTCAGGATGGTTTATCATCAGCTTTATCGCGTTTATTGGTTGTGGTTGAAAATTATCCTGATTTAAAGGCTAATCAGAATTTCCTCGATTTACAGGCCCAACTTGAAGGAACGGAAAACAGGATAACAGTTGAACGTAATAAGTTTAATGAAACCACCAGGAGTTATAACACTTATATTGCCAAATTCCCTCAGAATATAATTGCTGGCATCTTTTCATTTCAACGAAAACCATATTTTGAAGCTGAAGCAGGTTCCCAAAAAGTCCCTGTTGTTCAATTTTGATTTAAAACCTTGGAATTATGGCTAAAGATTTCTTTCAAAAGGAAGATAAGCAAAAAATTGTTGATGCAATTCGCCACGCTGAACTTAACACATCAGGTGAAATAAGGGTGCATATCGAATCCTCCTGCCCCGAAAATGTTTTAGACAGGGCAGCCCATCTGTTTGAGTTATTAAAAATGCATAAAACCGGGCCAAGGAATGGCGTATTGTTTTACCTGGCCCATGCCGACAGAAAATTTGCCATTCTGGGCGACACTGGAATTAATTCCAAAGTGGGGCCCGGGTTTTGGGATGGTATAAAATCCGAAATGACAGAATTATTCATGAAGGGAGAGTTTGCATCAGGTCTTGAAAAGGGTATAACAATGGCAGGGGATAAACTTAAAGCACATTTTCCGTATCATGCTGATGATAAAAATGAGTTAAATGATGAGATTTCATTTGGTCAATGATTTTATAATTTTTAAGATGGTTAAAAAAATAATTATATCACTTTTTTTTCTTCTGCCGTTAATCCAGGTTTCGTCACAGGTTTTACCTGAGCCCCCTGTTCCACCCAGGCTGGTTAACGACTTATCGGGTATTCTCGATAAACAATCTGTTGATAATCTTGAGAGGGCCCTTATGGGGTTTTCAAATGAAACAAGTACCCAGATTGCCATAGTTACCCTAAATGATATCTCAGGGTATGAAATCTCAGATTTTTCATTCAGGTTGGCCGAAAAGTGGGGAATAGGTCAAAAAGATAAAAGGAATGGTATATTAATATTGGTTAAACCAAAAACAAGCCAAAGCAAGGGTGAAGCGTTTATAGCAGTTGGCTATGGTTTGGAGGGTGCAGTGCCTGATGTAGTTGCAAAACGCATTGTTCAAAATGAAATGATACCATATTTCAGGGCAAATGATTATGGGGGTGGGTTAATTGCCGGTACTAACATTTTAATGGAAATCACACGGGGTGAATATACTGCCGATAAATATTTGGAACGCTCCACAATAGCTGCAAAACCTGTTGCAATTGCTATAGTTATCATATTTTTTATATTAATGGCAGTTGTAATATCAAAAGGTCAGAAAGTCAGGTCATCATCAATAGGGCATGATTTGCCCTTTTGGGTATTGCTTTCAATGCTTGGCTCATCGGGAACGAGAAATCGTTCCGGAGGTTGGGATAATTTCTCATCGGGTTCAGGTAGTTTTGGCGGGGGGTTTGGTGGTTTTGGCGGCGGTAGCTTTGGTGGTGGTGGAGCCGGTGGTAGTTGGTAATTCCCTCAAGGTTTTTTTCTCACTTTTTAAAATTTTAATTTGTAATTTTTATTGAATAATATAAAAAAACCGGCAGGAAAAATATCCTTCCGGTTTTTTCGTTTTTTTAATTCTAAAATTAAACCCAAATTTGTCTTAAGCCGGATTTTCCAATGACAGTCATTAGAAAATTATAGTCTTAAGTTGGTGATTATTTGACCTCCATTTTGACAAATCGCTTAAGAAAAACTAAATATTTGTATCAGAAATGCTTACAAATAAAGCTTTTATAAAGCAGCATGTACCAGCCATCCGGTATGGTTAACACCGGCTAAACCATTAATTCATTGTATTCCAAATGACTAATCGTGGTTAAATTTCGCTGTCAACCAAAATACGTCCACAATATTCACAAACAATTACTTTTTTATGTAATTGAATATCAAGCTGTCGTTGTGGTGGTATTTTGTTAAAACAACCTCCGCAAGCATCACGGGCTACAGAAACAACAGCTAACCCATTGCGTGCATTTTTGCGGATACGTTTAAAAGCAGCCAGTAAACGCTCATCAATATGGCCTTCAATTTCTTTTGCTTTTTGCTTCAACCGTTCTTCTTCAACCTGAGTTTCAGAAATTATTTCATTTAACTCTGATTTTTTTGCTGTTAAATCGATTTTGCGCTCATCCAGCAAAGTTTTCGATGAATTTGCCTGATCTGTTTTGATTTTCATTTCGGCGGTAAATTCACGTATTCTTTTTTCGCAAAGTTCAATTTCAAGATTTTGAAATTCTATTTCTTTGGTTAAAGAATCATATTCGCGGTTATTACGAACATTTGACTGCTGGGCTTCATATTTTTTTGTAAGTAGTCCGGCATCCTTAATCTCGTTTTTCTTAATAAGGATATTGTCGTTAAGTTTTTTGATTTCAATATCCAGATTGTTAATTCGGGTTTCTAAACCTTCAATTTCATCATCTAAATCCTGTACCTCTAAAGGTAATTCACCACGAAGAGTTCTAATTTTATCAATCTCAGAAACCACCTTCTGTAAATCAAAAAGCGCACGAAGCCTTTCTTCTACTGTTACATCGGTTGCACTTGCCCTGGTATCCATTGTTGCCATTATTTTAAAAGTATTTAATGGGATTGGTATTTATTTTTGATAAACGGATTGCAAAATTAGGTATTTTTTTTGTAAGTATCTTAAAAAATAGTTCTTTAGTGAATTGTTCACTCTCATAATGTCCTATATCACAAATTATCATGGTTTTGGGGGCATCAAAAAACTGATGGTACTTAATATCACCTGAAATAAATATATCTGCCCCCGATAAAATGGCTTTTTTTATTAAAAAACTGCCACTACCGCCACAAATTGCAACTTTTTGGATTGAAGTATTGAGTATTTCGGTATGCCTTATACAACCGGAATGTGTAGTATGTTTAAGCTTTTTAATGAATTCAGTGGGGTGTACCGGCTCTAATAACTCACCTATAATACCATATCCATAAAAATCACTTTTATTATTTAAGGGGTAAATATCAAAAGCAGGCTCTTCATAAGGATGGGCTTCAATTAATGATTTAACAACCCTGTTTTGAATATTTACCGGAAAAATAGTTTCAATCCGCAACTCTTCCTCTTTATGTATTTTCCCGGGTTGTCCTACAAATGGGTTTGAATTCTCATTCCCTCTGAAGGTCCCAAAACCAGATAGGTTATAACTGCATGAATCATAATTACCAATATGACCTGCACCGGCTTCAAACAAGGCATTTCTTACTTTATCCGCATTATCAACAGGAACAAATGTTACAAGTTTTACAATGAGGTTTTTACGCTGGTCAAGAATCCTGGTATTTATCAACCCTAGCTTTTCGGCCAAAACCCCGCTTACACCTGATTTTATACTATCAATATTTGTGTGGGCCGAATAAATTGCTATATTTTTTTTTATGGCATCAAGTATCAGGCCCCCTGGAAGGTTATCCGGGGTGATTTTTTTTATTCCCGATAAAGTAACCGGATGGTGCGAAATAATAAGATTACATGAGTTTTCCTCGGCTTCTTTTATAATTTCACTTGTTACATCAATTGTTATCAAAATTCCGGTTATGTCCATATCAGGATCGCCCACCTGTAATCCGCAATTATCATACTCCTCCTGCAAATCCAATGGCGCAAATCCCTCAATAATTTCTCCTATCTCTTTTACTTTAATATTTTGCATTTATTTAAAATATTATAATGAACAGCCTATCGTATCCGGTAATCAGTAATATCTTTAATCGGTTCATTATGACTTGATTTCCAGGAAATAACGAAAATCATTATTGTGAACAGTTTAAACAGGAAAAGAAGGTTCCTTTTTAGAGTGGGGATTTGGTTTTATATGCTGTCCTTAATTTCAATTAAGAGCTCACGAATGTTCTTAAGTTTACTTACAACTTCAAATTCCTGCATTGTATCGGCCTTATTCTCCTTAAGTTTTTTTTCAGCTCCTTTAAGTGTAAGCCCCTTTTCTTTAACTAAATGAAAAATAATATGGAAATTATCAATATCCTGAGGGGTAAACAGGCGGTTACCCTTTTTATTTTTATGGGGTTTAATAATATCAAATTCCTTTTCCCAGAAACGAATAAGCGATGTGTTTACATTGAACATTTTTGCTACTTCGCCTATGGTGTAATAAAGTTTTTCAATTTTAGGTTCTTTATAGGGCATACGATTGGAATTTGAATTTTGTATTTACAATTTTAAACTTTTTTTTGTTTCAAACAAAGGGTTTTAAAATTAAATAGCTATAATAAAACTATATTAGTTATTAATGGTGTTAACAAACCTTTTAATTCCGGGTAAAACTTAAAAAGTATGGTGTGGTTTTTCATTGGTTTAGGGTTGTTAGCCACAAATTACATAATAAATTAGTAACACGTTCAGGTTTTTGGCAGGCTCCAAAGCATGAGAAAAAAAACATAATGGAATTTTAAAAATTGAAGAATAAAAAAGGTCGCTTTAGGCGACCATTGTGTTTTGTATATCCGTGTAATAATTAAATCTTTAGTCAAAGGTTTGATTGCTGTTTGATGATATATGGAGCATTTTTTCATATTGTTCAGGTGTAAGGTCCTGAAAAAAGTAATGAGCAGGGTCAACCGCAAGGTTTTTTATCCTGACCTCATAATGCAGGTGAGGAGCAGTTGATTTTCCTGTATTTCCAACATAACCGATTACTTCACCTCTTTTAACTCTTTGTCCTGGTTTAACTTTAAATCCATCCAAGTGGGCGTAAAGAGTTGAATAGCCAAACCCATGGTCTATTTCAATATATTTACCGTATCCAATGGGCGATACCGAAACATTAACCGCTATTCCATCTCCGGTTGCATAAATTTCAGTTCCAACGGGAGCTGAAAAATCCAATCCTTCGTGAAATTTCCTGATTTTATAAATTGGGTCGATTCTCCATCCCCACCCTGATGCCGTTCTTCTCAGATCATTATTTGAAATTGGTTGTATTGCAGGGATGCTCCTGATCATTTCTTCTTTGCGCCGTGTCAGGCTCTCAATTTCATCAAATGATTTTGATTGAACATAAAGTTGTTTTTTAATAAGGTCAAGCTTTAGGGCAGTTTTAATTACAATACTGGCATTGTCCATATCTTCAAGGTAGTTATAACGGTTTACACCCCCGAAACCGGCCTTGCGAACTGAATTAGGAATTGAGTCGGCCTGATAAATCACCCTGTAAACATTTTCATCCCTTTGTTGAATGTCATCCAAAACCACCTGAACCTGGTCCAGGGTTTGCGCCATTATTTCATATTGCGAAATAAGCCTTGAGTTTTCACGTTCCAGCCTTGATTCACGTGGGCTATCAAATAAATAAACGTAGGCCAGGAAAAAAACAACACCCATTACTGCACCAAAACCTGTATAAGTAAAGAAACCCGACAAATAATACTTAAATCCGGTCTCTATCCGGTCATAGCTTAATGTATCAGGATTATAACGATATTTTACTTTTGACATAGTGCACAAATTTTTACGCTAAAATATAAAATTTTGTTATTAACGCACAAAAATCAGTCGATTAATCTATTTTTGACTGATTTTTACTTCATTAAAAATTATAATCTATCAGTTATAAAAGTTATAAATTGTGTTTCTGGCCTGTTTTTAATAATTAGTTAACCTTACAAGTGAAAAGTTACTACGTTGCAAAATTAAAAAAGTTTGTTTTTTTTGATGATGAAAAAAATCTTTTTGATAAAAAAATCACTACTGTCCGATAAATTTTTCGATAAGATGCTATAATGCCAACTAATTGCGGTGTGCCTACAGGACACTGAAAATTGGGGTCGATTCATCTTTACCGATATTCTGTACCTGACGGCACAGTGCCGTTAGGTACTAAAGTTCGGTAAAACACTTAATTGAGAATTGAACTTTTGTCCCGTTAGGGACAAAACAACTTTTTATCGGATAGTAGTGTAAAAAAATATATTATTATCAAAGTTTTAACATAATTAATTTAACTTAAAATTTAAAATGATAACAATTTTGAAGGAATTCAAATTTTGTTCAACTTTTATTTGTTATCTACTATAATAGTGTTATTTTGCCCAACTTTAAAACAGATTTCAAATTATGACAGCAGCTGAAATACGACAAAGTTTTCTGGATTTTTTTGCTTCAAAACAACATAAAATTGTTGCTTCTGCCCCAATGGTAGTCAAGGACGACCCAACCCTGATGTTTACCAATGCAGGGATGAACCAGTTTAAGGATATATTCCTGGGAAACACACCTGTTAAAAATTCCAGGGTGGCAAATTCGCAGAAATGTCTCCGGGTTTCGGGTAAACATAATGATTTAGAAGAAGTGGGACATGATCTTTACCATCATACAATGTTTGAAATGCTTGGCAATTGGTCTTTTGGTGATTATTTTAAAAAAGATGCTATTGACTGGGCATGGGAGTATTTAACTGAAGTGCTAAAACTTGACAAGGAGTGTTTATACGCTTCGGTATTTGAAGGCTGTGCAGATGATGGCATCGAAATGGATAAAGAAGCCCTGGGATATTGGAGAACCCATCTTCCGGAAACAAGAATTGTAAAAGGGAACAAAAAGGATAATTTTTGGGAAATGGGCGATACCGGTCCATGTGGTCCATGTTCTGAAATCCATATCGACATGAGACCAAAAACTGAACGGGAATGTATTCCGGGACAGAATTTAGTAAATAAAGACCATCCTGATGTAATTGAGATCTGGAACTTAGTTTTTATACAATATAACCGTAAAGCTGATGGGTCGCTGGTAATGCTGCCAAGTAAGCATATTGATACCGGTATGGGTTTCGAAAGATTATGCAGGGCTATTCAGGAAAAAAATTCAAATTACGATACTGATGTATTTAAACCCATTATAAAAGTAATTTCATCAATTACAGGATTAAAATACGGCAATAGCGAAAAATCTGACATAGCAATGCGGGTTATTGCTGATCATATTCGAACTATAAGTTTTGCCATAACTGACGGACAATTACCTTCAAACAACAAAGCCGGGTATGTTATCCGCCGTATTTTAAGACGTTCCGTTAGGTACGCATATACATTCCTGGCGGTAAAGCAGCCGTTTATGGCCAGATTGTTACCAGCCTTAATTGAATCGATGGGCGATGCATACCCTGAGTTAATGCGTTCAAAAGATTTTATCGGTAAAGTAATTACCGAGGAAGAGGAGTCTTTTTTAAGAACACTTTCAACAGGGATAAACCTTCTTGAAAAAATTATTACTGATACTTGTGGGCAGGGTCATACTGTAGTAAGCGGAAAGGTTGCATTTGAATTATATGATACATTCGGTTTTCCGCTCGACCTGACGGAGTTGATACTTAAAGAAAAGGGTTTGGTTATTAACAGGCAGGAGTTTGAAATGGAAATGGAAGCCCAAAAACAAAGGGCCAGAAATGCCTCTGCAGTTGAAACTGATGATTGGGTCCGGATATTACCAGATAAGGAAGAAGAGTTTATTGGCTATGACTTTATGGAGGCAAAGGCCAAGATTGTAAAATATCGTAAAGTAAAGGCAAAAAACCAGGAATTATTCCAATTGGTTTTCAATATTACTCCTTTTTATTCTGAAAGTGGTGGTCAGGTAGGAGATAGTGGATATATTGAAGCAAATGGCGAAAGAATAAAGGTTGTGGATACTAAAAGGGAAAACAATTTAATAATCCATATAGTTCCAAAACTTCCAAAAGATTTAACAGTTGAATTTCATGCGGTAGTTGATGCTGAAAAAAGGCAGATGACTGAAAATAATCATTCGGCAACCCATTTATTACATAAGGCGTTGCGTGAAGTTTTGGGTAAACATGTGGAACAAAAGGGTTCTCTTGTACATCCGGATTATTTGCGATTTGATTTTGCTCATTTTCAAAAGGTAACTGATGAAGAGATAAAACAGGTTGAAAGGTTGGTAAACAAAGAAATCCGCAGGAATTTTATCCTTGATGAACATCGTGAATTGCCCTTGGAAAAAGCAAAGGAATTAGGTGCCATGGCGCTTTTTGGTGAAAAGTATGGCGACATAGTCAGGACAATTCAATTTGGTGGCTCAATTGAGTTATGCGGTGGTACTCATGTAAAGGCCACAGGACAAATAGGTTTGTTCCGGATTATTAGTGAGTCATCAATTGCTGCTGGAATCCGTAGAATAGAAGCAGTTACCGCCGACAAAGCCGAGGAATTAATAGATTATCAGTCAGAAATAATAAAAGACCTTACCGGGTTATTTAAAAACCAGTTTAATCTTCGTAAAAATGTTGAAGCCCTTATTCAGGAAAATGCAAATTTAAGCAGGCAAATTGAAATACTTCGACAAAATATTATGAATATTGAAAAACGAAGTTTAATTGATTCAGCCGAAATTATTAATAACGTATTAGTTGTAAAAGCAGTGGTGAAACCCTTTCTGGCTGGTAATTTAAAAGATCTGGCATTTCAGTTAAAATCTGATATTGAAGGTGAAATGGTTGCTTTGTTGGGTGGCGAGCTTGATGAAAAGGCCCAACTTGCATTTATTGCATCCGAATCACTTGTCGAGAAAGGTTTTGTTAATGCAATAGAATTGGTTAAGGCTGTATCCAAAGACATTCAGGGAGGTGGGGGAGGCCAGTCATTTTTTGCAACAGCCGGGGGTAAAAACCCTCATGGAATTGGCAATGCAATTAGTAATGCTTTTAATATTACCAAAGAAAAACTTGAAACAGAATAGTTCAAAAGTTGTTAATGAAAAGTAAATCCGGGTTAACTAACGTTACCCGGATTTATTGTTTAGAGCCGGTATTAAAAATTTACCTTTAAATATATATATGATTATATTCATTTTCATATCTTTAATTAATATTAAACCCGGATTAGTCATTAGAAAGGCAATGAACTAATGACTTAGCCGGGAT
>JBBIVA010000004.1:0-69449 GCA_037439945.1 Marinilabiliaceae bacterium
TGTTGAAAATATGGCTATTGTAAAAGCTGCTTAAATCGAACTCACGTTAATTAAAATATAAAAAAATCGTAATAAAACTGGTTAATTATTACGGTTAATCAATTTAATCCTGAATAACAAAATAATGATTTAATCTAAAACGCTACAGAGTCTCTTTTAAAGTTTTCTCTACTTTCTTCTTTTCTTCCTTAATTTTTCT
This sequence comes from Marinilabiliaceae bacterium, assembly GCA_037439945.1. Classification (GTDB taxonomy): domain Bacteria; phylum Bacteroidota; class Bacteroidia; order Bacteroidales; family Marinilabiliaceae; genus CALEUX01. Next base: position 200 of record JBBIVA010000004.1, read on the forward strand.
AATCTCCTTTAGAACAAAAGAAATTTCATACCCATCTCTAATAGCTTCCTTATCATGTTTTTCCATTACAATATAAGTGTGCCCTTTTCCAATGAACTGCACTTTCAGAGGTTCCTGCCAATGGGTTGCTATATAATCAATAATACCATTATCTTTTCCATACTTAAATTTTACAATTTCCCATTTTGCCGCCATATCATCAAACCTTCTGTTATCAAAGCCATCTTCAGGAACAACATCAGATAAAACGGATTGGCTCTGATTATAAACTTTAATCTGATTATGATAAATCCATTTATCACCAAAATACCTGCTGGAAATATAAAAATCACCTTTTTCATTAAGATTGGCCCTTAAAAAGGTTCGGTTATAATTATTCTCAGGGATCTGCCTTTTATGAATTAAAACTTTTTCCGCACCATAATCATCTGAAAGTAAAAAATTTTTCATCATAGGCGCCAGTAAAGCCTCCTTTGCACTAAGCATACTATCCAGATATAATAAATTCCTCTCCTGTTCAAGTTTTGATATCTCATTTAAAAACCTTCTGGCAATATTAACCTGTTCCAATTGATCAGGAAAATCATTAATAAAGGAATCAATTTTAATTCTGGCAACATTATAATTCCCCTTTTCCTTTAAAATTGAAATTTCAAGTATTTTATCGTCAGCTTTTTGTTTACGTGATGGGCCACAACCCATTATGATTAGCAGAGATAAGCAGGTTATATAAACAGTTTTCATGTTAAAAATATTTCGTCAGATAACAAATATAAAAAATATGCTACAAACATCAACACTGAACTTCTTCCCTGCGCCGGTTAACAGTTTAAAAGAACCTTTCTCCTTTACACTAAGGTATAAATCAAAAGATCCTGCCGGCCTAGTTCCGTCAGGATCTTAATTCAACTTTAGTCCTAATTATAAAGTTGACCTGTAAAAATCAATAGGGTTGGTTAATTCATAAACTCAATATCCTTAACTGTAATTGTCAGGGCTGATTTTATTTCACCATCCTTGGTTTTAAATCCTTCACTGTCGGGGATTCCTTCAATTAGTACTTTCTTACCTTTTTTTAAATACTCTGATACTTTGGTGCTCTGTTCCTTCCCTTTCCAAATTACAGCTTTTACCCATTCGGTTTTCTCAATTTTATTCCCCTGTGAATCTTTATAATCCATTGAAACAGCAACACTAAAATTTATGGCTTTACTGTTGCCTAAATCCTTAACTTCGGCGTCCTGACCTAAAACACCGGACAAAATTACTTTCAGCATTTCAATTTTATTTTGGGTTTAACATTAGGTTATGGCATTGTAAAAATATAAATATTGTTTATTAAAGTCAACCACAAACATGATTTATGTCATATTTTAATCAACTTAAAATTAAGGAATCCGTACTCTATTTAAAATCTGATCTTTCCGATAAAAATTTTTTATGAAAGAAAAACTAATACAGATAAAGTTTTGTTTCACCATTTTGCTAAGAAAAAAATCCATCCTTATAGGATTAACTGCATGCCAAACAATTTTTTTCAACTGTTTAAGTTGTTATAAATTTATCAATTGACCTACTTTGTTTGGATTATAATTAAAAAGGCCCCACATTTAAATAAGTGAGGCCTTGGTTATTATTAAAATGGTAACTGATCATTAATATCGTCTGGTGGAATTTCTGTTTCCATAAAGGGTGGTGGGGGAATATCTTCAGACTGCCGGGCAGACGCTATTTCTAAACGCCAGGCCTCAAGATTTGAAAAATAATTGGTTTTTCCGTCCTTCTCCCATTTTCTTCCTTTAATATTAAAAAACACCTTAAGTGGGTCTCCAATATTAAATTGGTCTAATAACGCACATTTATCCTGTGTTAGCTGAAACTTAATAAAATCGTTCCAATCACTGTTTCTTTGGTTTTGTACTTCAATAACAAACTCTCGTTTTTTAAATGAAGTGCTAACCTCAATAATATTCTCTTTTACAATGAGGTTACCGGTTATCTCAAAATTCATAATTACTCAGAATCAATTATAACAATTTTCTCAATTTTATCGCCGCCCCGTATTTCATCAATAATATCAAGGCCTTCATAAACTTTTCCAAAGCACGTATGTTGCCTGTCAAGATGTTTGGTGTTATGACGGTTATGACATATAAAAAACTGCGAACCACCTGTGTTCCGACCTGCATGTGCCATACTCAGTACACCCTTGTCGTGGTATTGGTTTTCACCGGTAAGTTCACAGGGTATCTTGTACCCTGGCCCCCCGGTCCCTGCACGCGTATTTCCAGGCTCTTTAGAAAATGGACACCCTCCCTGAATAACAAAATCAGGAATCACACGGTGAAATGTAAGTCCGTCATAATACCCGCTTTCGGCCAACTTAATAAAATTTTGCACTGTGCCAGGTGCATCATCGTGGTAAAATTGAACTTTCATTACTCCCTTTGAAGTATGGATTTCAGCATTTTTCATCCGTAAATAATTTTTAGTTTAATGTCGCATAGCTTGACCCGTAATTGCACGAGAACTCTATGTTTGCTATTTTGACTTCGTCGATCGTCGATTCATTGGTGTTTCCCTAAAAGTCGGGACAAGTTGTGTTTTTTCGCAAACATGTTCGTTTCATCATAATAAAATTAAATTATGAAGGTTTGGTGGCTTGTCCCAATACATTGGGGGAACTCGCCCAGAACATTCGGGGCTTGTTTCATCATAAAAAATTTATTTTTTTTAGAAATGACCCAACATCTGCGTAAACAGTTTTTTTATTATCGTAACTGCCGTTGCAATAACATGGCTGTTTCATACGTAATTAGTTTGCATTTTAAGCACCCTACTTTTAGGGGTTCTTTATTTCAGGATACAGAATTTTCATTATAAGTTTAAAACCGTGTTCCCCAAAAAAGAGTGGTTAACCTTACCAACAACGCGGAAAGTTTTGGTTAATGATTCATGCCCAAAAGGTTTTTTAATTTTTAAAATTGACCAAACCCTTCCCCATGCACTTCTGTGTTCTAATCAATTCTTAATACATAAATCCAAACTAAAATCGGACATAAATTTTAAAACTTTAAAGGTAACATTTATAACAGGTACAGCCAAATATCTTTTTTACATTTTTTTTAACACAGATAAAAGAAAATGCCATAACTGTTACCCATTTCATAATTCTTGCTTGACTATTTTTATAAACCCGTCAAAATAATATTGCCTTTATCATTAAACATTAAGAAATTACCTGAGTTATAATCAAATATTAACTTAAAAAACAAAATTATGAGTCTGGTAAAAGAATTTCGTGATTTTGCCATGCGAGGCAACGTAGTTGATATGGCTGTTGGTATAATAATTGGCGGAGCATTTGGTAAAATTGTAACATCCGTGGTAAACGATATTTTAATGCCACCAATTGGATTAATGATTGGTGGAATGAAATTTACTGACCTTTCTGTAGTTTTAAAGGATGCAGTTGTTAATGGGTCCGGAGAAATAACAACTGCTGCTGTTACACTAAATTATGGTAACTTTATTCAAACAACTGTAGATTTTTTTATAATTGCATTAGCAATTTTCGGAGTAATAAAACTAATGAACCAACTTAAGCGAAAAGAAGAGGAAAAACCCGCAACCCACCCAACGCCAACCAAGGAACAGGAGTTGCTAACTGAAATCAGGGATTTATTAAAAAAGTAAATTTTGTAATCGTCAACCAAAAAAGACCCTTTTTGATAAATAAAAATTAAGAAGGGTCTTCAATATTTTTATCTTCTTTTCAATAACCTTAAATTTAAACAAAAAACATTTTATTACTGATAGTCAAGTCATTTAGATGAAAACTTAAAAAAATATAAATTCTTTTTTATTATCTTTGGGCAAAATTATTTAAATGCTTTTACAACCATCAATATTTCAGGTTAAAATCACCCTAACAGGTATTACACCTCCAATATGGAGAAGGTTACAGGTGCCTTCAGATTTGTTTTTACACGATTTTCACAAGGTAATACAAACATCTGTCGGGTGGGAAAATTCACATTTACACCAGTTTGTCAAAAACAGCCGTACTTTTGGCATTGCTGACGATGAATTTGAATTATCTGATAAATTCATGGATTATACTTCAATAAGGCTGGTTGACATTCTAAATAAGGAGAATGAAGTTATAAGATATATTTACGATTTTGGTGATACCTGGGTTCATGAAATTGTTTTGGAGAAAATCCTTGAACCATCTAAAAATGAATTTTATCCATTTTGTTTGGCAGGAAAAAGAAACTGCCCCCCCGAAAATAGTGGCGGCCCCTGGGCCTATATGGAAATGGTCAAGATTTTTTCGAACCTTGGACATCCGGACAGGGAAGATATTATGCAATGGATTGATGAAGAGTGGGAGCCAGAAAATTTTAACATTGACATTGTCAATGAAATGTTGATGGAAGATGATTTTGGATGTCTTCCTCCAATGGAGTAGAATTAAATCAGTTTTAAATCAAAAAAATAACCTTCTATAGTCAGTTAATTATTTTTTGATAGGCAACCACATCAAGTAATTTATTGAATTTTTCACCAACTTCCCTAAAATGTGCACATTTTTGATATCCACATTTTTCAAAAAGGTTTATGCTTACCAGGTTATCCCCGGTAATAATACCAATTAAAACCTTGATATTATTATGCTTTGCTATTTCTTCAAGTTCCTGGACTGTAGCTTTTCCAATACCCATACCTGTAAACTGATTCTTCAAATAAATGGTTATTTCGGCTGTTCTATCGTAGGCTTGTCTATTTTTATATTGAGATAAATAACAGTACCCACAGATTTCACCAATAGTCTTTATCAGAAAGGATTTATATTTTGGATGTGAGATTAATATTACTCTTTTAAGTTCTTCAATCGCAACCAATTGGGTATGAAAAGTCGCAGTTGAATTAAGAACATAATAGTCATAAATTTCTTTCACAACTTCAAAATCATCATCATTTAACTCAACAAGTTCAATCTTCATATTCAGAGTTATTATTGTTATTTAATAATGCAAATACTGTTTTCACCACCAATGTAAGGTCCATAATTTTGGGTTCTTGTAAATCCGTATTTCTCATAAAAGCCAATAGCCTCAGCTTGTTTATTTCCGGTTTCGAGAACTGGTTCCCTTAAATTCAATAGCCTGACCCACTCTTCCTTTTTACTTAATATCTGCTTTGAAATACCCTTACCGGGATAATTTTTTCTAACAAACATTCTTTTTATTTCAACAATTTTATCTGAAAAAGATTTAAACAACCACAACCAACCGGGTTGTTGTTATAATTTGGCAATACAACAGTACTACACGCTTCAATCTTATTAAATTGATTTTAATAACTTTGCTTTTTACCTTATTGGTCGCATAACAAAAAATCCGGTAATGAAATTAATCCGCAAAAATCAATTTCATTGCTATCGGTTTTGATTAACTCAATCATTTTTTTAACAAGTACAGTAATAAATAATCCTAAATTACCATAAAAAAAGCGTTAAATCTCTAATTATGAAATTTAACGCTTTTAATAATCTGGTATATGAACCAATTACTCGATACCCAAAAGTTCTACTTCAAAAATTAAAGTTTCGTTAGGCCCTATGTTTTTCCCTGCACCATTCTCGCCGTAAGCCAGGTTGGCAGGTACATAAAGTTTCCATTTTGATCCAACGCTCATTAACTGAAGTGCTTCGTTCCATCCCTGGATAAATCCGTTGGCAGCATGAACCATTGGTTCACCCCTGTCAACCGAACTATCAAAAACAGTTCCGTCAATTAAAGTACCATGGTAATGAATTTTTACCCTGTCGGTTGGTACAGGTTTTTTACCTTCAGCTTTCACAATTATTTCATACTGAAGACCGCTTTCTAAAGTAACAACTTCAGGACGTTTCCCGTTTTCAGCTAAAAATGCCATGCCTTTTTCAAGGTTGGTTTGTGCCTTAGCTTTATTGCCAGCATCTTTGATAGCCTTTGCTTTTTCAAATTCGGTGCGCAAATAAACATCGGCTGTTGTTTCAGTGAAGTATGATTTATCATAAGCTAATTGGTTCATAAAAGCTTTAATAAATATTTCTTCGTTAAAACCACCAAATTGTTCCTTGCGAAAATCGGCATAACCCTCACGTAGTGATGATTTTGCAAAACCGCGGGCAACGGCTTTCATATCAAGAGAATCCAACGGTGCATCATTTAATCTCATTTTCCAACCGTTAGCTTCAAGATAACCCAATGCATAACTAATACTGTCTGTAGCATCTTTCATGGTTACTTTGCCCGCCCTTGGAACTCTGCCACAACCGGCAGAAACTATAAGCAAGGCAAAAAAAACGATAACAACTTTAAATTGCTTCATGGTTCTTTTTCCTTTTTTATTAACAATTAATTATTACAAATATTTATACCATCCAAATTGGCAGGCCGAATATAACGATTTTTAAATAATCCTCCGCCTATTATTCAATTGCAATAAGTTCAACATCGAAAATTAAAGTAGTATCGGGACCTATAACCCCTCCTGCTCCTTTTGTCCCATAGCCCAGGTGTGGGGGTATAAACAATCTCCATTTTGAACCTACATTCATCATCAGCAAAGCTTCTACCCACCCCTGAATTACTCCGTTAACAGGAAAAACGGCAGGTTCATTTCGTTCAACTGAACTATCGAAAACTGTTCCGTTAATTAAAGTGCCATGATAATGGCATTTTACTTTATTGGTTGCTTTGGGTTTTTCACCATTACCAGACTTAATAACTTCATACTGTAACCCGCTGTTCAAAGAAACTACACCTTCACGTTGCGCGTTTTTAACCAGAAATTCTTCTCCTTCCACTTTTGCTGGTGCACTTTTCTGTGCTTCAATATTTGAAAAATAGTGGTTTAAAATCTGGTTGGCCTCATCCATTGAAATTATGGTATGGTCACCACCTATTACAGCATTTAAACCATTACTTAGCGAAATAATATCAACCTGGGTTAACCCCGATGTAATAAGGTTTTGGGCAATGTTCATACCCAGAGCATAACTTACTTTATCCATATTTTATTAATTAAAAGCGGGCAAAGGTAATACTAATTACATTAGTAATGCAATTATAAAATTTTTGATTTATATACTGAAACAGGCTTTTTTTTACAAACTTTGTAATGGAAATAATAATTTTAACCGGCGGTAACAATTTTTACGTGGCAGTGATGGCGATAAATTAACGTGTACCTGTATTTCCGGTTAATTACACGAAAATCGGTTTTTAAGTTAACAATGTCCATTTTTTTTAGCTATATTGATGAAAAAGTATTTCGTTACAATAATTATTTACATACTGCCATTATATTTGGCAGCCCAGGCCTATTCATTTAAAAATACTTCAAACAAGGAATCAAATAATATTATCAGGGCCAAAAACAGAACAGGTATAGTTAAAACAGACACAGCCTATGTTTTTTATGATAAAGGCAAAAAGGTTCTTGCTTATAATTATGTTCCGGCTCGGTTACCCGAAAATGCAGATCAGGCATATTCAAAAAGCGGTTATATACACCCCTTTTATTCCCCTGCCGGAAAAATTTTGACAAAAATTCAACCACCTGACCATTTACATCATTATGGAATCTGGAATGCCTGGACTAAAACGGTTTTAAATAACCGGCCCGTTGATTTTTGGAATATTGGTAATAAGAGCGGAAGGGTTGATTATGCCGGAACTGTTTCATTAATTGAAAGGGATAAGTTCAGTTCGCTTAAAGTGATTCAAAACCACGCGATGGTAAATTCAGGCTCCAATAAGGAAACTGTATTAATTGAATCCCTTGAGATAAAAGTTTACCATAAAACTGAAAACATATTTATTGCAGATTATATATCAACATATAAATGCGTTAATAAAAACGGGTTAATGCTGGAGGAGTACCGTTATGGCGGCTTTGTTTTAAGGGGCAATGAAAACTGGGGGCCCGAAACAGTTAATATGTTAACGTCGGAAGGGAAAACCCAGGATAATTCAGATGGAGAAAGGGCAAAATGGTGTTTGGTTACAGAAACAGGTGAAAACCCTGCTGGTATATTAATACTTTCGCATCCCGAAAACTTTAATCATCCCGAGCCATTAAGAACATGGAATTTAGTGTCAAACAACGGCAAATCAAATATCTTTGTAAATTTTTGCCCTATAAAAAACACAAATTGGTTTTTAGAAAGTAATAAGAAATATGTTTTACAATACAGAATTATAAGCTTTGATGGATCAATGGATGAAAAAGATGCCGAATTTCATTGGATGAAATATTCTAAAGGAAAAATTCAGAAATTATAACCGGATATCAGTTTATTGATTGCCTATAATTTAACCGCCCTTAGAATTTCCCTTTTCCCTGGAGGGCCGGGAATTAATTCAATAGAAAAACCAGCTTCTTTAATTGCTCTTTTTACTATACCCTTAACACAATAAGTTGTTAGCACACCGTTTTTCGACATTAATTTGTTTATCTTCTCAAAAACCTGAAATGTCCACAATTCAGGTTGTTTTTCAGGTGCAAATGCATCAAAATAAACAAGGTTGTATTCTTTGTCAGATTCAAAATTCAGCAGGTCGGTATTAAATTTATTAAGCCAAAAATCTGTGTCAATATTAGTTTCTATACCCCATGGCGATTGGTGAATTAACTTAAATAAATTATTTTCTCCACCGGGTTGTAATATGGTTGGATAGTTTAAAGAGTTAATTATTGAAACAGGTAATGGGTATTTTTCAATTGAATGGTATCTTATTTTTTTACCAGCTTTATTCAATACAGTAAGATAAGTATTTAGGCCTGTACCAAATCCAACCTCAAGAACATTAACATCCGGATCGGTTAATTTCAACAAACCCTCCTTTATAAAAATATGGTTTGACTCCTGAATGGCTCCATGGTAAGAATGGTAGTGCTCATTTATTTCGGGAATAAAAATGGTGGTGGACCCATCACCCGATATTTTTATCTCAATGGCATAACAAACCATCTTCAACATTTTGTTGGTTAATAAGTCTAAAGCATAATATTATTAATTACAAAATATTACACTTTGAAAAAATTTAAGCAAGCTACAAAACCGGGTTTATTCAATTGGTTTAAAAAACGAAGGTGGATTTAATAAACCCACCACTGTTAAATTAAGCTAACATTTAGAATTTAATGTCATACATATCCTTACCATCACGCTGGAACCAGTCAACACTCATATCTGTCAGAGGGTTGCTCCGCAATCTTTCAAGAATCTCAAAATTTACAGTTACAGCATAACAACCTGTTAATATTGTACGATGCACCTGGTCAACAGTTTTAAAGCTTTCAGCAAGGACCTTTGTTGGCATTTTATATTCGTTAAAACTTTTAACAATATCCCTAACCACATCTATTCCGTGCGATGATATATTGTCGAGACGGCTAACATAGGGAGCAACATAATTTGCCCCTGCCCTGGCAGCTACCAGTGCCTGCATATGAGTATATACAGCGGTTGCAGTAACTTTAATCCCTTTCTTCTTTAACATTGGTATGGCTTTGTAACCCTCTTCGGTAACCGGTATTTTGGCATAAAAATTTCCACCTTCTCCAAAATAAGACCTGTATTTTACGGCTTCATCAACCATTCGTTCTGCATTTGAACTAATTAACTGCACATGCAACATTTTGTCGCCGACAATCTCAATTAATTGAGGTAAAATTTTCGATAATGGCCTTCCTTCGGAACATAAAATTGAAGGGTTTGTTGTAACTCCTTCTATGGGGAAATAGGAAAAGAGTTTATTTAGTTCATCTAAATTTGCACTATCAGCTAAAAAAAGCATACTATTTATTTAAATTAAACATTAATACATTAAAATAAACCTGTTTTTCTTGTTATAAAAACCAAACAAGATAAGCAGATTTTTCCTAATTCTTACTTTTATTCTTAAATAAAAAATTATACACTGCTCCAAGTCAGCTTATTTATACGGGGCTGCAGGTACCAGATCCCAACCGGGAAGATAACAGCTAAAACAAAATCGGAGAAATACTTATCGAATGATACATCCCTTTTTTCTTCAACAACATTTAACAACCTTGCAATAAAATTAAAACAGAATAAAATTGAAACTATAACCAAAAACTGTAAGGCAAAAATCAGAAACAATGATGTATAAAGTATTTCCGCAATTGAGAAGGTTCCCATAATATAAACAACTGCACCATATACCCAAAACAGAAGGGTTGAAACCAATATAAATGCAGGTAACAATGCAAAAAACCTGAAAAGCGTTTTGTTTTTAACAATGTTTGATCTATCTCTCTTTATAAGTGCAGAACCAGTAGCCCAAATCCAAAAATATACAACGGCCTGACCAAAAGACATGGCAATGGGAACAAATAAAAATATATAACCCGGATTAAAAGTAACCTGCGCCAATACTAAACCCAATACAATTAAAATAATTGGTATTATGAATATCCCCGAAAATACCTGCCAGTGCCAGGCCTTCAAAATCCATTTCATAAAAAGCAGTTATAATAGTTCAACAAAAATAAAAAAAAACAGATACGAGGTTGAAAAGTTATTACAGGCATATCCATACGGCCGTTTTACAAAACCATAACTCGATTAGCTTTTGTCAGTTTACAATTAATGTTAATTCTGTTTAATTACTAATTATTAGCTCGTAATATTATAAATATAATCACCATCAATTTTGGTAATGGCTTACTTTAAAAAATATTTCAACAATTACAATTTAATATTAAAGACTTAAATAGTTGCTTTTGACAATATTAACAATTGAATTTGTTTAACATAAAAATACTTTAAAGTTTTTTTGCTTTAAAACAATTTTGATTTGTGATGAATTAACGAATTACTATTTTTGTATTTTTTTACTTCTTTACTTATTTGTAACAAGTAAATTATTACTTAAAAGTGCTAAAGAAACTTCGATTTATACATAAATGGCCCGGTATAATCCTGGCATTTTTTTTAATACTTTTTTCCCTATCGGGTATTGTACTGAACCATCGCAATTGGTTTTCGGCTGTTGATATTTCGCGAAAATTATTACCGCCCGGTTACCAATATTCGAACTGGAACATGGCATCGATAAAAGGGGCCGAAAAACTTACAGATAAAGATTACATTATATATGGTAATACAGGTGTTTGGCTAACCAATGATTCGTTAAACCGGTTTATTGATCTAAACCAGGGTTTTCCTTCAGGCATTGATAACCGGAAGATTGAAAAGATTTTACTTACTACAAAAGGTGATCTGCTTGCAGGTACACTATTTGGCCTTTACAAATATTCGGGGGGAAATTGGGAAAAACTTAATTTACCAGATCCTGACACCCGAATCACCGACCTGAGTGAATGTGATGGTAATATATATATTCTAACCAGGTCAAATATTATTAAATCAAATAATTTGACCGAATTTGAAATTATCGCTCTGCCGGCACCTGAAAATGCTAATGAAAAAGTAAGTCTGTTCAGGACATTATGGACATTGCATAGTGGAGAACTTTTTGGTTTATGGGGAAAAATAATTGTTGATTTACTGGCCTTGGTATTAATATTTTTAACAATTACAGGATTGTTGCACTGGTTATTTCCGAAATGGATTAAATTCAGAAAAAAAAGGAAAAACGGTATTGAGTCACATAAAAAGGCGATGATTAAAAATCTGCTTCTTCACAATAAGGTTGGATATATTACAGTTATACTTTTATTAATTACGGTACTTACAGGTGTTTTTTTAAGACCTCCTCTGTTAATTGCAATTGCCACGGCCAAGGTAAAAAAAATCCCATTTACCATTTTGGATAATCCCAATTTCTGGAATGATAAATTGCGAAGGATTATACAAAAAAGTAACAACGACTTTATTATTTCAACATCTGATGGCTTTTTTTATTTTGACAAAACCCTTACAAAAAGACCGGTTCAATTTACCTTTCAGCCACCTGTAAGTATTATGGGATGCACAGTTCTGGAGTTTCATCCTGTAAAAGAAAATACTCTTTTAACAGGTTCATTTTCGGGGTTTTTTGAATGGGACTTAACCACCGGTAATATAATTAATGCTGTAACAAATGAACCATATTTAGATAACAAAAAAGTTTCATCACCATTATCACCAAATTTGGTTTCGGGATATATAAAAACCTCATCGGTTGAATATTTATATGATTACCGGCATGGATTGGACAAACTGCAAGGAAACCACATTCCTTCGGCCATGCCGGAAAAAATATTAAAATCATCGCCCATTTCATTGTGGAATGTTGCATTGGAAATTCATACCGGGAGAATTTTTGAGCATTTAACCGGACCTTTTTATATTTTATATATTCCGCTTACCGGTTTGTTATTAATACTTATTCTGGTGAGCGGTACAATTGTTTGGTGGAAAGTATTCAAGGGAAAAAGAGTGTTGAATAACAGCAGTTTAACCAAATAATAAAAAAAAACAACCCTAAATGTTTTGTTTGATTAAAAAAACTTATCTTTATACATTATTTTTTAATAAATTAAATGCCTTAAAATGAACATTTTTGTAGGAAGTTTGCCTTTTCGTTTGGAAGAAACGGAATTAAAGGAATTATTTGAAGAATACGGTGAAGTGGTATCAGCCAAAATTATCACTGACAAATTCTCAGGCAGAAGTAAGGGTTTTGGTTTTGTTGAAATGCCCAATGATGAAGAAGCTCAAAGAGCTATTGATGGTTTGAATAGCACAGAAATTGGTGGACGTACCATTGTTGTAAACAAATCAGAAGAAAAAAAAGATTCTGACAGAAAAAGGTCTTTTGGTGGTGGCGGTCGTAGCGGAGGCAGAGACGGCGGATATAACAGAAGCGGAGGCGGTTATGGAAGCCGTGATGGTAACAGAAGAAATGATGGCGGAAGCAGAGGCGGCAACAGAAAAGAATACTAGAAAGGTTTTAAAAGGCCAAGACCTATAAGTATCTTAAAATCATTTATTCTCTCGATAAAAGCAGGACCCTGGGCCTTTCCGGAGTCCTGCTTTACATTTAATCCACAGGGGAATCGTACTGCAAAAACCCAAACGGTTAATATAATTCAGATAAAACCACTTTAAATTTGCACAAAAACCTTTAACCGTGAATTAAGGAATTTTATCATTACTCCGGTTTTAAAAGGCCGGGAATTTATTTATTCATCGGGGTAAACGGAAAACCTACAGCTTATCATATACCCATAGATCGTTAGAATTTTAGAATATTAGATTGTAGAAAAAAAAAGGTTCTTGATTTTAAGCATTATTCAAGTTCAACGAGTACGTTTGCATGCACTTGTAAATCAAACAAATAAAAAAGTTTAGCGAACTATTACATTTATAAACCGGATAAATAAAAGGAGGTAATTCAAAAGTTAATTGCATCGTTCACACGATTCGTTTTCAAACTCAATTGATATTGTTGAGTGGTCAATACCAAAACGGTTTATGGTATTTTTTGCTTCATTTCTAATGCTTATTTGCTGTTCGCGCAGGATATCATTTTTTACTACCAAATGAAGGCTTAAAATATGGTAAACCCCATCCATGCTCCATGAATGAATATCATGAACACCCTTTACACCATTAATTTTCAGTAAATCTTCCTGCAAACCATCAGAATCAAAGTCGTTTGGAGTTGACTGCAAAAATACCAATAAAACAGCCCTCAAATTTCCCAATACGTTATATAATATAAAAGCAGCAACCAGAACAGATAAAAGCGGGTCAATCCAAAACCAGTTTGTATATCCAATTATAATACTTCCAAGCAAAACAGCTACCCAGCCTAAAACATCCTCGAGTAAATGAAGCATAACTGCCCGGTTGTTTAACGACTCATCACCTCCTTTAAGACGCAAAACTGCCAAACCGTTAAATAAAATTCCAAGTATTGCCATCCACATCATACCTGTTGATTTTACCTCCTGGGGAGTAAAAAACCTTGGTATAGCCTCGTAAAGAATAACTACACTTCCCGATATAAGGATAATACTTGTAATTAGTGCACCCAGGGTTGAAAACCGTTTATATCCATAGGAATACTGCCTGTTGCGGCCACGCTGGGAAATTTGTTCGAGCCATAATGCACTGCCAATGGCAATAGTATCACCTAAATCGTGAACCGCATCAGACAAAATAGCAACCGAATTAGTGAAAAATCCCCCGATTAATTCAATTATTGTAAAAATAAAATTAAGCAAAAAAGCAACTTTCAGACGGTTACGCAAACGTTTATCGGAGGTATTATTATGGGCTGTTTTACTATTGTCCATTTATATAATTTAAATTCTAAAATTAAATTCTGACCTGATAATATTGTTTAATGCTGAAACAACCACAAATCTATAATGTTTGGTAGTTCAGTTATTAATTCTCAAAAATGATTTTAAAATCACTATAAACCGACTAAAACGTAATTTTGTTCTTTTTTTCTCAAAACTACCTGATCAGTTATTACATTTTCATTTATTAAAGCCACACCCTATTATTTTGACAGGTTAAACGGGTTGGTTACAAAAGAGTTAATTAGTGAAATTGGTGAATTGGGTTCTGGACTAAGCATTACTAAAACATATTTTTACGATGACCGGTACCGTGTTATCCAGACTACCGAGACCAATAACAATTGTAATGATGTTTCTAGCAATAAGTATGATTTTAGTGGTAAAGTTCTACAAACTCGTCGGTATTTAAAAGCAGATTATGAAATAAGCATAAACAAATACTTTGCTTATGATCATGCCGGCAGATTGCTCACGGTAGAACAACAAATAGACGGAGACGCAATTAATGGGCGTGTAATATTATCGAAGCACGATTACAACGAAATGGGCCAGCTAAAGCAGAAGCATTTGCATAAAACCACTGATATGAGTGGTTATTTGCAAACAGTTGACTATAATTATAATATTCGTTCGTGGATAACATCCATAAACAATCCTGATGCTCCCGGAAATGACCTGTTTGGAATGAAATTGTATTACAATTACCTGCCGGATTTGGTAAATCCCCAAAATGGAGTTTCATTGCAATATAATGGCAATATTTCGGCGCAAACCTGGATGAATAACGATAAAAGGGGTAATCTTTATACATATGATGCATTAAACAGACTAACTTCCAACGTTGATTTATTACCCCAATCAAGCCAATGGTCAACATCCAACCGAAACAGGGAGTATGGCATAAATTATGATTTAAACGGGAATATTCTGAGATTGCAAAGAACCAACAATGTTGGTATTATTATAGACAATCTAACCTATAACGGTTACGGTTTAAATGGTAATAAAATAACATCAGTTACCGATGCCAGTAATAATTGGCAGGGGTACAGGAGTAAAGGTTCCTATTCATATGACCAAAACGGCAACATGAAATCTGATGGAGCCAGTCAATATTCATATAATTTATTAAATTTGTTATCAAAAGCAAAAGTTAATATGGAGGACTATCATTATATCTATGATGCTAAAGGGCGTAAGTTAATGAAGGCATACGACAATTGGATAGATAACGATATAAATGGTTATACACGATATTATAATAATGGCATAGAATCTATATATACCTCTGAGAGTATAGACCGTTTGTTTGATTTAGTTCACCACGATGAAGGAGTAGTAAAAGTAATATATGAAAACTGGGTGCCAAAATACTCTTATGAGTACTATTTAAAAGACCACCTGGGCAATACCCGTGGAATGTTTAAGCGAGGCAGTGGTGAAACGGCCATAGCATTACAGCGCTCCGATTATTATCCATTTGGGTTACGCACTGTACCCTACAACCCCGAGAACGACAACAAATACCTTTACAACGGTAAAGAGTTACAGGATGAAACAGGTTGGTTAGATTACGGATGGAGAATGTATGATTCTCAGTTGGGTCGATGGCACTGGGTGGACCCGATGGCGGAAAAGTATTATCCATTATCTCCAAATGCCTATGTAAATAATAATCCCATTCGTTTTATTGATCCGGATGGAAATAAAATAGTAGATTCAAACGGTAATACAATTTATACTAAAGATGATGGATGGTCAGACAATGCTTCAGAAGATGCAAAATTCGTTGCTGCTGTAATGGGGATTTCTATGGTAGGAAGAACTCATTTTAATAAAATGGTTGAATCAGATATTCCTATTGAATTGGTTATCAATAGAACTGACATAAGTGGATCTTTGGGATCTAATATGATAACGAAAGGAATAGATCTTAAGCCAACACATTCAAAAATTACAATTTTCATGAAACGTGTTGAAGAACATCTAAATAAAGATAAAAACACAAACAAGCCCTATACAGGTTTACATTCTGGAGTTTTTAACAGAATGAAACGTAATAAGTTTTCAATTATTGAACTAATAGCCGCAATTTGTTCACATGAATTTGGTCACCTAGATAATCCACTAGCTAATTTTAGCTTTCATAATGATGAACTTTTGATGGAAGAAATTGCTGATTACTATATGTATAAAGCCATTAGTTCAATAATAGAGAATAGAGTTGAAAAAAAGGAAACAGTTGGAATAATTGGAATAATTGAAACTAATAAATTAGAAAATGAAAAAAATAATAGGAAACCTATATACCAAGAAGATAGCCCCAATGAATAAAAAATATTTTTTCTTTATTTCTTTTTTGTTTTGTTCTATATTGTTAAATGCTCAATTTGAGGAAAGCGAGAAAGAAAAGTTCAAACAATTGAATAAGTTTTTATTTGAAAAAGGAATATTAAAAGAGGAGAATATTCCTGACAACGAAATATTCAACTATGTTTTCACAAGAAATCTGATTAAATCAAATTATCAGATTAATTTTAAAATTATTGGGTTTAAATTAAAAGACTGTATGGATTGTCAATACTTTATCTGTATTGAAAGTGGTTCTGGTTTTGAAATTTTTGAATTATGCAATATTGGCCCTTTTTATTCAAGTTTATTTTGCCATCTTGAAAAAAATCCAAATCTAACTAAAACGCAGATTATAAGATTTTTAAAGGATGTTTCTTATGAAATAGAAATTTTAATTCAACTCCCGCTATGAGGAGATTGCGCAGCAAATACCCAGCTCGGCGTAATTTCTTTGCAAGCAAAGCGGCATAGCCGAGCGGCTGATAAACAAGCGTACTTAAAGAAAGATAAATATAACGCCCGGCGTTGTCCGGGCATTTTTTATAAGCTCCAATTTATTTTACCGTCCAGCAAATCTTTCATACGTTTTTTGGTAAGCATCGAGTTTGTAATCTTAAAGAGGGCATTCTTCTCGTCCTCGTCAAGCTGATTAATGAGCATAAGCTGCTCGTTGAGTTCGTGGTTCTGAAGCTCTACCACGGAGTTTTCGCTGTCGTTCAAAAGGTTGTCGGCACTCACGGCAAACACCTTCACCCGTTCGCGCCGATTTATAATCGGGGCAAAGACGAAGCCAGAATGGTAAGATTGTTGAATGTGGAAAACCATATGTTTGGCATATTTTTTTGTAACTAAGGGCGGTTTTAGGCACGAGTTGCAAACTCGCGGCAACGGATAATTCAATGGTTGTGTTACGGGATTTACCTCGTACACCTGATTTTATTGATGCAAATACAAAATACACAGGAGAATACGGCTAGGCAGGCAAAACGTTTAATTAACAATTTTACATTAGTTATCAAATGGTTATAGCATCGAAAAAATCATTTTTACGTTAAACTAATTACCGAAATCTGGGAAAGGCCATCCTTAAGTGATAATGATAAAAATCGCATTTCTTCACCTTTGGTTTTATAATTCCCCATGGTTAGAAATGCGATTAATATTAAAAAATATCTGTTCATTAAATAAAAAAATGGTGCTAACGGCCTGAAAATATTATTCAAACAGAAAGTAACAAAAAGGAGATTATATAATTAACCTTACTTTTTTACCCAGCCTGCCTCATCAAACTTCAGGGAAGCTTTTTCTAACATTTCTTTAAAATATTCTTCACTTTCAAAACCTGGATCCTGGAGTTCCCACCCGGCAAAAAATGCGTATCGGGCTGCATTCCTGTCGTCAAGCTTAATTGCTGCAAGATGGGTTTGAATAATTCCCTCCCCTGCTACCGGTGCTGCCTTGTAATGACTAAACATTGACGCTGGTATTAACAAACCCAATCCCAACTTTTCACCATCAAAAGCCTGATTGCCAAAAGTACCTGAAATTTTTATCCCTGCCGATTCAATTTCCATCTGAGGCAAACCATGCAAATCAACAATACCTGTATAAAGTACTTCATCCCCCATTAAATCATTTACCCATACTTCACTTCTATAAAAATGCTCCCCTGCATATATTGAAATCCTGTGCGTGATATCATAATTACGTTCGCCGGCCTGGACATCATTAAATGATAATTCAAAAATTGCCCTTACAGGACCTTCACAAATGAACTTATAGGTACCAAGCCCGGCCGTGCCAATGCGGTATATTTCGTCACCTATACCTAATGCAATTGCTCCTGCCCCAAGTGAATTACCAACTTTAAGAATATCCATTCCCCATGCGTCCAACTTATGATAATCCTGTCCACGTATTCCGGCACTGTCAAGTACCGGCCTCTTAACCCTTTTACCAAAAATATCAATACCGTTGCGGGCATCATAATAATTCCTAAAACCGAGTACATCATTTTCCCATGCCGGGCCTTCCATTTGAAAGATTTTAGAAATTGTAGGGCTGTCATTACTTTTTAATCTCAATTCGGATTCAACCTCATCAAAAGGCTCATTTTTGTAACCGAAACGAATATTTGTTATTTTTTCAAAACCAGGCATTTTTGTTTCAGGTACCGAATTGAATGAAAACTTTAAGGTTTGGTTCTTTTCAAAGGACGATACAAACACAATTTCATCCCATTCTCCATCCCCATCCAAATCATCGCATTGTGAAACTGCCACCCTACCCAAATTATCTGTAACCATAACCCGGGTATCTATTGATTGATTGCCTTTAATTATGGGCCCAACAACGGACCGGTTTAAAGTAATAACCTTGCCGGCAACCATTTCGTTATGCGGATTGGTGATTTCAACAGTTGGCACACCGGTTGGTGTACATGATACCACCAAAAATGCTAAGGCAATTAGTGCCACTAAAATTTTTAGCTTCATATGTAAATTATTTATAAAATGTTAGTTTTTAGATGTTAGTCCATATCTGGTAGCTCTTACCTGTTAGCTGTGGCTGGTATTTTAAATCGCTAAATATCGTTTTCTCCTTTAACGTAACCAAAGTTAGCCAAAATACCTCCATCAACATAAAGTATATGGCCATTAACAAAATCACTGGCTTTTGATGCAAGGAACAGTGCTGCATTACCAACATCTTCTGGTTCGCCCCAACGTCCGGCAGGGGTCCTTGTCATTACAAGATCGTTAAACGGATGGTTGCCTTCACGTATAGGTGCAGTTTGAGCGGTGGCAATATAGCCGGGCCCGATACCATTAACCTGAAGATTATATTTTGCCCACTCACATGTCATATTTGAAGTCAGGAGCTTTAACCCACCCTTAGCCGATGCATAGGCCGAAACTGAATTACGCCCATAAACGCTCATCATTGAGCACATATTGATAATTTTTCCGGCACGTTTCTCAATCATTTTTGGAGCAACTCTTTTGGCCACAATAAGCGGAGCTATTAAATCAACATCAATAACCTGTTTGAAATCAGACAAAGGCATATCAAGTATTGGAATTCTTTTAATAATTCCTGCGTTGTTAACCAAAATATCAATGCTTCCAACTTCTTTTTCAATTAAGGAGATACCTTTATCAACATCGGCTTCATTTGTTACATCAAATAGAAGGGTAAAAACATCAATACCAAAATTGGCATATTCTTTTTTACATTCATCAAGACGCTCTTGCGATAAATCGTTGACACATATTTTAGCGCCTGCTTTGCCAAGCACTTTCCCAATAGCCATACCAATTCCGTGTGTACCACCGGTAATTAGGGCTACTTTTCCTGATAGGTTAAACAAATCATTAATTATCATTACAATATATTTATATTAAAAATTCTTTTCTCAAAGGAGTAAAACAATCAACTATTCTAACGTGTTTTGTTAATCTCTGAATTGAATGCGGTACATCAGAAGGCATACCAAACATGTCGCCTTTTTTCAGGTGCACGGGTAATTCATTTCCCGAAAATAGTAATACTTCACCTTCAGCCAAAAACGAAACCTGTTCGTGTATGTGGTTGTGCATTGGGTCGGGAGAATTTGTTGGGCCATCATAAAAATCAACAACAACAAGCATTAGATTATCTGTATTTATAATGCGCCGTTCAATATTCTCAGCAATTTTTGTCACCCCAGCTTCATCATATTTTTTGTAAAAACCTTTAAGCATAACTATTTAAGTTCAGATGGTTTACGGGTATCCATATCTCCATAATCGAGGTTTTCACCTGCCATACCCCAAATAAATGTATAATTTGATGTCCCTGCTGCGCTGTGTATACTCCATGATGGAGATAGTACTGCCTCTTCGTTTTTCATCCATATATGACGTGTTTCATGTGGCTGGCCCATAAAATGGCAAACAACCTGGTTTTCGGGCACTTCAAAATAAAAATATGCTTCCATACGTCTGTTATGTGTATGAGGAGGCATTGTATTCCAAACACTGCCGGTTTTCAGCTCTGTCATCCCCATTTGAAGCTGGCAGGTTTCCACTACACTGTTAACCAAAAGTTTGTTAATTTGCCGGTGATTTGCTGTTTCAAGCGAGCCCATTACCACAACCTCAGCCTCGGCCAGCGTTACTTTTTTATTAGGAAATTGCTTATGTGCCGGAGCAGAGTTTATATATAACCTGGCAGGATTACTATCACTTTCAGAAAATAAATAAACATCCTTATTCCCGCTACCAAGGTAAAGCGCTTCCTTATAACCAAGTTTGTATTCGTTGCCATCGGCTTTTATAATTGCCGGTCCACCAACATTGATAAAACCTATTTCTCTTCTTTGCAGAAAATACTGAGCTTTTAGCTCTTCAAACGGTTCAAGATGGATTCCTTTTATTGTTGGCATTGCACCACCAACAATAAACCTGTCGTACATTGAGTAAACTACTTTTATCTCTCCCGACTTGAACATCTCTTCAATTAAAAAATCCTGACGTAACCGTTCTGTGCCATAACTTTTTGCATCGGCCGGATGTGCCGCATACCTTAATTCCCATTTCATATCTTCTTAGTTTTAAATGGTTTTTATTGATTGTTATTATAAAACAATTTATTGAGTTTTTTATTATCCAATTGGTAAACCTTAACAATTTGTGGTTTTATTTCCTCAGCCTTTTCGTTTCCCGCTCCCTGACCAACTTTTTGTATAAACAAATTCAATTCGCCTTTTCTTCGCCATAATTCTGTATCAAATGAAGGTTCCCAAAGTCCAACTTCCAGTTCATTTATTACCTTTTGGTCCCATATCATTTCTTTTCCTGTTAATGCTGTTGCAATAACCACATTATTACCTGCTTCTTCATCCCTGTAAACAATATAAAACCTCGTTTTTTCACCGAAACTTGTTGCCATTAACTGTGGACGACTAATTGGTATACGCCTTGTGCCCCCACCTGTAAGATTAAAACTTGTTTTTCGGTCAGATGCTTTTGATAAATGCCAGTTACTTCCATCATGATAAACCACATAAAATTGTGTCAGTGAATCGCCTTTAGCCCTGAAGTAAGTTGCTATTGCAGGGTTTCCTGAAGCGTCAGTAGTAATTGATGTTTGATTAATCAGATTACTGTTTTGTTCAATTGCAACAGCTATTTCAGAATCACTATACTTTATTGGAATTTTGAGTGATTTCCCTGCTGATGTTTCCCAGGTTTTACCCCCATCGGTTGAGCGGGCATAACATAAATTATGATTTGTTGATACATCCCAGGTATCACGCCATACATATGCCAGGTGAATTGTACCAAAACCATCAACTGCCATTTGCCAGTAAGCATTTCTTAATCCTTCCCCGGTAACAAGGTTATCGTGAACCCTCTCCCATCTTTTCTCTTTTAAAATATATCTGTTTAAAACTATATTTCCTGAACCTGATGATCCGTACCTGTAAACAAAAAACATCCCTCCATCTGGTAATGAATAAAATTCCGGATAGGTAACCATTTCATTTTCAAGGGAACCGGTCATAAATAGTTTGGGCCCAAGAATAATTCCCCCCGGAGTTACTGATCTGGCATAGTTTAATGGCGAATTATGGTGATCCCACGAAACGTGCAAAAACCCCTCACCATCAACCATAATGCTTATACTGTTATGGGCATCTAAAACATTCCCTGAATACTGGGTTTTGTTTAATACCCATTTGTTGGTTCCAAGCCTGCGTTTTCCCAAAACAACTGAACCTGCACTATCATAATAAGCTATAAATTGAAATTTTGAGTCAGATACCAGTGAGTTTTTTCGAAATATAGTTGCATTTACCGATGTTTTCGACCATCCTTTTCCAACATTCGAAATCACGGGCAATGTTTTGCACCCTGTAACGGTCAACCCCCAAAAAAATAGTATCAGGAAATTCTTTATTACTTTACTTTTTTGCATTTATTTGCATTTTATAGTTTTGAAATTGGCAAAAACAATACTAAAACCTAAACCCATATAAATTATATAAACCCAAATTAATCAATAGGAGGCGAAGTATGAGCCGAACTATTTGATTTAATTGGGATAATCCCGATTTAGTGATTGTTTCAATTCCAAATCTTTGGAATTGATTACAGGCACTTTATCGATTACGCATTTTCAAATGCGTAATTTGGGATAAATATAATAACTTACTTTTTCAGTAAACTAAGTTCCAGCTTCTATAAATATTCTGTTGGATGATTCCCTTACATACAAACGCACCGGAATAATTTCTTCAATTCCATAACCTGGGTTGTTTCCTTCAACTATTCTAATAAGCGACCGGGCAGCTCTTACGCCCATATCAAATGCGTTTTGTTCAACTGTTGTTAGTCTTGGGGCCATTAAATCGGCAAATGGCTCATTGGCAAAACCTACAACCCCAATATCATCCGGAATTTTATAGTCCAAAGTTAAAATTGCCTGGATTGCCCCTGATGCTGCAAAATCACCTGCACAAAAAAAAGCATCAACTTTGTTGTTTTTCAACAAATTGAGAGCATGCTCAAAGCCAGTCTCTTTTGTAATGGCGTTTTCAATAATTATTGATTGATCCAATGGCAGCGATGCCTCATCAAGGGCATATTTATACCCCTTAAGCCTCTCCTGATAAACATTTACCCCAACCAATCCGGTTAAATGGGCAATCCGGGTATAACCGTTCCTTATTAAATGTTTAACTGCCATGTAAGCCCCTGTAAAATTGTCGTTAATTATGCGGGGCCCCGGAACAGTTTTATTTACCCTGTCAAACTGGACTACAGGAACTCCTTCTTTACTGCATTTAATTATATGGTCAAAATTTATTGTATCAATCGAGTGCGACATTATTATACCGGCTACCCTGTTTTTAAACAATACATTTATAGCCTGCTTTTCCTTTAACTCTCTTTCGTGACTTTGACAAATTAAAAGATTATACCCCGATGGATTCAGTACTTCCTCAACTGCACTTATCACATGACTAAAGAAGTTCCTGTTTATCCGGGGTACTAACATACCAATAGTGTCACTTCGTCCTTTCCTTAAAGATGATGCAACAATATTGGGCTGATAACCTAATTCTTCTGCTTTCTGATGGACCCGAAGGCGAGTAACCTCGCTTACCCGCATATTGCCCGCCAATGCCCTGGAAACAGTAGAAGGTGTAACATCCAAGGCTTCAGCAATATCAATTATAGTAATGCGTTTCATAAACTGACCCGGCTAATATTATTACAAAAATACAAACGTTTGCACATAAAACACAACAGAAATCTACTTTTTTTGGTTTTTGGGTAAAATAAAATAAGTGATATTTTACAAACCCCACATGTAGTATATTATAGAATGTGTTTTTAAAAAACATGTATAAGCATAAGAATCTTAATATTACAAATTACCTTATATTTTTTTAAATACTCTTAAAGAATTTACATTAATTTTCTTGCAAAAAAAGTAAAGCTGTTATATCTTCGTGTTCGTTAACGACAATTTAATTATATGGCAAATTTTATTCATCCCGATTTCATTTTAGAAAATAAAACTGCGCAAAAACTCTATCATGACTACGCTGAGAAGCTACCAATTGTTGATTTTCACTGCCATCTTTCACCAAAACTGATTGCCGATAACCATCAGTTTGACAGCCTTGGGCAAATTTGGCTTGAAGGTGATCACTACAAATGGAGGGCAATGCGCACAAACGGTGTTGACGAAGAATACTGCACAGGTAAACACTCTTTTCGCGATAAATTCCAGAAATGGGCTGAAACATTACCTTACACAATTGGAAACCCGCTGCATCACTGGGCTCATCTTGAGTTGGCAAGGTATTTCAATATTTTTGAATTACTTACACCGTCAAACGCAGGTAAAATATATGATAAGGCCACCGAAATGTTGCGCCAGGATGACTTTACAACCCAAAACATCCTGAAAAAAATGAATGTTGATGTTGTGGGTACAACAGATGATCCTATTGATAACCTGGAACATCACAAAGCCCTTATTAATTTTAGCGTTAAAATAAGACCAACCTTCAGGCCCGACAATGTTCTGAAAACAGAAGACCCTGCTTTTTTCCTTGGTTATATAAAAAAACTTGAGGCAGCCTCGGGTAAATCAATATCAAACCTAGGTGAGCTTATTTCTGCTCTTGACGACCGCCATGCATATTTTAACAGTATAGGTTGCAAAGCATCGGACCATGGACTTGACAGATTATACTATACGGCTGAATTTAAAAAAGGTGCTGAAAAGTCATTCGAAAAACTATTGGCCGGCCAATCCATAACCGGTGAAGAAACAGAAGGTTACAGAACCTATGTAATGTACGAGCTATGTAAAATGAACCACAAACGTGGCTGGGTACAGCAGTTCCATTTAGGTGCAATGCGCAACAATAATACACGTATGTTCCGCAAACTTGGGGCCGATGTTGGTTTTGATTCAATCGGCAATTCACAGGACGCTGTTAAAATTTCAAGGTTCATGGATTTGTTGGATACCGAAGATAAATTGGCTAAAACAATTTTGTACAACCTTAACCCTGCCGACAACGAAATGTTTGTTACCATGTTGGGGAATTTTCAGGATGGCAGGACACCAGGAAAAATACAATATGGGGCAGGTTGGTGGTTTCTTGACCAGAAAGTGGGCATGGAGAAACACCTGAGAGACTTATCAGTACTTGGTTTAACTGCAAGATTTGTTGGTATGGTTACAGATTCGAGGAGTTTCCTGTCATACCCGAGACATGAATATTTCCGCAGAATTTTATGCAATTACCTCGGGACCGAAATTGAAAAGGGACTCATTCCAAATGATCCGGAACTCTTAAAAAAGGTTGTTGAAGATATTTGCTACTTCAACCCAATGAATTATTTTGAATTTTAAATAAAACAGTAACCCCGATGGGTAAGTTATGAAATTTGTTTAATGTTATAAAGCAGAAAATGATATTTGAATTTAACTTTTCATCCGTAAATTATTTTTTGATTAAGGCCGGATAGCCTGCCCCAATATATTTTAATTCTAATTTTAACTATAATAAAAATGAAACCAAAAGTTGTTTCTTTCGGAGAAATAATGTTGAGATTATCCACACCAGGATACCAGCGATTTGCACAAGCTACGTCATTTGATGCATGTTATGGAGGTGGCGAAGCTAATGTTGCCGTTTCATTGGCGAACTATGGAATTGACTCCTCGTTTGTTACAGCGTTACCAAAAAATGACCTTGGACGTGCCTGTCATATGGAATTGATGAAATATGGTGTAGAAACGGATAATATTAAGTTTGGAGGCGAAAGACTCGGTATTTATTTCCTTGAAACCGGTGCGGTTGCAAGGGCAAGCAAGGTTGTTTATGACCGTGCCCACTCATCTTTTTCACAGGTTAAAAAAGGCGATTTTGATTGGGACAAAATACTTGATGGTGTTTCATGGTTTCACTGGACAGGGATTACCCCTGCTGTTTCACAGGGAGCTGCTGATGCCTGCCTTGAAGCTATTCAAACTGCAAACAGAAAAGGTGTTACAGTATCATGTGATTTAAACTACCGTAAAAATTTATGGAAATATGGTAAAAAGGCAGGAGAAGTTATGCCTGTCCTTGTTGCCGGATGTGATGTGGTTTTAGGAAACGAAGAAGATGCCGAAATGGTGCTTGGAATTAAACCTGAAGGAGTTAACATAACGGGTGGACATGTTGAAGCTGAAGCATACCGAAGTGTTTCTGAACAAATTATGAAGCAGTTCCCAAGGGTTAAAAAAGTAATTACTACTTTACGCGGGTCAGTAAATGCCAATCATAATTCATGGTCGGGAGTTTTATTCGATGGCAAAAACCTTTATACAGCCCCAACTTATCAGATTACCCATATTGTTGACCGCGTAGGTGGTGGCGACTCTTTTATGGGTGGTTTAATTTATGGATTACTAACCTACACCGGTAATGATGAGAAAGCCCTGAATTTTGCTACAGCTGCATCCTGCTTAAAACATACAATACTTGGCGACTTTAACCAGGTTACTGTAGACGAGGTTGAAAAACTGATGGGGGGCGATGCATCAGGAAGAGTTTCGAGGTAATACCAGAGAAAACAGTATTTAAGATGGTTATGATTTAATTTGTTAGTTCATAAAATCTACCCATCTTAAATCTACAATCAAATAATCTAATATTATGGCAAAATATAGTCGAAGTGAGGTTTTTTCGGCAATGAAATCTACAGGTGTAGTGCCGGTATTTTTTCATTCTGATTTAGAAGTTTGTAAAAACGTTGTTAAAGCATGTTATGATGGGGGTATAAGGGTTTTTGAGTTTGTTAACCGTGGCGACTTTGCGCACGAAATATTCAGCGAGCTTAACAAATATGCTTTAAAAGAACTGCCCGGGATGATAATGGGTGCCGGATCACTTGTTGACCCGGCTACTACTGCCATTTATATTCAGGCAGGTGCAAATTTCATAGTTTCTCCATTACTAAATGAAGAGATGGCAAAAATTTGTAACCGCCGTGGCGTTTCATGGTCACCCGGTTGCGGTACAATCTCTGAAATTAATAAGGCACAGGAACTGGGGGCAGAAGTAGTTAAGTTATTCCCGGCCTCTGAAATAGGGGGCCCTTCGTTTGTTAAAGCTGTAAAGGGCCCAATGCCCTGGACAAACATAATGCCAACAGGTGGGGTTGATACAACCGAACCGAACCTGAGGGAGTGGTTCGATGCAGGTGTGGTATGTGTTGGAATGGGATCAAACCTTTTTCCAAAGGAGATTATGGCATCAAAGAACTATGGTGCTTTAACACAAAAAGTTACCGAATTAATGGAAACACTTAATAAAGTTAAAAAATAACCATTATGAATTCTCCAATTGAAAAACTCAATCTTGAAGGAAAAGTTGGTGTTATTACCGGTGGTGGTGGAGTAATATGCTCCACCATGGCTAAAGCTATGGCTATGAATGGAATAAAAACAGCAATTCTTGACCTTAACCTTGAAGCGGCCGAAATTGTAGCCTCTGAAATTAAATCAACTACCGGAATTGAATCAATTGGCTTATCGGCTAACGTCCTTAATCGTGAATCGTTGGAAGAAGCAAAAAAAATAATCAACCAGAAACTTGGTAAAATTGATTTTCTTATAAACGGGGCGGGTGGTAATGCTGCAACAGCAACATCAAAGGTTGAAAAAATGTCCCTTACCGACAATCCGGAAGATACATTCTTCGGATTACAGATTGAAGGTTTTGATAAAACCTTTGACCTGAACTTTAAAGGAACCCTTTTGCCTACATTGGTTTTTGCAACCGATATGATTGAAAAACAAAGCGGGGGAATCGTAAACATATCATCAATGAACTCATACAGGCCACTTACCAGAATTGCGGCCTATTCAGCATCAAAAGCGGCTATAAACAATTTTACGCAATGGCTTTCAGTTCATTTTGCAAAAACAGGCGTAAGGGTTAATGCTATTGCTCCGGGATTTTTACTGACAAACCAAAACAGGTTTTTACTGGTTGATGAAAATACAGGCGAATCAACTCCACGCGGGAAAAAAATTATTAACGGAACTCCTATGGAACGTTATGGCACACCGGAAGAACTCTCAGGAACCCTTATTTATCTTTTATCAGACTGGTCGAAATTCATTACCGGAATAGTTATTCCTGTTGATGGTGGATTTAGCGCCTACAGTGGTGTATAAAAAGTTTATACCAAATTAAGCATTATTAAAATCAGGTTATTCTTTAATTGATTCAAATCTGTAAGTAAAACTATAAATAATATGATTACCTGATTTATTTTTATTTAACCCTTAATATCTGGTCTTATGAGTATCGAATTAAAAAAAGAGTATAAATGGTCGCTTATAGTGCCAACAAGCATGGGGGTAAGGATTACCCCTGCCAATGGTCAGCCGGTGCACAGCAGCGATACATTTTTTATGCAGGCAACCAGTGCTGAAACAAATGTTGCCAGCATCCCTTCTTATCTTGGTTTACCCGTTAAAGTGCTCACTACATTTGTTAAAGATAGCCCTATAGCTCAGTTTATTAAAAGCAACCTTAAGAACCGCCATATGGATTATGAAGGCGTAGAAGTTGAGCAGGGTGACCCATGGGGATACCGTCACCAGTTTAACATTGCCGACAGTGGCTTTGGTGCCCGTGGGCCAAGAGTTCAAAACGACAGGGCCGGTGAAGTTGGCCGCACATTAAATGTGAAAGATTTTGATTTAGACCGTATTTTTGGTAAAGAAGGTGTACTGGTAGTTCATTTATCGGGACTAATTGGAGCTTTATCGCCCGAAACAAGCAATTTTTGCCTTGAGCTTGCCAGAGCTGCAAAAAAATACGGAACCCGTATCTCATTTGATTTGAACCACAGAGCATCATTCTGGAAGGGACGTGAAAAAGAACTCAGGGCTATTTTTACTGAGATAGCATCTGTTTCAGATATATTAATTGGTAATGAAGAGGATTTCCAACTTTGCCTGGGCATTGAAGGACCTGAGGCCGGAGGTAAAGCCATAACCGACAAAATTGACAGCTTCAAGGAAATGATAATGAGAGTAAAAAAAGCCTTTCCTAATGCATCGGTATTTGCAACTACTTTAAGACAGGTAATAAATGCCAATGAACACCTTTGGGGAGCAATTATGCTTGAAGGTAATAACTGGCATATTGTTGAACCTCGTGAAATAAGAGTTCTTGACCGTATTGGCGGTGGCGATGGTTTTGTTGGAGGGATGATATATGGAATACTGAAAAATTGGGAACCTCAAAAATGGATTCAGTTTGGATGGGCTACCGGTGCACTTGCAACTACTTTTATAACTGATTATGCACAACCTGCCGATGAAGATATGGTTTGGAGTATTTGGGGTGGAAATGCAAGGGTAAGAAGATAGATATTAAAATATCTTTTTTCAATAAACCCAAATGACCAATCAGGGATAAAAAAGAATTAGTTAGTTAACATTAACAACTAAAAATTTAAACCATGGTATATTACAGGCGTGGGTCAGAGAATGATGTATTAACTTCTGAAGATTTAAAAACAGCACTTTATGCTGCCCTTGATAAACTCGGTGAGAAAAAAAGAGTCCTTGCCATTCCCCCTGATTATACACGTTATCATTCAAGGGCCGGTGAGTTAACTTCATACACTTATGAATATTACAAAAACAATCTTGTAGATATTCTACCTGCCCTTGGAACGCATAGTCCAATGTCCGATCATGAAATCAGCCACATGTTCCCGGGTGTACCAAATAATCTGTTCAGAATTCATGACTGGCGTAACGATGTTGTTACCCTTGGTTTTGTGCCGGCTGATTACATAAAAGAAATTACCGGTGGACGTATTAATTATGAATGGCCTGCCCAGGTTAATAAACTTCTTATTGATGGTAATCATGACCTTATATTGTCAATTGGCCAGGTTGTTCCCCATGAAGTTATAGGAATGGCCAACTACAACAAAAACATTTTTGTTGGAACCGGTGGCTCCGAAGGAATTAATAAAAGTCACTTTATTGGTGCTGCATACGGAATGGAACGAATAATGGGAAGGGCAACCAATCCGGTACGTAAGGTATTGAATTATGCGTCAGAGAATTACACAAGTCATTTGCCAATTATATATGTACAAACGGTTGTGGGCAGGGCAAACGATGGAAAACTTGTTACGCGTGGAATTTTTATTGGTGATGATGAGGAAGTTTTTGAAATGGCCGCTGATTTATCAATAAAAGTGAATTTTGAAATGGTTCAGGAACCCCTTAAAAAAGTGGTGGTTTATCTTGACCCATCTGAATTTAAAAGCACATGGTTAGGAAATAAAAGTATATACAGAACCAGAATGGCATTGGCCGATGGCGCTGAACTCATAGTACTGGCACCCGGACTTAAAGAGTTTGGAGAAGATAAAACCATCGACAAACTGATTCGGAAATATGGTTATTGTGGCACTCCAAAAACATTACATGCTGTTGAATCAAACCCTGAAATGAAAAGCAATCTTGGTGCTGCTGCCCACCTTATTCATGGAAGCTCTGAGGGGCGTTTTTCGGTTACCTATTGCCCGGGGTTTTTAACCCAAGAGGAAATTGAGTCTGTTCACTTTAATTATGCAGATTTAAATGAAATGACAAAATTATATGACCCCGAAAAACTTAACGACGGGAAAAATATTTTGCAAAATGGCGAAGAAATATTTTATATCTCAAACCCGGCCGTTGGATTGTGGGCACATGGCGACCGTTTCAAAGACTAAAAACAAGGTAAAAGGTAAAAGATAATAGAGAAAGAGAATAAATGTAAAATCAAATTGAACCTGATCATCTAAAATCTATAATGTATAAATAAACCCCTTAAAATCAAATAAAAAATGAAAGCATTATCAGACATTGGCCTAATTGGATTGGCGGTTATGGGTGAGAACCTGGTCCTTAATATGGAAAGCAAAGGTTTCCAGGTTTCTGTATTTAACCGTTCAACAGATAAAGTTGACAGTTTTATTGCCGGACGTGCCAAAGGAAAAAATATTAAAGGTACACATACCCTCAGGGAATTGGTTCAATCGCTTGAGAAACCACGGAAAGTAATGCTTATGATCAAAGCAGGAAAAGCTCTTGATGATAATATCGAAAGCCTTATACCCCTTCTTGAACCAGGCGATATTATTATTGATGGTGGTAATACACATTTCCCCGACACAAACAGGCGTACAACATACGTAGAAAGCCATGGTTTGCTATATATAGGAACGGGAGTATCAGGTGGTGAAGAAGGAGCTCTTTTAGGCCCCTCAATTATGCCCGGGGGCTCACCAAAGGCATGGCCAATTGTTAAACCAATTTTTCAGGCAATATCAGCAAAAGTAAATGACGGGACACCATGCTGCGATTGGGTTGGAGAGAATGGTGCAGGTCACTTTGTTAAAATGGTCCACAACGGTATTGAGTATGGTGACATGCAGCTTATTAATGAAGCGTATCATGTTATGAAGGATATGCTCGGAATGTCAGGCAATGAAATGTATGAAACTTTCAAAGAGTGGAACGAAGGCCCGTTAGACAGTTACCTGATTGAAATAACCAGGGACATTCTTGGATACAAGGATACTGATGGATCACCGCTTGTAGAAAAAATTCTTGATACGGCAGGGCAAAAAGGGACAGGAAAATGGACTGCCGTGTCGGCCCTTGACTTAGGTATTCCTTTAACACTTATCGGAGAAGCAGTTTTCTCACGTTGTCTCTCGGCCATTAAAGATGAACGCGTTGCAGCATCCAAAGTAATTTCTGGCCCAAAACCATCGTTTAAAGGCGATAAAAAGCAATTTCTGAAAGACTTGCATGATGCACTTTATGCTTCAAAGGTAGTATCATATGCACAAGGTTATGCATTGATGGCAGCGGCCGCAAAAGAGTATGGCTGGAATCTAAATTATGGTGGTATTGCCCTTATGTGGCGCGGAGGATGTATCATTCGTTCGGTATTCCTTGGAAAGATAAAAGATGCATTTGATAAAAATCCAAATCTGACCAACCTGTTACTTGATCCGTTCTTTAAGGAAATTGTGGAAAAAGCACAGGCCGGATGGCGCAAAGTTGTTGCCGAGGCAGTCTTAAATGGAATTCCTGTACCGGCTTTCGCCACAGCCCTTAACTATTTCGACGGCTATAGAAGCGAAAGGCTGCCGGCTAACCTGCTTCAGGCACAACGTGATTATTTTGGTGCGCATACATATGAACGTATTGATAAACCACGGGGTGAATATTTCCATACAAACTGGACCGGAAGAGGAGGAACAACTGCATCGTCAACATATAATGTTTAATTTTATAAGTCTCAGAGTGCCTTGTGTAACTCTGAGACTACCCTTTTTTAATACGAAATACAAATAATCAATATCAACCAGTTTAAATAATCATAATTTAACGCCCATCCAAATGAATAATAAATTGATTGCTTTGTTTGTTTTGGTTGCACTGTTAAGCAGTTGCGGACTAAAACACGATGTAAAGATCCTTAAACTTGGGCACACCCTCGATACAAAACACTCGGTGCATGTGGCTATGGAATTTATGGCAAAAAGAGCCAATGAGTTGTCCGGCGGAAAACTTGAGATTCAGATTTATCCCGGTGGTGTTTTGGGTTCGGAGAGAGAAAGCCTTGAGTTACTTCAGCTTGGCAGTTTAGACCTCACGAAAGTTTCAGCTGCGGCCATGGAAGGTTTTGTGGAAGAATATAAAGTTTTTGGATTGCCATATATTTTTAGCGACAAGCAACACTGTTACAATGTTTTGGATGGACCTATAGGAGAAGAAATGCTGGCCAAAGGAGATAAATTCTGGTTAAGGGGCCTGTGTTTTTACGATGCAGGAGCCCGAAGTTTCTATTCATCGGTTCCCCTTAATACTCCAAATGATTTAAAAGGAAAAAAAATCAGGGTAATGCAAAGCATTACTGCAGTGGAAATGATACGGGCAATGGGCGGGGCCCCAACACCAATAGCCTGGGGTGAGCTTTATACAGCTCTACAGGGTGGTGTAGTTGACGGTGCCGAAAACAATCCTCCAAGTTTTTATTTATCGAGGCACTATGAAGTATGTAAATATTATATTCTTAATGAGCATACTATGATTCCGGATGTAATGATTGTTAGCACACATGCCTGGAATAAGCTTAATGATGATGAAAAAAAGTGGCTTCAGCAGGCTGCTGATGAATCAGTAGTGGTTCAAAGAAAGGAATGGAAAAAGTCGGAAGAAGAAGCCCTTGCTGCGGTGAAAGAAGCCGGTGTAACGGTAGTTTACCCCGATAAAACCCCTTTTATGGCTCCTGTAGAAGGCGTATTTGACCTTTATAAGTCAAACCCAAAAGTTTATGACCTCATAAAACAGATTAAGGCCCTTAAAACGGGTACAGCAATACCCGATTCAATTAAACAGGGGAATCAAACCACTGGCCAAATAAATTAGAAATAACTAAACCCGCTATAAACAATATAGTAATAAACTCTTAATTATGAAATTCAGAGAAAAAATTGACAGAATACTCGAAATTTTTCTTATAATAATAATGAGTACTCTGGTAATTGATGTAGTTTGGCAGGTAGCAAGTCGCTACATATTTGCCAATCCAAGTTCTTTCACCGATGAACTGGCAGGATTTCTGCTAATTTGGGTAGGTATGGCCGGTGCTGCCTATGTTAAAGGCAAAAATGAACACCTGGCAATAGATATTCTCCATAGTAAACTCTCACCGCAAAACAGGGCCCGTTTGCTCATATTTATCAATTCCCTTATAGTTATATTCTGTATATCAATTATGATAATAGGGGGAATATGGCTGGTTTATACCCGTTTTGTTTTGGGACAGATATCTGCAGCTTTACAAATTCCAATTGGTTATGTTTACATGATTGTTCCCATAACCGGAATATTAATGACATATTATGCCATTGATGATATAAAATTATTTTTCCAAGAGTTAAAATCCTTAAACCAATAATGCCATGGAGCTCGATATATTAGGAATTCTGGTTCTCGTTTTATCTTTTCTTTTCTTTCTGGTAATTGGTGTTCCGGTTGCCTATAGTATAGGTTTATCCGCAGTTGCCACCATGTTGGTCAGTTTTGATGCCTTACCTGCTTATTCAACCCTGGCTCAACGGATGGCCACCAGTCTTGACAGTTTTTCACTTTTAGCCATACCCTTTTTTATTCTCGCCGGGCAGCTGATGAACTCAGGGGGAATTGCCATACGACTTATTGAATTTGCAAAAGTAATGGTGGGACGCCTTCCTGGCGGGTTAGCCTTTGTAAATGTTACGGCAAATATGTTGTTTGGGGCAATTTCAGGGTCCGCCGCAGCATCGGCATCGGCAATTGGTTCAATAATGGGCCCCCAAATGAAAAAAGAGGGATATGAAGAAAATTTCTCTGCAGCAATAAACATTACATCTGCAACAACAGGCTTAGCAATTCCGCCAAGTAATATTCTGATAGTTTATTCGCTTGCAAGTGGTGGGGTTTCAATTGCAGCATTATTTCTGGCCGGTTATCTTCCGGGCATTTTAACAGGTATTGCCCTAATGATTGTAGGCGGGGTTTATGCTTACAGAAAAAAATATCCGGTTGGACAATCTGTTACATTGAAATTTGCAACCAAAAAATTTCTTGATGCAATTCCGAGCCTTTTACTTCTTTTAATTGTAATTGGTGGTATTGTAGCCGGCTTTTTTACCGCTACCGAAGCTTCAGCAATTGCTGTTGTTTATTGTCTTGTACTCGCATTTGTTTACAAGGAGGTAAAAATGAAAAACCTACCGGCAATAATTGTAAACACAGTTAAAACCACCGGAATTGTTATGTTGCTTATTGCAACATCCATGGGGTTATCATGGGTTATGTCATTCGAAAATATTCCACAAACTGTAAGCGATGGCCTTTTATCGGTTTCATCAAACCCGTTTATGATTTTACTTATGATTAACCTTATATTGTTATTTGTTGGTATATTTATGGATATGACACCGGCAGTACTGATTTTTACCCCCATATTTCTGCCCATAGTAACATCACAACTGGGACTGGATCCTATTCATTTTGGAATAATAATGATTCTTAACCTAAATGTGGGGTTATGCACACCACCGGTTGGATCAGTATTATTCATCGGATGCAGCGTAGCAAAACTTAAAATTCAGGATGTTGTAAAACCTATGATCCCGTTTTTTATTGCCATGATAGTTATTCTGTTATTAATAACGTACATACCATCAATCAGTTTGGTTGTCCCAAGGATGTTTGGGTTCTAAACAGGATCAAATTCCTGCATAAAGAATGGCATTTGCAGATTGAAATTAACTTGCAAATGCCCTTCAAATAATATAAAATGAAACGAACATGTTTACGAAAAACTTAACTTTTACAACTGGTGAACAGGTTTCTCACCTATTTTCGGGAAACAACATTGATTCGAAAATAGATGATGTAAAAATTGTGAACATGAAGTTCATCCGGCAAACCGGATCAAGCTATCCGGCTTTAAAATAAAAATTATTTACGGATGAAACAAGTCAGAATTAAAGATATTGCAATTAAAGCCGGGGTTTCAATTGGAACTGTTGACAGGGTTTTACATGACAGGGGTGAAGTTGCTGCCGAAACCCGGGAGAAAGTTTTAACTATGGCCCGGGAAATGCACTATCAGCCAAACATTGTAGCACAGGCGCTTACATCAAAAAAACAATATAACCTTGCCGCTTTATTACCACGCGGCGGCGATGATAATGTTTACTGGATGTTACATCCACAGGGAATTGAAAAGGCGGTAAAGGAACTACAGCCATTCCAGGTTGATGTAAGGTTCTTTTTCTTTGAGTTGCATAATGGGCCAGATTTCCTGAAAAAAACAGAAGAAATACTTGAATATAACCCTGAAGGGGTAATTTTTGCACCTATACTAAAGAAAGAGTCTTTAAGGTTTTGCGATGGGTTGGATCAGGCAAATATTCCATATATTTTTATAGACACATTCATTGAAAATACCCAATGCCTTGCTTTCATAGGTGAGGATGCCTATCAGGGCGGGCGCGTTGCTGCAAGCCTTATTGATTATGGCTTAAACACCTTAAAAGATATTTTGATTGTAAACATTGCAAAAGATTTGGAAAATACCCAACACCTCAATGCCAGGAACCAAGGTTTTATGAGTTTCTTTTTAGATGCCGGAAAAAATATGGGGATGAAAATTACCGTTGAAATTCCCTCAGCTGAAAGCAGTGAAGTTGAAAAACGAATGGACTTTATCCTTAATAACAACAAAAATATTGGGGCTGTTTTGGTTTCAAGTGCAAAAACACATGTTATAGCCCGGTATATTGAAAAAAAGAAACTTAAAGATATTACCCTTGTTGGATATGAAGTAACACGTAAAAATGTAGATTATCTCAAAAAGGGTATAATTCAATTCCTTATCGGTCAAAAACCAAAGGAGCAGGCCGGTAAAGCTGTAAAAAAGATGTTTGACTACCTTACAGCACGAAAACTGCCGGTAAAAAGAGAATACCAACCGGTTGAAATCATTAATGTTGAAAATGTAGATCTTTTTTAACCGGAGATAAAATTGTGGGTATGCAAATATATCAAAATGAACACAAAGTTTCAATTACATGGTTTCGGCGCTTAAAAAAAACTACCGAATAAAAACTTTAATATGAAAAAACTTTCAAAATACTCAATTGGGATGGGCGACAGATTTGCCCATCAGGCAAAATGGCAGTTAAAAGCCGTTATCGATGCCGAAAAAAAAGGGTTCAGTATAACCCCTGTGTGGAATAAATCAAACCGGGAACATACATTTATTGGGAGTAAACCCGAAGATACAAGAAATGCTGTTGAAGTAGCTGTTAAAACATCAAACTGGAACAAACCATATTTTGTTGATGCCGACCACATTAACCTGGATACGGTTGATAAATTCATGGCCGGTTCAGATTTCTTCACCATAGATGTGGCTTCATACATTGGTAAACAAGGTGATTGTGCTGAAGTAAATTCATTCATTGAAAAAATGAAGCCATATATTGGTACCTTTAACATCCCCGGGATTTCCAAACCATTTAACATTACTGAGGACAAACTGAAAGAAATTGCCGACCAGTTTTTTTATGCAGCCTGCATGGCCGGCGAAACATATAAAAAAATTGTTGCAGCTAAAGGTGAAGGAAATTTCATAACCGAGGTTTCAATGGATGAAGTACCAAATCCACAAACCCCTGTTGAACTGTTTTTCATTTTAGCTATGCTGGCCCATTATAAGGTTCCGGCACAAACTATCGCACCCAAATTTACAGGCAGGTTTAATAAAGGTGTTGATTATGTTGGCAATACCAAAGCTTTTGCCGAAGAGTTTGAATCAAGTCTTTTAGTTATTGACTTTGCTATAGAAAAATTCGGTTTACCATCTGAATTAAAAATGAGTATTCATTCTGGTTCAGACAAATTCAGTATTTATGAACCAATTCGCGACCTGACCCAAAAGTATGGTAAAGGTTTTCACCTAAAAACAGCGGGTACTACATGGCTTGAAGAAGTAATAGGGTTGGCGCTGGCCGGTGGTGAGGCTCTCGATTTCGCAAAGGATATTTATGCAAGAGCCCTTCAAAATGTTGAAAAACTTTGTGCTCCTTATGCTGATGTTATTGATATTGATGAATCAAAACTACCATCTGCCGAAACTGTTAAAACCTGGAGCAATGAGGATTTGGCAAATGCATTGCGTCATATTCCAGGGCATTCACAATACAACCCAAATATGCGTCAATTAGTGCATGTGGCATTTAAACTGGCTGCCGAAAAAATTGATAAGTATAATGAACTTCTCGAAAAACATGAAGAGATTGTTGGACAATGCGTTTATGACAATATTTATGAAAGGCATTTAAAAAGGTTGCTTAATCTATAATTGCTTAAACAGTAAACTAAAAAAGGGCTTCACCGATTTGTGAGCCTTTTTTTAAACCTTTTATACATAATATAACCTGTTACAGTAGATTACTTCGCCCAGGAAGGGGGTTCAGCCTGTCCGCCAATGGATACATCCTCCAGAATTATATTTCGGGCATCCTGCAAATCAAAGGCTATACCAGCTTTTAAGATTGAAATATTCTTGAAAAATATATTCTCAATTTTCTTCTCTGAGAAACCATGTATTACTATACCTCCAGCTGTAGCTTCATTGCATACCACATCCTCCACAAAAATTTTATGAATAGTGGTAACATTTCCTTTTCCTTCCTTATGGTAAAATGATGTTATAAAAAAGCAGTCCTCAACTTTATCAAGCTTAACATTTTTAAAGAATATATTTGAAATTTCTCCGCCCCTGTCGGGATTCGATTTTATATAAAGTCCTCTTTTCAAATATCCTGTGGCATGGCAATTTTCAACAAATATGTTGTGAACTCCAGCAGACATTTCACTCCCAATAACAATCCCATGCAGCCCTAATAACTTACAATTTCGTATAATAATATTGCGCGAACTCCTGCCAATTGTTCGTCCTTCTAAATCACGCCCTGCCTTAATTGCCACATTATCATCTGCATTATTAAAAATCACATCTTCAATCAATATATCTTCAGAATATTCAGGATCTATCCCATCATTGTTTTTGTTTTGAGCATCGAATTCAATACCACGTACAGTAGCATTTTTACACATAAGAAGATGCACACACCAAAATGGTGAATCTTCAATTTTTACACCTTCAATTAAAATATTTTCGCACTCGTAAAATTGAATCAAATGTGGACGCAGGAAGTGCCCTTCACCAAAAATCCTTTGCTCAACCGGAACATTTGAATTGTTCATTTTCCTGCTCAATAACTGATCATCCCTTTGCTTGTCCCTCCAAAGCTGCCAGGTTTGCGATGCCTCTCCATCAATTATGCCTTTACCGGTAATTGCAATATTTTTACAATTATGGGCGTAAATAAATGGGCTGTAATTAAATAACAAGGTGCCTTCCCAACTAGTAGCCACAACCGGCAGATATCCTGAAGGTTCACCAGAGAATTTTAACACTGCTCCTTCACTCAAATGAAGTTCGGTATTACCTGTAAAATGTATTGGCCCTTCCATTCGGTATACACCCGGAGGTACAATAATTCTTCCTCCACCTGCATCTTTTATCGCTGCCATTGCTTTATCGAAAGCTGGTTTACAGTTGGAAACTGAATCCCCCCTTGCTCCAAAATCTGTTATAAGGAAGAAATTATCAGGGAAAACCGGAACTTTAATACGAGAAAGAATTTCTTCCTTTGAATCAAAGGATACTTTCTTTTTACTTTGTTTAACACACCCAATAAAGGGCACTATGGCAACAATTAAAAATGCAACAAATATTTTCTTATTGTTCATTGTTGTTAATTATTATCCGTTAAACCTAAAGCTTTTTAAACCCTGTTTAGAAAAGCTTTATTTGTAAGCATTTATGATTACAAATATTTAGTTTTTTAAAGCGATCTGTCAAATAAAAAATCACACAATCAATACATTAAAATAGTAATTTTTAATGATGGCTATTAGAAAAACCGGCTAAAGACAAATTTGGGTTAAAATACGGGTGTTACTTTTTAACTGAAATTTTTAATCCCCCTTCCAGCATATTAAGTGATTTTTTCAAATATTCTTCAAACTTTTCCTTAGTTTTTATACCGTTTGTTTCCTGCTCCCAGGCCGCTAAAAAATAGTATTCAACAGTTTGCAGGGGCTTTTCAAAAACAACCAAATTATTAATTTTATCCTTCGTAACACGTCCGTTTTGTGATGTTGGATATATAATTGCAAGGCCGAGATTGTCATCGGCCAGGCTTTGTTTTCCAAATGATGCCAATGCTTTCCAGTTTCCATTTTCACTTGATATTTCAAAAACTTCGGCCTTTTTATCAAGAATAAAACCGGTAGCAACCTTGTCATGTGGTTGTGCAAACTTCAATAACTCCCTTGTCATCCGGCTTCCGGCATCAATCGATTTTAGCGAGACTACACTGTTTTTTTTATCACCCGTCTGCCAACCGTAATACCATGTTTTAACCTGTGATCTTACAAGGCCATCACTGCTAATCTTACACATTACACTATCAGTTTTTTCAACCCTAATTGCCTTTTCTCCATTATACCATGCTATTGAGCCAATCCCAAGTGTGCTTCCTACTTTTAGCACATCCATTCCCCATTCATTCATTTGGTGATAGGTTTGGTAACCATCAACACCAACATCCTGTAATACCATGTTACTTTTTTTCTTTCCAAATACATCGTTTGCATTACGCCAGTCGAGATAAAACCTGTATCCTACCTTATCTGATTCCCAACCCGGACCTTCATATTTTATGAAATATGCATGGTCCATAAAACCTTGTGGTACCCTTATTGAATCAAATCTGTAAAAATTTCCTCCACCTACATACCTGCCATCAACAAATTTGCCTGTTACCCTGTGCCATAATTCTGCCTGGGTTTTCTTATAAAACTGCAGAGATTCTTTTTTTTTGGCTTCATAAATTTTTACATCAACTTTGTATTTCGCTGGTAAGGATGCTTCAAAAATCATAGCGTCGTGTAAGTCATCTCCATTAGTATCAGATAATTCAACCGGTATTGTTTTGCCATTTAATACCGCAAAATAACCCAGTGTACTTTTTAAAATCCCCTTTTCAATTACAGGCTCTTTTACCTCAACCACTTTGGTAATTTCGTATGTATTAGGATTTTCTACTGAAACAGTAAATAAATATGTACCTTTTAATTTGGGTTTAATTTGCTGAGTTTGAGAAAAAGAAAATACTTGTGAAAGTCCTGTAAACAGGACTAATAAAATATAAGGTTTCATCATAGGTAGGTATTAATTGTTTTTTCTAAAGTTTATTATGGTAGGTCAGGATTATTGTAAAAAAAATATTGAATAATTTCCTAAGCTATAAATTACACCCTGATTAGTCATTAGGAATGCAATGAACTAATGGCTTAGCCGGGTTTAACCCAACCGATTGGTGGGTACAGGCTGTTTTATAAAAAATTTATTAGTAAGCATTTCTGATTACAAATATTTAGTTTTTCTTAAGCAATTTGTTAATACAAAAGTTACATAATCAACAACTTAAGAGTGTATATTTCTAATGACTTTCATAAAAAAAACCGGCTAAAAACAAATTTGGGATAAAAAAATCAACCTTTTTCCGTTTTAACCAAAAAAAATGAAATATAATACCCTTAAAGGTTATTCAACAAGGCTGTTGATGTAAACTTCCAGGTTCGTATAAGTATCAGATAATTTATAATCGCGGTGGTCATTACTATTCCCTGGATTTAACCCATTTGCAATTTCCCAGTCATCAGGTATTCCATCACCATCATCATCAGCTAATGCGTTACCACCTGATAAATCAGGCCACCCGCCTACCTCGGACTGACTGTTGATTATTCCATTAGTTCCATAGGTAAAACTACCATTTTTCACTTCATTGATTATCCTTGAATCTATTTCATCTCGGTATAAACTTGCACCTGCAAATTTTAATACATTATTAAAGGCCACATTAGCAGCCACCGGCTTTAGGCAGCTAATCTGAAAAGGTTTTTTAATTACAAACTCATTTAAAGAACCCTTTTTAGTACTAACACCTTTATAATTATTTTTTGTTACCTGTTTGTTTCCTTCCAAAACATTACCATTTATATAATATTTCCCCACAGGGTAATACGGCTCAATAATTAATGCCCTTTCTTTAGGCTCAGTAGCAGGTCCCGGCTTGTAATAATTACCTATAATATTGTATTTACCATTTTCACCACCATAACTTGCCTTCGACCGCCAATTGTAAATAACGTTGTTTACCATTTCGGCCAATTCTGTTTCGTTTTGAGTTAATCCCCTGCTACCCTGAAATCGGGGGTTACGACTTGTGTGATGTGCTAAAAGATTGTGGTGGAAAGTTGCATTATTGCCTCCCCATATACCACCATAGCCATGTTCACCTTTTTGATGGTGGGATAGGTTAAGGCTTTCTGTTATTATGCACCATTGAACTGTTGTATTCTCATTTTTGTAGAAAGTACAGGTTTCGTCAAGGCCCCAGCTAAAACTACAATGATCAATTATAATATCTTTATTCCCCATACCCATTATTGCATCCTGTTCAATAGGAAATTCATCTCCGGGCCTAACCCTGATGTACCTTATTATAACATTATTAGCGCTAATCCTGATACCATGGCCCGTAATGCAAATTCCCTTTCCCGGGGCGGTTTGGCCGGCTATAGTAAGGCTATCGTTATTTATACTCAATGTTTTTTTTAGGTTGATATTTCCTGAAACTGAAAACACTATTGTACGTGCCCCTTTTTTTTGAACCCCTTTTCTCAAACTTCCCGGACCATCATCATTTAAATTGGTAACAATATACACAATGCCACCCCTGCCACCTGTGGTATATTTTCCTGCGCCCTCGGCGCCGGGGAAGGCGGGTACTAATTTCTCATTACACCCGCCCTTCTGGCTCCAAACAACCACACCAAAAAAAATAAACACAAAATTCAAAACCAGGTATTTCATAATTTTCTGGTTAAATTATAATTAATAACTATCTGTCCAATTCCAATGCTGCCAGTATAAAAGGGGCAACTCCTTTAGTATCATTGTCAACACGTTTCTCGGTAATATAGTATTCATAAGAGCCGTCACGATAAGGATTTCCTCCCAGGCCACAAGCGCCGCAAACATTTTTCATCGTTATAAACCCATCAGTATCAACAATAATCAGGTGCTTTACAATTGAATCGAAGGTATTATCTGCAATTTTGTAATATGTTGAGTCAAGATATCCTTGTTTTGCAGCTTTGGCAAATACGTATGTA
Source organism: Marinilabiliaceae bacterium (assembly GCA_037439945.1). Taxonomy (GTDB): domain Bacteria; phylum Bacteroidota; class Bacteroidia; order Bacteroidales; family Marinilabiliaceae; genus CALEUX01. Next base: position 43,367 of record JBBIVA010000004.1, read on the forward strand.
AACATTGAAGAACCGGAGCCTTCGGCATAATTACCTTCAACGCCTACATGGTCTAATACCTGAAACCACAATCCGGTTTGGGGATCGCGCACTTTAACCAGAGCTTCGGCTGTTTTACTCAAAATATCGATAAGTGTTTCACGTTGGGGATGATCCTTTGGAAAATAATCAAGCACATCAACAAGGGCCATCATATACCAACCCATTGCCCTGCTCCAGAAATGCGGTGACCTACCTGTTTCTTTGTTGGCCCAGCCCATTTGCCGGCTTTCATCCCACGCGTGATATAATAATCCGGTATTCTCATCACGGGTTTTTTCATAAATAAGGTTAAATTCGTGCACAATAACATCAAACCATTGAGGTGCGTTAAATTCTTTACCATATTGAGCTAAAAAGGGGGAAGCCATGTATAGGCCATCAAGCCACATCTGGTTAGGATAAATCTTTTTATGCCAATAACCTCCTGAAGGTGTTTTTGGATGTGTTTCCATTTGCCTCACAAGAAGCCCGATTGCATCGCGATATTTCTGTAAACCGTTACGTTTATATAAAGTAATAAGATTTTTGCCAGGATTAATGTGGTCAATATTGTACTCATCAATTGAATAACTCTTTATACTCCCATCTTCATTAACAAAATAATCTACATAGGTTTCCAGATACTTTGAATATTTCGCATCAATATTTCCCAGTTTATCAATTGCCTGACCCAAAAATGCCACATCGTATGACCATTTTATTGTTTTAGGATTTAAATAATTAACCAGGGAGTCATATCTGAACATTACCGAATTAGCCATTTGAACTGACCATTTTTCGTTATTTTCAGGCGTATTTTTTTTTGATGAGGTACATCCAATTGTGCCAAAAACAACTATCAATATTGCTAATATTTTTTTCATCAGTAAATAATTTTTAGTTTAAGGTCGGATGGCTTTCCGCGTTACGGAACAGGTTGTCCCGTTATTAGGGTAGAACTCCATCTTTGATGTTTTGACTTCGTCGATCTTCTATTCATTGGTGTTTCCCGAAAAGCCGGGACAAGTTGTGTTTTTTCGCAAACATGTTCGTTTCATTGGTGGTTTTGTTTGCATAGTATGCCCGTTTTATGGTTTTAGGTTTCAAATTTAATTAACCGGTTTAGGAAATTTATATTATAAAACTGACCTTATTCACTTCCCAAAATTTATCTTGCTTCAAATGAGCGCATTCAGATAGAATTCGAGATTTGGGTTTTGGGGGCTTAGATTATATTTTTATTATTTGCCTGATATGCAGGATTGATTTTCATCTCTGGTTGCAGGTTATCAGGTATTTTATCCTTATCTATATCAACCGGTGCAGGCAAAGAATATAATACGGGCCAGGTGCCTGTTCTTTAAAAGGTGGATATTTTGAACAACCTAAACAAATAAACAACCAGTAAACCGCTAATAAAACTATTGCTTTCTTCAAATCACTATTCACTAATTTAAGCAGAGGGGCAACTATTATGGTTGCCCCTCCACAGCTTAAACACCTAAATTTTTATTGCAACCACCTTGGGTCACCTATTCCATTCAAAATTAAATCAAGATTTGTTAATTTAAAATTACCTGTTGCTACATCAACAAATCCGGGGTTTAAAGTGGTATGGTTGCCTGAATTATCAAACTTACCACTGGTTACACCACCTAAAAATTGTGGTGCATTAAAATAATTGTTCTGTGAACAAGTTGGCTGTGTTGTCAAAGCCTGATTTGTGTAATATCCAAGATATCCGGTTGAACCTGCAAAAATACATTTGGTTACTGTAGATGTGTTGTTAACAAACCGTACATACAAAATTCGTCTTCCGGAAGTGGCATTGCCTGCGACATTATAAAAAGTACAGCGGTCTATATCAACTTTTGATGTGGAACCGGGGAAACTAGCTGACGAATTATCCAATCGTATAAAGTCACGTGGTAATGCGGCAACCATGTTAAATGTGCTTCGTTTGATATTGAGATTAACAACATGTCCGGTTCTAAAGTCAATAAAATCCCCTCCATCATTAACTATATTTGACATAATACAATTAACAATATCCAAAGTTTCAACTTTTGCAACAGCAGCTCCACCATAAATTAGTGCCTGGTTATAGTTACGCACAATACAACCATCAATAACAATTGAATTAATATTATAAGTTCCGGGATCAAAAAAGATTGCCTGGGTCATAATGACCGAAGGGCTTCCGTATGTCCCAACCATTTCTAAATCTTTAACAATAAAATCATTAACCCCTGCCGATAATACAAAGCGGTTATTTAGCACAGGTTTATTATGGGGATAAACTCCTTTTAAAGTTATTGATTTGTTTATGGCAATATCACCTTGGTGTACAGTGTATGCACCCGGGAATAAAGCCAATACAGTTCCAGGTTGTGCAGCCTGGATTACAGCATTTAAATTATCAGCCGGATAAACAGGGGTTGCGCCCTGTAAATCAATTAATGTTGTAAATACAAGGGTACCACGAGTTTTTGTTCCATTCATTAATTTGGCCGTATAGGTTGTTTCACCTGTTAAACCAGATATTGTAACTGCACCTGTTGCAATTTCCGATGCTGTAACTGTATGGGTAATATTGCCAGGGGTTAAAACAACCGATGAGGCAAATTGCCCTGCAGGCCATCTTAAAGTAACCTCTTTGGCTTTTAACTCATCTGGGTTAATGGGCAAAAATATTTGCTCAGCATCAGTTCTAAATACTGCACTTACCCATTTTGAGTCATTAATACCTTCTCCAACTGCCTTAACACGCACAGAGTAATCTGTTTCACCTGAAAGCCCTGGAATTGTAATTGGCAATTGGCTAAATGTTACACCTGAAACTGTTTTTTCAGGATTACCAGAAAAATTCAATTGTCCGTTATCATAAAATTCAATTGTGTAAGTTGTGGCATTTTTTACCAATCTCCATTCAAGTCGCACCGAAGTTTTGTTTACCACAAATGCTTTTATACCAACCGGTGAAAAAAGCCTGCTAACGTTAAGCGTGGTAATTTCCGGATCAATATCATCTGTGCATCCTGAAACCAAAAATGCAGCAGCGAGGCCCAGAATATATGTATATCTTTTTATTAACTTATTCATTGCATTATTTTTTTTGGTTGCTAATTATTGAAAATTGTAACCATTGTTATTTAGTTTGCCATTACTGCTATCAATAAATACTTGCCATATTGGCCAAAATTGTTGTAAGTTGGGGTCACGTACAAACAAGGCATCCCAATAAGTAACCTGGTCGCCTGTTGCCGATAACTTCCAGGTAGTGTTTGAGGGATATCCAAGACTTTCACCTACAGCATCAGTTTCGCCGTAGTTCAATCCATAAATTACAACAGATTCATTGTTATCGGCAGTTTTAAAATAAATTTTCAATGGCAGATTGGCATATTTCCCTTGCCTGTTTTCAAGTTGTTGCAATTTGGTTTTTGCTTCATTTAATTTTGTACTTAACAGGTTCCAACGTATAAGGTCGCCTTTACGCAACATTTCACCTGTAAATTCCAAAGCCCTTTCATCTACAATAGCATTAAAGAATGCTTCCTTGCTGGCAGTAGCCTGAGCCATAAAGGCATTTACTTTAGCTGTATTGTTTGGAAATGCACGTTCCCGTATCATCATCAAATATGGAGCAGCTGCCTGTGGGCCATCAATTTCGTTAACAGCTTCAGCCGCCATTAATACAACATCGGCGTAACGCATATATAGCCAATTTAACCCATCATCGTTTGTTGAGGTAACAAACCTGTTTAACCATTCATAGCGATATTTTCCAAACTGCCACCTGCTCAAACTGGTTGGTACCTGCTTTCCACTGGTCCATTCATAAGGTACGCATGTTACATTACGGCGAACATCTTCAACATCATATTCATAAAACATTATTGGGTTTGGCCCGTTTGTACCACCTTTTGCCTGACCGGTATATTTATCAACAGTTGTATGTCTAACACCCAAATCAAATATAACACGGCCACGGCCTTCACTAAAAGGCAATTCCCATAGGATTTCATTTCCTGCAATAAACTTCTCCTGATGGAGAGCTTTAAAAACCCCTTCAAAAGTTTGTAACCTACATGTGGCGCTGTTAATTACATCGAGGCACTCTTTTTTAGCAATGGCATACATTTTATCAGGAGAAAGTTCAGGATCTGAGCTCCTGCGAACTGTTCCATCGGCACGTTGAGAAAATCCCCCGGCTGCAAGGGCTATCCGTGCCCTTAGTCCCTTAACAAAGGCTTTATTAATTCGTTCAGTTGATTTGGTAGCGGCATTCTCATTTGGCCAACCAACCATTTCTGCAGCTTCTTCCAAATCGGCCAATAATTGTTTGTAAATTACATCCCTATCGCTTCGCGGCAGATATGTTGTTGCTGATGTAACAGGTTCAAAACGGGCAGGTACATCCCCCCAACCTTTAATAAGGTCACTGTAAACAACAGCTCTCAATGTTAAAATTTCACCTAGTATTTGAGCCATTTGAGAATTATTGGCAACATTTCCATTATTGCGCAAACCCCTAATTGCAACATTTGCCCTTTCAATTCCTTCATAAAATTTTGCCCACGCGTTATTTTCGGTATTCATTTGTCCATTAATAACGTTGGTATTGTAATTTGACAATCTGGCCTTATCATCATTAACGTTTTTAAGGGAATTGTAAACTTCACAATCGGTATTAATCCCGTAATACACTAAATACCTTCCCCTATAGGAATTTGTTTCACAAAATGATTGTAAAATGCCTGCAATAGCGCCTTCAGCTAAAGTTTGATTCGAGAAAATAACTGATTCATCAAGCGAAGATTTGGTTGGTGCATCCAATAAATCTTCACAGGAACTCATCACTCCGGCAAGCGATAAGGTTATTAAGAGAATATATAATACTTTTTTCATTTTTTCCCTATAATTAGTTTATTAGAAACTCAAATTCATACCAAATACAATAGACCTGCTCCTTGGATATGCGGAATAATCAACACCCGGGGTTAACGGGGTTCTCCTGCGGGTAGAAACTTCCGGATCAAAACCACTGTAATTTGTCCAAACAAAAACATTATACCCACTCACATAGAACCTTAGATTTTGAATATTTGCCTTTTTTACTAAATCTTTGGGCAGGGTATAACCCAATGTTAAAGTATTCAAACGTAGGAATGATCCATCTTCAACAGCCCAGTCAGAAAACACAAATCGGCTCATAAATGGCGACCACATAGTTGTATTTGCATTCATTTCCTCCAATTGGGCAGGATCGTTAGATATGGTACCATTGGGCAGGAGGTTTGTCCATCTTTTACCGTCTGCCATAACTGTAATCATGTTGCGCGAGTGATACTTACTGCTTGATGTATACTCAATTTTATTGGCATTATAAACATCATTTCCATAACTCCAGTTAAAGGCAGCTGAAAGGTCAAAACCATAAACCCTGCCATTTAAAACCATACCTCCTGTATGCAGGGGATTGGCATCACCAATAATTGTTCTGTCAGAAGTATTTACAAGGTTATCACCTTCAGTAGTGTTAACTAATTTTAATGTTCCTGGTCGAAGTGTACCAACTATCGGCCGGCTATCAGTAACTCCCTGACTTAAAACCCATGCTCCGTTAATATATCCGTCAAAATCGGATACTTCATATCGGCCTGCCGTTTTGTAACCATACATTTTACCTACTGAACCTCCTGTTGCTACCCAATAATCGGCACCTATTTCAGTTGATGCCCACCCTGATTCAGATGAAAAATTATTCATCAACCCCAAGGATTTAATTTCATTACGGTTAAATCCAATATTGGCAGAAATATTTAACCCATAATTAGGTTTGTCCATGGCTACCCAGTTAATAGTTGCTTCAATACCCTTATTTTGAGTTTTACCCATATTACGGTATTGATTATCATATCCGGTTCCTGGAACGGGGAATAAAATCAGGAGGTCTTTAGTATTGTTTATATAACCTTCAAAACTACCATTTAATTTACCTCCTAGAGTGGTAAAATCGAGCCCTACATTCCTTGTAATTGTAGTTTCCCATTTTAAATCAGGGTTTGCCATCGTTTTACTTGCAGCCCAAAAACTATTATACCCATTTACCCATGTAGTCTCCCTTACTTCAAGAGATTGGGTTAACTGACCCGATGGTATATTATTATTACCGGCAGTACCATAACTAAAGCGTAACTTTAAATCATCCAGCCAATTTTTTGTTGATTCCATAAAAGGCTCCGAAGAAACGCGCCAGGCAGCAGCAGCCGATGGAAAATAGCCCCATCTGTTCCCCTCTGAGAATTTTGATGACCCATCTGCACGGAAAGTTCCGCTTATTAAATATTTTCCTCTAAAATCGTAATTAAAACGACTGAAGAATGAAAACAAAATATCATCGGGATATAAAAAATTATCAATAGAATTTGCTTTTCCCTGTGCTGAAAGTTTGGATGCATCAGCAAATGTAAATGTTTTAGGAAAACCATGAACTGTAGTTGAATGAATTTCCTGTGTTCGTATAATATATTCTTGTCCCAACAACATATTTAATTTATGATCTTTTGAAATTAGCTTCTTGAAATCATAAGCCATTGTGTTTGTGTTACGTATTGATTCACGGGTCAATTTATTAAAAATAATGGCCGGTAAGCCCTGATTTTCAGCAGCAGGTTTATTCCTTACATAATAAGTAGTTGTTCCATAAAAACGGTCGTCATTATTTCTATAATCGTCCAATCCAACTTCTGTTTTCAATTTCAAATTACTTATAATTTCCCATGCTACACTACCACTTAGATTATAAGATATACGTTTTTGAAACCTGTCGTTATCTGATAAGGCAACCAAAGGATGGTAAAGTGCAAAATCAGGGTCGGTATCTCCAGTATCAGTTAATCCTGAAACCGGGAAGGGAGGATATATCATTGCAAATTTCAAACGTGAATCAGCCGAAGAAACTTCATTCTGTTCATTTGTCCCACCACCCTCAATCTGGGTATTTGAGTAACGTACTGAAAAATCAAGAGAAATCTTTTTATTTGGTTTATTTGTTAATTTCAACGTTAGATTATCACGCTTAAATCCGGACATTTGCATAATAGCTTTTTCGTCAACATGGCTATACGTAAATGAGTATTGGTTTTTTTCAGTACCCCCGGTTACGCTAAGGTTGTGGTTAAAAGAAAACCCCCTACGGCCAAAAACTAATTCCTGCCAGTCGTTAGGTTTAACTTCGCCGTAAAGTTCCATATCCTGAAAGTTTCCAAAAATGTTGCTGTATTCGTTAGGGCTATTATCAAGTAAAGACCTTTCAAACTGCCACTTAACATAATCACCAGGCGATAACACATCCAACTTATTTGCAAGTTTTTTATAACTTACAAAAGCATTGTAATTAACCGAAACTTTACCCTCTTTACCTTTTTTAGTGGTTATAATGATTACACCGTTTGCACCTCTTGAACCATAAATGGCCGTTGAAGATGCATCCTTCAAAACGTCAACAGATTCTATATCAGCAGGCGAAATGTCAGAAATTGTTTCAACAGGAAATCCATCAACGATATATAACGGAGAATTATCACCTGTGATTGACCCTCCACCACGAACACGAATTTTTATTTCCGCATCGGGCGAACCCTCAGTTGCAGATATTTGCACCCCGGCCAATCGTCCGGTTATCGCTTCAGCTGCACTTGCAACAGGAATTGCCTGTAAAGCCTCGCCTGTAACCGAAGAAACCGAACCGGTAATATCTTTACGTTGTACTGTTCCATAACCAATGGCAACAACCTCTTTCAACCCGATTGAACTTTCTTGAAGCGTTACATTTATTGTTGATTGATTACCTACTGAAGCCTCCTTTTCAGTAAATCCAATAAATTTATAAATAAGTACCGATTGCCCTGGGTTATCAACTTGTAGCTGGTAATCACCATTAATATCGGTAATAGTACCGTTGGTGGTTCCTTTTACAATTATATTAACACCCGGCAATGCTTCTCCTGTTGAAGAAAGCACCCTGCCTTTTATTAATCTGCTTTCCTGGGCGAAGGTAAGCACACTGCTTGTCCATAACCCTAAAAGCATTAAAAATCTTAAAATTTCCCTTTTTTTCATAATCATTTAAAACTTTAGGTATTAACCATTAAAATAATTCTGATCTATCCTTAAAAATCATACTCCAGTGATCTAATATACTTTGTTATTAAAAAATCTATTTTAAAAAAAGTTTTAATATTTTACTTAATTGTTTTAACATCTGTTAACTTTTGCATGTGCAATTTAAGAATTTTACTTCTACTTAACCGTAGAAAAACTATCGTAATAACTGGTACAAATTGACCATAATCAATAGTAACAAATTATCACATTGCTGACTTACAATACATTACGACAAGCAGCATTATTAAGGAAACTTATAATAAACCGATTTGGGTAAAAACAAAGGAAGGTTAATTCATTTCTTAAGAAATCTGCCAAGTTCTGGCAATTTAGTACGAATCTCTTTTGCTACATAATCACAAATTTTAAAACTTCCATATGCTGATAGATGAGTGTCATCGTAAATTGGTGATGTTAAATTACTGTATTCGATGGTATCAATATATAAAAACAGATTTTTTGATTTCTCTGGTCCATACTGCTCTACCATTTGTTGTGAATGATAATGTAAATCAAACAACACTACTTTTTCTTCATCAGCCACTTTTCTAACTGACTCAGGATAATCATAGTGTGTATCATAAAACCTGCCATCTTCATCAAATTTTCTTCTAACAATTGGAGTAGCCAAAATGGGGATTGCTCCTTTTTTTCGTACATCACTTACAAATTTTCTTAAATTCTGGCTGAAATCAGTTTGTGCAGCTGCATAACGTTTGGGATCCTCTGATTTGGCATCATTATGACCGAATTCAATTATAACAAAATCTCCATTATCAACTTTTGAGATTAATTTATCCCAATGTCCTTCATTAATAAAGCTTTTTGTACTTCGGCCGTTAACAGCCAAATTTTCAATTTTAACACCGCTTTTAAAATATAAAGGAAACACCTGTCCCCACCCTTTCTCAGGGTTCCCATCTCCATATGGCTTATCAGCCATGGTGGAATTACCGGCAAGAAAAATATTAATTTGTTTTCCCTTTTGGCCTAAACTCCAGAAAATGAGCCCAGAAAATACAAGTAAAATGAACAATAGTTTTTTCATCCGGTAACCTAAGAAAGAATTAACGTTTAATGAACATAAAAAAACAGAAACCTGTATTTAAAAATACCGGGTTTCTGTTTTTTCTACATTCATTATATTACTTAATTATAATTGACTCTTTTACAGCTCCGCCAACTATTAAAATTTGTGAAGAAGGGTCATTGAAATTTTTTGAGCTAACTTCAATATTATGAGTTGATTTTCCTGAAACGGCCAACCCTGGTAAACCCTCTCCCTTGAATGAAAAGCCATTTATTGATACATCCTGGCTGTTAAACAGGGTAAGGGCCGGGCCTGAGTCCTGAATAATTTTAACATTTACAAATTCAACATCCTTTACATCAATACATGTAAATCCTTTGGGTGCTTTTAACACAATATTTTCAAGTTTTACATTCTCAAGTTTCATTTCAGGTAACCCCATTAGTAATGCCGCACTTCCAAAACCATTGGCAACAACATTTTTAACAAAAATATTCCTGAAAGCAGGGGTTTCTTCAGTAACCTGAACAGCCGGAGCATCGGTTTCAATTAATCCTGAGCTACTTGTACCATCATCCAAAACAGGGGCATGACCACCATAAAACAGGTTAAACTGAATTGGGTCAGTTGGGATATCGATCATATTTATATCTGATATATAAATATTTTCGATAACACCACCACGTCCACGGGTACTTTTAAACCTTAACCCAATATTTGTTCCCATAAATGTACAGGATGAAACATGCACGTTTTTAACACCTCCCGACATTTCGCTACCTATAACAAAACCTCCGTGTCCGGCATAAACTACATTATTTTTTACAATTACGTTTTCAGTAGGGATATTACGTTCACGCCCTTCTTTATCGCGCCCTGATTTAAAACAAATAGCATCATCACCCACATCAAAGCTGTTGTTATAAATTACTACGTTTTTACAAGACTCCAGGTCAAGGCCATCGCCATTTTGAGAATACCACTGATTACGAACAACCAGGTTCCGTATGGTTAAATTCTCACACATTAATGGGTGCAGGTTCCATGCAGGTGAATTCTGAAAAGTTGGCCCATCCAATAAAACCTTGTTACAACTTATAAGACTAACCATAACAGGCCTAAGAAAATCCTTTATTGACATATAATCATCAAAGGTGTTTAACCTGGGGATATTGCTTCCTGATGCAATAACAAACCCTTTCAAAGCCTGTTCTGTTGGCCACCACATATCTTTTTTCTCATTTAAAACTCCTCCTCCGGTAGTTAAATTTTTCCACTGATTGGCAGTCATTTTAAATTTTTTCACAGGCCTCCACGCTTGTCCGTTACCATCAAAAACCCCTTTTCCTGTAAAGGAAATATTTTCAAGGTTTCGCCCTGATATGGGAGATTGGCACCTGTAAGTCATAATTCCCTCAAAGGTACTCTCAACCAATGGATAATCATCGAAGTTTTTACTAAACCTTACAAGGGCACCTTCCTCAAGGTGAATATTTATATTGCTTTTTAGTACAATTGGGCCAGTCATCCATAATCCGGCGGGTACAATAACTGAACCTCCACCTTTAACTGAAAGTTTCTCAATTGCTTCTGCAAAATAGGCAGTATTCATTGTAATACCATCGCCTGCGGCTCCCAAATCAGCAATATTTATTTTGTTTGGGGGAATTACAGGTTCAATTACTTTAGGCATTTCAAACTCAATATTATTATATACCCATGAATAATCGGTGCTGCAATTTTTAACCTGCGAGCAGGACAAAACGGCTACCCCTAACAATAACACCATCACTGATTTAAACCAATTTCCTTTTGTTGTTGCTCTCATAATAAATCATTTATCGGTTTAATTATTTTACTTAATATTTATTTTACTATAGTCAATTCTTTCTTATTTGTAATCCTAAACCAATTAAAATCGGCATAACCTGAATCATTTGTCTGGTCCATCCGTGTTGCAAACAACCCAATTTTTGCACCAATCCATCTTCCTTCCCTTGCAATAAATATATTCTCAATTTCAATCCAATTATCACTATCCACACGGTATTGAAACTTGCATTCGGCCCCATTTTTTACAGAAACCATAAATTCAACAGAATCACCTTTAAATGGAACCGAAAACACTTCAGATTCTGCTCTTCCATTCATAGCATCCAAACATGTATTCATAACTAAATATGTTCCTGATGAGCGCTTCTCAATAAATATTGAAGCGTAATCAATACCCATAACAATTAAACCAGCCCGTTCGCCAATTAGCTTTTCGTTTGGGGTAAAAACCATCCGTGTTGAAGCATCAAACTCAGGTGCAGGCCATTTTTGTAAAAGCAAATTTGGAACTTCCCAGAAATTTTTTGCCCCGTTGGGAATTTTTTTTGTAAACAACCGTAATGTTTTATTTTGGGTATTTATAAACGACCAGGTATTTTTCGGATTAGCGTGCCATTGCCATTGCAAACCAATTCGTAATTCTGAGAAATCATCTGATTCAGAAGGGGTTATAATTGGAAATGTTTTGCCAATATTGGGTTTTTTATAAACAGCAACTGGTTCCCCAATTCCATCCCCATCATTATCGCTACCAATTACTGGCCATCCGTTTTTCCACTGCATGGGGTTTAAATGTACTACTCTTCCATAAGGCCCCATGTCCTGAAAATGAATAAACCAATTTTCCCCTGATTTTAGTTCTACCCAACCTCCCTGATGTGGCCCGTTAATATTTGTATTTCCCTGGTGCATAACTATCCGGTGCTCATATGGGCCATATGGTGTTTTAGCCCTAAGAGCCAACTGCCAACCATAGGTTACACCGCCTGCAGGGGCTAAAATGTAGTAATAACCATCCTTTTTATAGAATTTAGGCCCTTCAACAGTTTGATTACCGTTATGGCCATCAAAGATCATTATTCCTTCTTCAAGTAATTTAGTTCCACAAGGGCTCATTTCGGCCACAACCAAAATACTTTTTATCCCGGCCCTGCTTCCGGCATATGCATGTACCAAATATGCCTTTCCATTATCATCCCATAATGGACATGGGTCAATAAGGCCCTTTCCCTCTTTTACAAGAACCGGATTGCTCCATTTTCCCTTTGGGTCTTTTGCTTTTAACATGTAAATCCCAAAATCGGGATCCCCATAAAATATATAATAAAAACCCTTATGAAACCTAATAGCCGGAGCCCAAACCCCATTTCCATGCTGGGGTTTCGAAAAAACATCATTTGGTAAAAGTCTTTCAATAGCATGGTTAACAAGCTGCCAGTTCACCAAATCCTTTGAATGCAAAATAGGCAAGCCTGGAATGCAATTAAAACTTGAAGCTGTCATGTAAAAGTCATTTCCAACTCTAATTACATCAGGGTCAGAATAATCAGCGTGTATAACAGGGTTTTTATACATACCATTACCCAAATCAGCACTCCATACTTCCGATATCTTGGAAACCTGAGCTTTTAGGTAAACACCCAATATCAAAAAAATTATAAGTAAAATTCTATTCATTAAACACTAAACTCCTACTATTTGGTTAATTAATTATTATCAGGGTTTGCAAATCCTCTCGAAAGGGTTCCAGTTGTCTTTACCCGCTAAAACTTTTTCAGGTGTATAGTTACTAATTTGGCCCTCGTTTAACTGATGTGCCCATTTTTGCCGGCTTTCATTACCGGAACCTGGACCATAGGATTTATATTCGGCATAAAAGGTTGTTGATTCGGCTTCAGTTTTATTCCAGTTATGCCATCCAAGGGGGTGTATTATAATATCCAAAAAACAGTTTATAAACACTGTTCGCGCATGGTTTCTCCATGGGCGTCCCAAATATACAGTTTTTGGCGCAGCCGAACCTGAAATACTACAATCCCTGAAAACGAAACCGTATTCAATATCTTTTTCGGTAGATGCCGCTGTAATGTAGCCGCTTCCTTTACTATAAATTTCACATTTTTCAAAAAATGCAGTTGCCCATCCAAATATAAAATCTACTGTACCTTCAATATAACATTTATAATAAAACTGCCGGCTTCCTGATGTATGAGGATATAATGTATCCTGAGAGCCCAGAAACCTGCAATTTTCAAATACCACACGGTCGCCACTAACCCTCACGGCCACTGCCTGTCCAACTGCACCAGCCGAGTTCTCAAAGGTTATATTCCGGGCCGTAAAATCATCTCCAAAAACAAAAAATCCAGAAGACCCTGTAGTTCCCATTTCTTCACCAAATCTGTTAAGTTTAGATGCAAAATCATCGTAGGTTATTACAGTTTGATCCCTGCACTCACCAATTAAGGTAACCCTTGTTTTGGAACCAGGCAATACAATTTTCTCTTTATAAACTCCTTTTGTAATAAATATTATTGTTTCATTCTTCCTGAAATCAGGAACCGCGTTTATGGCACCCTGAACAGTTAAAAAATCACCTTTACCATTTGCGCATACAACAAAATGGGCTTTAACGGAACTATTAGCATTGTTTTGAGAAAAACAATCCTTAACAAACAGTAGTAATAAAATAAACATTAACTGCCTCATTTCAGTTTAATCCTAAAAACATTGTATTTCTATAAATTTCGTATCCGATTTTAATTATATCATGGTTTGCAAGTTAATATACACCCTATAAATAAAAGTTGTGTAAATTATCTGAAAAAGTGTAACAAATTGTTTTTTTAAGTGTTATATAATTCATCTACTAACTGATTTTATGAACATTGCCAAACCAATAAATTTGGTAGAGTTTTTGAAACAGCGATAAAATTTAACCCGGCTTGAATAATAATTGAAAAGGGACAAATGTAATAAGATATTAAATTTGGTAATTTTTGTATTTTCGTATTACAATGGTGTTTTTGAAAGTACCACAAGAAACTAACTATATTGTTAACTGTTAAAATGTTATACAAATTATTAATTAAAAATAAAACAATTTTATCCCTTTTAACCTTCCTGGTTGAGATTGCGATACCATTTCAAATATATGGGGGGGAAATATTACGTTTCGAACATTTTAATACTCTCCGTGGGTTATCGCAAAACAGTGTTTCGTGTATACTTTGTGATTCGCAGGGTTTTTTATGGATTGGTACAAATAATGGCCTCAACCGCTACGATGGGAACAAATTCAGGGTATTTCTGAATGAACAGGAAGGGGTACGAAATTTTACCCATAACCGAATTACCAGATTGTGGGAGGATTTACGTGGTTTTATATGGTTTGAAACACATGATGGTTATTACCATTTTTTTAACCCTGTTACTGAAAAATTCATATCGCTGTCGAGTACAATAGCAAAATCTGAAGAAAAACACTACCATTTTTCAGATTATCTTCAATATTCAAAAGATGAGATTTGGTTAGGGCTCTCAGATAAAGGAGTTTTGCGGCTTGTATATGACGAAACTATTGATAATTATAAAATTACCAGTTTCTCATCAAGGGGTATAAGTTCAATTTCAAATGACCAGGTTTCATTTGTACGAAAAGATGAAAATGGGAATATTTGGATTGGCACGGCGATGGGACTGACATTAGTTGAAAAAGAAACCCTGGCTTTACCCACACCAAGGTTTCAGCATATGTTTATCACCAATTCTTTTAAAGATTATATAGAAACAGCTTCTGAATTATGGTTTGCAACAGATGATGCTGGCATTTTAAAGTCTCAGAAACAAGGTCAACAATACACCTACATAAACACTCATAACACACCGTCATTAAAATCAAACGACATAGTAAAATTGTTTAAGACAAAATCTGGGGCTATTTTGGTTGCAATGCGTAACAATGGTATCCAGGTGCTGAAAAAAACAAATCAGGATTGGGTCCCGGTTTCAGTGCACGGTAACCAAATCAACCAGATTTATGAGGATAAATATGGTTTATTATGGATTACAACTGAAAACTTTGGGGTTTCAGCAGTTAACACTAAAACATGGACTACTGATTTTTACAGATTTTTCAACCCAGGTGCAGGTACGGTACCCGATTTGGAAAGACATGTGTTTTATGAAGATAAAAAAAATAACTTATGGATAGGAACTCATGAAGGTGGGTTAAATATATTTGACAGAGATAATAACAGGTTTACCCAGTATAAAAATAACCCATCAAATCCAAATTCCCTCTCATCAAACATAGTTATGGCTATTACTGAAGATCATTCGGGTCAGTTATGGGTTGGTACGGGTCAGTTGCAGGGAAGTCTTGAAAGAGTAGTTTTGAAGGAGCCGGCTTTCGAGAATTTGCTTCCCGACAGAAGAATTAATCATATTTCAGATAATATTGTAAGGGCGCTTTTTGAAGATTCTCAAAAAAGATTATGGGTAGGGACTAAAGCAGGAAGGATACATGTATATGAAAATGGTGCCCCCGTAATTGTTTTTGAACAATTGAAAACAATCAACGGTAATGTTACAGGGATTAGCCCTTACGCTTTTCATGTTGATAAAAAAGGCTTTTTCTGGGTTGGCTCAAAAGGGAAAGGGGTATTTGTTAGCAGGCAACCTTTAAATAGTTACAAAAATTTAAATAATATAGTATTTGTTAATTATCAACAAATTGCAGGTGACAGTACTAGTTTGAGCAATAACAATGTTTATTCATTTGTTACCGACCCAAATGGCAATTTATGGATTGGGACGTACGGAAATGGATTAAACTTGGTAACTGAAAATGAGAATAGTGAAAGAAAGTTTATTAGAATAAACACAAATAATTCATCCTTATCAAGCGACCTGGTACGTAACCTGCTAATTGACAGAAAAAGCAGGTTGTGGATAGCCACGGGCTACGGGTTAAACCTTATTGAAAAAATACCAACAGATAACACCCAGCCAATTATAAGAAATTTTTTGTCAAGCCAGAATTCCAAAGATGGAATTAGCCTTAACGATATTATACATCTTTATGAAGATTCAAAAGGAGATATTTGGGCTGCTACATTTGGAGGCGGAATAAACAGGCT
This sequence comes from Marinilabiliaceae bacterium, assembly GCA_037439945.1. Lineage (GTDB taxonomy): Bacteria > Bacteroidota > Bacteroidia > Bacteroidales > Marinilabiliaceae > CALEUX01. The sequence continues at coordinate 59,564 of JBBIVA010000004.1, forward strand.
AAAAGAGCTTAATGCCGAAAAAGCAACTTTTGAAGCGTTTAACCAGTTTAATGGTCTTAGCCACAACGTTGTATATGGAATTCTTGAAGACAATGACGGTTATCTTTGGTTCAGTTCTGAAAATGGATTAAGCCGACTTAATAAACAACATCGCTCATTTGAAGTATTTAATTCAAATAACGGTTTGAATTTTAACCCTTTTTCCGAAAACACCTGTGTTAAAAGTCACGATGGAAGATTAATGTTTGGCGGTTTCCTTGGCGTTGAAATAATTTCACCGAAAAAACTAATAACAACACCTTGGCAAAACAACATTCAACTTACTGGCTTCCAGTTATTTAACAAAGATGTTTCTATAGGATTGGGCTCTCCTCTATCAAAAAGCATATCTTTTACCGAGAAAATTACTTTAAGTAATGTTCAGTCAAGCTTTAGTTTTGAATATTCGGCCATGGACTTACTCGATCCTGAAAAGAACCAATATTCATACAAACTTGAAAATTTTGACCCCGACTGGAACTTTGTAGGGAACCAGCGCAAAGCAACTTTTACAAACCTTTCACCTGGTAAATATATTTTCAGGGTAAAGGCATCTAACCGGGCAGGACAATGGATGACCAACGAACGGTTTGTGCAGATTGAAATTTTACCACCATGGTATAAAACTATTTGGGCTTTTATAATTTATTCAGGGGTTTTGGTTTTACTTTTTTTTATTGTCTTTAGAACAATTTCAAAAATTAACCATTACAGGAATGAGTTAAAAATAGAACGTAGGGTTAATGACATGAAACTAAGGTTTTTCACCAATATATCACATGAAATTAGAACTCCGCTTACCTTAATTATAGGGCCGATTGAAGATTTAATAAGTAAATCCAAACTGGATACTTCCGACAGGCAAAAATTGGAAATTATCAGGCGAAATGGAAAAAGAATGCTAAACCTTACAAATCAATTGCTGGATTTCAGAAAAATCCAAAACAATAAAATGGTTTTAAAGATAAGTGAATTTGATATTGTGGGTTTTACACGTAACATTTTTGAAAGTTTTGAGCTCCTGGCCCAACATAAAAACATTAACTACAATTTTAATACAAACATCGATAGTTTCTATATCTGGGGCGACCCATCAAAACTGGATATTGTAATTTACAATATCATTTCAAACGCGTTAAAATTCACAGAAGCAAATAAATCTGTGAATATAACCCTCGAAAAAAAAATAAACACTGATTTATTTGAAATTAAAATTTCAGATGAAGGCAGGGGTATACCAAAGGAGCACCTTCCGGAATTATTTGAGAGATATACAATATTAAGTGGTAAGGAATTGGCCGGAACCGGCATTGGCTTATCACTGGCAAATGAACTAATTAAACTGCATAACGGTGAAATTGATGTATTATCTGAACCAGGAAAAGGAAGTTCATTTATTGTTAAATTAAAAACAGGAAAAGAACACTTTGGTTTATCTGATAAAATTATTTTTTCAGGCAAAAATGAAAATACTCATCCAAAGCATGAACCAACTGAAACAATTGATATTGAGAGTTTATCCGAAGATGATAACTTAGGTGAAAAAGCTAAACCCATGGTATTGGTGGTTGAAGACAACCATGAAATCAGGGAATATATTAAACAGTCACTGAGCCCTGAATTTGTTTGTTGCACAGCTGAAAACGGGCAGGAAGCAATTAATTTTATTAATATTCAGAATCCTGATTTAATAATCTCAGATATTATGATGCCGGTTATGGATGGTTTGGAAATGACCCGGCATATTAAAGAAAATTTTCAAACATCACATATACCAGTTATTTTATTAACATCAAAAACAGGCCTTAACGACCAGATAACAGGTATCGAAACCGGTGCAGAGGCATATATAACCAAACCCTTTAATTCAGGTTATTTAAAAGCTATGGTAGGAAACCTTTTGGAACAAAGAAGAAATATAATCACAAGGTTTCATGAAAATAAAACAATAGATCCCTCAGCAAAGATCGTAAACTCTAAGGATGAAGAGTTTATCAAACAATTGGTTGGTTATATTGAAGATAATTATTCGGAAGAATTTTCAATTGAATCACTGGCTGAAAAAATGTGCGTAAGCCGGACGGTGTTTTATAATAAAGTTAAAGGGTTGACAGGCTTAAGCCCAGTTGAATTTGTGCGTGAATTGAAGCTTAAAATTGCCGCCCAGTTTATTAGCCAGGGTTATAATGTTTCAGAAGCTGCAATGAAGGTTGGCTTTTCAGATGCAAGATATTTTAGCCGTCAATTTAAGGCTCTATTTGGCTATTTACCCAGTAAACATTCCAAATAATACCTGCAAAAAAATAAAATACACTACCCTTAAATATTCTTTAATCAACAACGGTTTTAAACCCCGTACTTATAGCTTAAAAGCGATTTTTAATATAAACCCGGATTTGTCGTTAGCTGTATTTACTAATAACGTCCATTAAAAACCACCAGACTAAGTTGTTGTCAATAACACTTAATACATCAAACCGCTTACATAAAACTATAAATTGTTATCAGAAATGCTTACAATTTATGTTTTTCTAAATGGAACCTTTACCGAACATCCGCCAGGGTTAATCCCGGCTAAGCCATTAGTTCAGTGCATCCCTAATAACTTAGCCGTGATAAATTATAATTTTAACCTGGCTGCCAAAACCCACGGACTTACCTGACGGATGCTGTTGATGGCATACCTTGCGCCATTTTCGCCTTCCATTGCAGCAACTGCAGCCGTAATAACTGCTACATCATCATTATTATCCGAACTAACTTCAATTTCCTGTTTAGATTCAGTACCGGCCTTTTTTTGTTCAGGTTCAATTTGTTGGTTAAGTGTCCCATCTTTACGCATCTTAAAGAATTTCTCAGCCACCTGGGGCAATAATGCATAGGTTAAAACATCTTCATCCTGAATGATATAATCCTTTATTTTTTCTTTTGTTTTTTCCAGTTCAGGTTCAAGCAAATCTGCCGGACGACAAGTGATTGGCCCCTCATCGCCCAATATTTTTTTTGTCAGCTCAGTGCTTATAGGGGCAGGAGTCCGGCCATATTCGCCCTTTACAATTCCTTTAGACTCTTTAGGTACCATTTTGTACCTTTCGCCCATCAGAACATTAAATACAGCCTGTGTACCAACAATCTGGCTCGATGGGGTTACCAAGGGCGGGTATCCAAAATCTTTTCTTACTCTGGGTACTTCTTGCAAAACTTCATCGTACTTATCAAGGGCATTTGATTGTTTCAACTGTGATATCAAATTTGAAATCATTCCACCCGGAACCTGGTAAATTAGGGCATTTACATCAATTCCCATAACCTTAGGGTCAAGAAGCCCGCTTTCAATCCATTTATCCTTCATTGGCCTGAAATATTCAGCAATTTCACTAAGTTTTACCAAGTCGAGACCTGAATCACGTTCTGTACCTTGTATAGAGGCAACCAAAGGTTCTGTGGCAGGTTGTGATGTGCCTAAAGCCATTGGGGAGATGGCCGTATCAACCACATCAACCCCGGCTTCAATGGCTTTTAAAAGGGTCATTGACGCTAAACCACTGGTATAGTGGGTATGCAACTGAACAGGAAGCTTTATCTTGGATTTTATCGCTTTAACCAATTCATAGGCATCGTAGGGTTTTAATAAACCGGCCATATCCTTGATACAAATAGAGTGTGCACCCATATCCTCAAAAATTTTCGCATCCTGAACGAATAGGTCAAATTTGTGTACCGGACTGGTAGTATATGAAATACAAGCCTGGGCATGGCCCCCTTCTTTAATACAGGCTTTTATTGACTTTTCAATATTTCTGTGATCATTAAGGGCATCGAAAATACGGATAATATCCATTCCGTTGGCCACAGCTTTCTGAACAAAATACTCGACAACATCATCTGCATAGTGTTTATAACCTAAAAGGTTCTGGCCCCTTAACAACATTTGCAATGGGGTATTTTTTGCAAGTGCCTTTATTTTTCTCAGCCTGTCCCATGGATCTTCGTTTAAAAATCTGATACATGCATCAAATGTTGCCCCACCCCAGGCTTCCAAAGAATGATAACCAATATTGTCAAGTTTTTCTATAATGGGCAACATCTCTTCGGTTCTCATACGGGTAGCTATTAACGATTGGTGTGCATCCCTAAGAACTGTTTCTGTTATTCTTACCTTATTCATAATAAATTAATAAAAAACACTCAGACGGAACCATATTATCTAGTACCTGTAAATTATTCCTCTGATCAATGTTAAATACAACAATATATTTATGTCACAAATAGAAAGGTTAAAAACAAATGCATACAGAATAAAAACTACTCTATAATAATAAGTACTTCTCCTGCAGAAATTACAGCGCCTTCTGACGTTTTAACTTCTGAAACAACCCCATCAATTGGTGATGTTAAGTCATTTTCCATTTTCATTGCCTCAAAAACCAAAAGTTTCTGTCCTTTTTTTACAACATCACCGGGCGAAACAAAGACCTTAATTACACTACCTGGCATTATAGCAGTCACTTTATTTCCTTTTAATGGTGCTTTATTTTCTTTAAGGTTTGAACTTGAAATATAGGGTTTTAGCCTTGGGGCAGCATTTATTGTTTCTGTTGCCTTGGCGGCTCCGGCTTTTATTTCAACTACTTCAACCTCGTATTGGGTTTGATTAACTGTTATGAGATACCTTTTCATCCGTAAAAAATTTTTAGTTTTATTGTTGGATAGTTTGACCTTTACCCAGGTACGTTTGCCTTTATCAAGGTCATTGCCTATCACTACTTTTGTAATTAAAATATTGTTCAAATTATGCGTATTTGCTCTTCTGCCCTGGTCTAAAAACCTTTTAATTTTTCAACCGTAAATAACTTGTTTTTGAATTGTCGGATAGCCTGTCCCGACTATTCGGGAATTACCAATTAACAAAATTTACAAAAGGAATGTTCCGGCCTAACTATTAAAAAATTTTATTCGGATGAAACACCAATGTTTGTAAAAACAACTTGTCCCGACTTTTCGGTAAACACCTGTGAATCGAAGATCGATGAAGTCAAAATAGCAAAGATGGAGTTCTACCGTAAAAACGGGACAACCTGTTCCGCAACGCGGAAAGCTATCCGAACTTAATCAAAAATTTATTTACGAATGAAAATTAATCTGTAAATGGTTTCTGATTTTGATGGTCATTTCAAAAAACAACTTCATGACTTATCCACCACAACTTAGTTTTTATAATTTTAATCAACCACCACAAAAATAGTTTATTAGAGTGAAAAAACTACATTAATAGTTTTTTCAGGGACTATAATTAATTGATTTTACAGTTAGTTTCTTCTCAACTGGTTGAAAATGAATAGAGAAAAAAATCTTTAATTAAAGTTAAATTAATTGGTTGATAATCTTTATGAAAAATAATGCGGGGGGGGGTAGCCAATAAAAAAAGTGATAGGGGGGATATTATGGACTAAGATAAAAAAATGAATTGTTATCACTACTATCCGATAAAAAGTTGTTTTGTCCCTAACGGGACAAAAGTTCAATTCTCAATTAGGTGTTTTACCGATATTCTGTACCTAACGGCACTGTGCCGTCAGGTACAGAATATCGGTAAAGTTGAATCGACCCCAATTTTCAGTGTCCTGAAGGGACACCGCAATTAGTTGGCATTATAGTATGTTATCGAAAAATTTATCGGACAGTAGTGAATTGTTATAAAAAGATTTATTATGGTTCAAAACCATTTAAGACTTTTTCTGTGAAATATTTTGTTGATCCCTTTTTACTAATTTTTTTAGACCAACCTACCCTATTTTTTATATTTCCTCCTGGGCCCGATGAAAGGAATTCGCCATAATAAACGGTTTTTTCAGCCGCAGGCCTGCCCCAGTTGTGCCAACCTGCAGGCAAAATATGATTTCCCATTTCACATTTTATGAAAACTGTTTTGGCATAATCTCTCCATGGCCTGCCCAAATAAACTTTATCAATTCCCTCATCGGCAATTAACCGGCAATTAATAAATACAAATCCGTACTTTATGCCCGAAGGGGTTGAAGCAGCAGTTATGTACGAGTTCTTTTTGCTTTTAATTATGCACCCGTCAAATAAAACTGTTGATGGCCCGAAAATAAAATCAGTGGTACCTTCAATATAACAATTTTTTATATATATCCTGCTTGCTTCCCTTCCGGCATAAAATGTATCCTGATCGCCTATCATCCTGCAATTTACAAAAACCGCCCGGTCACCTTCAACATGCAATGCTACAGCCTGACCAACGGGACCAGCATCATTCATAAAGGTTATATTTTCAGCACGAAAATCATTTCCATGTACTAAAAAAGTGTAGGAAGTGAAAGTATTTATGATTCCCTTTCCGCTGTAATCGTTATAAACAATAATCGTATTTAATGGGTCTTCGCCAAGCATAGTAATCCCTGTAGCCCAGGTTGGTACAACAATCTTTTCGCGGTATATACCTGGTTTTAATTTAATAGTTATAGGTTCGGGGTTAAAAGCCCTTTGAGCATCAACAGCTTTTTGAATTGATGTATAATTTCCTGAACCGTCAATTGCAACTGTTACTTCCACGCCCAATAGCCCAGTCCATATATTGAGAAAAAATAAAATAATCAATAAAAACCTCATGGATTACTAATTGATAAACATTTAAAAACCAAACCCCTAAACTCCTAATAGTTGTATTGCTAAACCAGAGAGAAATATAACAGTACCGGCAATTAAATGTCTGGATCTTTCAAAAGGTTTAAAAGATACAAAACCAAGGCCATAATATACAAATGCAACAGCACCCATCATAGTTAAAAGTGTTGACAGCCCAAATATCCCGGTAACTGCAAAAAGTGCCCCAAGGCTCTCATTAGCTGCGGGGTACATCAAAACAGGAATCAACACTTCACATGGGCCAAGCACAAAAATTACAAATAACACCCAAGGAGTTATTTTCTTTTTATCACCATTAGCTATATGGTTATGAGAATGATCTTTATGCCTGTACCATTGTCTTAATCCCCAAACAGCATAAACCAAACCAAAGGCTATAAGACCCCATGCGGCTAAATTACCTCTAAAACCTTCCAGATTTACAAGGTTTTCAAGCTGCGTTCCAATGCCAATACCTATAAATCCAATTATTACCGAGCTTAATATATGACCAATTCCACAAATAAAAGTCAACCAGAGGGTCCTTTTGAAACTCCAATTTTCTGCCTTACCAATCATAATAAAGGGCAGGTAATGGTCAGGGCCAACAATTGTATGAAAAAACCCCAACGATGCTGCCAGATAGATTAAAACCTGAAATTCAGTATCCATTTTATAAGTTTTTAAATGCTTTTAGTTAAATACTTAAACAAAAATAAGAAATATTTCAAAAATTAATAGGCTAACCAATTTTTTACCTGGTAAATCTTATAATAGTTCGCTAAGCTTTTTTTACAGATGCATATAAATAAACGCAATAAACGTGTAATGTGTTTAATTTCATTACCTTGTTTTTGTCTAACATCTAATATTATAAAAGTTTAACGATATGTTGAACTTATTAATTATTTAAAATCAAAGGTCATAAATAATTCCGCCATTTCTTTATCTTTTATTAAATAAGACTTACCTATAAAAAAAATAACTATAATTTAAATAATTGTTTTATTTTGTAGGGCCATAAATATTTAACCAATATTATAATTGAAAATTTCATATCCCCTTAATGCAAAACAATACCCAAATAATAAAACTAAATTCAATGAAAACAAAATTAATTATTTTATGGGTTATCAGTTTTGCCCAAAACCTGATAGCCCAAAACTATAAAGCAAACTCACCTGACAATTTACTCGAAATTGAAATTATCATAGAAGAATCTATAAAATGGAATTTACTTAGCAACGGAGAATTGATAGCAGGTCCGTCAACCATTTCAATGACCCTTGAAAAACAAGGAAACATTGGCTCCAAACCTGTTGTAAAGAGAATTTCCAGGTTAAATGTCAATGAAACATTAAAAACCCCGGTTTATAAAAAAAGCGAAGTTGTAAACGCGTACAATCAATTAAATATAGAGTTTAAAAATGGATTTGGGTTAATTTTCAGGGTATTTAATGATGGTGTAGCTTACCGTTTGAACACCTCATTTAAAAATGAAATAACTGTATTGGATGAGGAAGCAAATTTTGTGTTCCCAACGGCTGAAAAATCCTGGGTCCCATATATAGTTTCCAATCTTGAGCGGTACATGACCTCATTTGAAAGCACATATGATATCCTAAAATTAAATGATATAGATATTAACCGGTTAATTATAACACCCCTGTTAGTGGATGCCGGCAAGGGCAGGAAAATTGTTATTACTGAAGCTGACCTTGAAGATTATGCCGGTATGTTTGTAACAGTAAACAAAAACCGCGATGGTTTTAAAGGCCAATTTGCACCTTATCCCTTGGAAGAAAAAAAAGGAGGACATAATAATTTGCAATCTATAGTAACCAAAAGAGCCGGTTATATAGCTAAAACAATTGGTACACGTTCATTTCCCTGGCGGGTTTTTGTAGTTAGCCAAAACGACAAAGACCTGCTTGATAATGATATGATCGCAAAACTGGCATCACCTAACCGTATTGGTGACCTTACCTGGATAAAACCGGGAAAAGTTGCATGGGATTGGTGGAATGATTTGAATATTACCGGAGTTGATTTCAAATCAGGAGTTAATAATGAAACATATAAATATTATATCGATTTTGCTTCAAAACATGGCATTGAATATGTAATTCTGGATGAAGGCTGGTCAGAACAATCAAGTTTACTTAACATTAAACCCCATATCAATTTAAAAGGCATTGTTGACCATGCTAAAACAAAGGGCGTAAAAATTATTTTATGGGGTGGCTGGTTGCCATTGGATGCTGAAATAGAGAAAGTAATGGAGGTGTACTCTAAAATGGGTATAGCCGGTTTTAAGGTTGATTTTATGGACAGGGATGATCAGAAAACAGTAAATTTTTACTACCGTCTTGCAAAAAAAGCGGCCGAATATAAAATGCTGATTGATTTTCACGGGTCATTCAAACCAACCGGGTTACAACATACCTATCCAAACGTAATTACTTTTGAAGGCGTTTATGGTCTTGAAAACGTAAAATGGACGCAATTCACAGATTTCCCGGGATACGATGTTACTATACCATTTATAAGGGCAATTGCCGGACCAATGGATTATACCCCGGGAGCAATGATTAATTCAAACCGGTGGAACTGGAGGGCAATTCATTCTACCCCAATGAGCCAGGGCACCAGGTGCCATCAATTGGCCATGTATGTTATTTATGAATCGCCCCTCTCAATGATGGCTGATAATCCAACACATTATATGAGGGAAAGTGATTGCACACAATTTATAGCATCAGTACCTACAGTTTTTGACCAAACAGTTGCTTTAAATGGTAAACTCAGCGAATATGTTACAATTGCACGAAGAAAGGGCAAAAACTGGTACGTGGGGTCGATGACTAACTGGGATCAAAGGGAGATTGAACTTGAACTTTCATTTTTAGGCGATGGTACCTACGAGGCCGAAATATTCAGTGATGGTATAAATGCAGACAGGAATGCGTCGGATTACAAAAAGGTTTCCTTGAAGGTTACCAAAAACAGTATTCTCAAATTAAATATGGCTTCGGGGGGAGGTTGGGTGGCAACATTTAAACCATTATAATACCGGGCCAGGATTTTAAAAAAGAGGCTGTACCAAAAGTATTTTAATGCACGAGAGAATTGAATGTTTGAAAAACTTCGCGGGTAGGAGCACAAATAAAAAGAGGGTGTCTGGAATTTTGGAGACACC